>JAKBAE010000014.1 GCA_021809325.1 bacterium
GGATAAAGATCCACCACCTCTTCTGCAATAAGACCATATTCTAGTGGGCAATCCGGAGCATGGGCTTTGTAGCGGAAAGAGACGGGACGGAGTTTTTGCAGTTTACTAGAATCCTGAATGTCTTGGATATCCTTCTTGAGTTCGCGGGAAGAAGAAATGGTGCCAAGCTGACCGGATGCACTCACTAAAACGGCAACCGCAGCGGCTTGTGTGGTTACGCCGGAAATTCCACTAATCCACGTTGTATTTGAGATATTCGAGCCTCCAACGCCTCCTCCTATGACATTGACGTTGCTTGCAGCAGTAACGTTTGAACCCGCTGAACTCCCAATAAACACATTGTTCGATCCACCGTTCATACTAAGTCCTGCGGAAGAGCCTATAACCGTGTTGCCTCCCCCCGTTGTATTGCCGTAGAGCGCGGAGTCCCCTATAGCGGTGTTGTTTGCCCCCGTCGTATTGCTGACTTGAGCCTGGTTCCCTACAGCGGTGTTGCTTTGCCCCGTCGTATTGGAGTAGAGCGCCTGGTTCCCTAGAGCGGTGTTGTTTGTCCCCGTCGTATTGAAGGTGAGCGCCTGGTTCCCTAGAGCGGTGTTGAATTGCCCCGTCGTATTGGATTGGAGCGAGGAGGTCCCTACAGCGGTGTTGCCTATCCCCGCCGTATTGGCGTAGAGCGCCTGGTACCCTACAGCGGTGGTTTGCCCCGTCCTATTGGAGTAGAGCGCCTGGTACCCTAGAGCGGTGCTCTGTGTCCCCGCCGTATTGGCGTAGAGCGCCTGGTACCCTAGAGCGGTGCTCTGTGTCCCCGCCGTATTGGCGTAGAGCGCCTGGTACCCTACAGCGGTGTTGCTTTGCCCCGTCGTATTGGATTGGAGCGCGGAGGTCCCTACAGCGGTGTTGCTTTGCCCCGTCGTATTGGAGACGAGAGCCCGGAAACCTAGCGCAGTACAAGAGCCGCCAAGCGCTCCGGATGTCAGTAGCGTATAGGAAATTGTATTATAATCACAACTGTTTGTTAACACATAATCACCTTAATTTAGTTTGTTAATAAAAAATACTTATAAATAATTTCTTATAAAAAATAAAAATATTTCTGTCTAGAAAGAATTTATATCCTCTAATTCGTAGAATCGCGGCAGTCCTAAACATGTATGACAGGCAGAGTAAAAGATTTTTAAAATCTCCATAATGCTTGGATTTATTTATACCGCGCTCCATTAGAGGGTGTCTTCAATTTAAGGATTCGTCGATTTTCGGGATTATTTTGGCCGATTTTCGAACCGTTTTCAGGGGGCTATATACCATCCTATTACCCATAAGTAGGAAGTCTTTATTTATTTTTACCACCCGTTCGCTCCGCTCACTAGAGGGCATAGCAGAGAGAAGAAAGAACCAGATCACCTTACTGGGCAAATAATCGGAGCTGCGATGGATATTCATCGAGCTTTAGGCACCGGACTCCTTGAATCGGCTTATGAGACCTGTCTAATCCATGAACTGCTTTAATGTTCTTCTGCTGAGGGAAGGGATTCGACGACTAAAATCTTAATTCTCGTCTCTGTGTCCTGTGCTCTCTAGTGAGCGAAGCGAACGTGTGGTTGAATTTTTTTCGAAAAAGTGAGTTCATCAAACTTGGTAGTCAATCAGTTTTTCCTCGATTTTTGAACTTTCTTCAGTATAATTCATGTTTTTATGTATATTGCTGTTTGTTAGCGTGTTGTGCTAATCTTTGGTTGTTAGTTGTTTGTGTCTTGAAACAGACTGCTAGACTTTGTATTCCGTTGCGTTTTACACTCAAGTCGTGAAAAGACAAAAAATTGTGATTGCTGCGGGGGGGACGGGAGGTCATCTCTTCCCGGCGCAGCAGCTCTCTATGGAACTTGAGAGGAGAGCTGAGATCTTTTTTCTCGGAGAGGGCCTCGAAAGATCACCTTTTTTTCAAAAGGAGCGCTTCCCTTTCCAGACGATCGCGGCGGCGCCTTTGCTGTTTTCGCTATCAGGTCTTCTCCGTTTTACCGGCGTCTCTTGCAAGTCGATTTGCAAAGCTCTTTTTCTTCTTCGATCGCTTAGCCCCGATTTAGTGATTGGGTTTGGGAGTTTTCATGCTTTTCCGGTTCTTGCCGCCGCGGCTTTTCTTAGAAAAAAGATCCTTTTATTTGAGGCGAATTGCCAAATGGGCAAAGTCAATCGCCTTTTTTCACCTTTTGCTAGCATAGCCGCCCAGTTTCCTTTACCCGGAAAGGTAGAGCTCGTGCCTTTATTGCCTTGGAAGAAAAAACCCTCCACTTGGAGCCCTAATGCTGCTAGAGAGAGATTCGGGCTTGATCCCGATCGGATCACCGGACTTGTATTTGGGGGATCTCAAGGAGCTCTCTTTTTAAATAAAATGGCGCCAATCGTTCTTCCCTCTTTTGTTCAAGCGATCCATCTTGCAGGAAAAGAAGAGCGAGTTGAAGAGGTGCGTCTTCTGTATGCGAAACGTGGGATAAAAGCCGCTGTCATTGCGTATGAAAGCGAGATGGATTGCGCCTATGCGGCTGCCGATTTTGCTTTTTGCCGCGCCGGCGCCTCTACGATCGCCGAACTCATTGCCCACGAGCTCCCGGCTATTTTGATCCCTTATCCCTTTTCCACGGACGGACATCAAATCGCCAATGCCCGCTTCTTGGCGAAAAACGTCGGCGGGGCGATAATGATGTTGGAACAGGCTGCGACGGCGGAGTCTCTTTCTCTGGCCATTGCCTCTCTTCTAGAACAGGCGAAGGAGTTTCGAAATGCACTTGGCGCCTATCGCCAAGAGTGCGCAGGGAGGGAGAGCCTCGCAGATCGGGTCATGAGGGGGATATGAGTTATCATTTTATCGGGATGGGCGGGATCGGCATGAGCGCCTTAGCGCGTGTTTTGCTGCAGCGGGGCGAAAAGGTAAAAGGAAGCGACATCCGTGCAAGCGCGCTTCTTCAGCAACTGGGAGCAGAGGGCGCCGAAATCGATTTGGGCCAAAGTGGAGAGAAGATCCAAGAAGGCGATACGATCGTCTATAGTACGGACATTAAACCGGACAACCGGGAGCTGGGAAAGGCAATCTCCTTGCGTCTTCCCATCCTGCACCGATCGGAGCTGCTCAATCGCCTCATCGGCAACCAAAAGCCGCTCCTTGTGACCGGCACTCACGGAAAGACAACGACGACAGCTCTCTTGGCAGCGGTCCTCATGGAAGCAGGGATGGACCCTTCTTTTGTCGTAGGGGGGTTTTTGCGCTCGCTCAATACCAATGGGCGCGCGGGCAAGGGGCCTTACTTTGTTGCAGAGGCAGATGAGAGCGACGGCTCTTTTTTGAAGACAAACGCCTATGGCGCGATTGTGACGAACCTCGAAGGGGAGCATCTCAGTTATTGGAAGACGCTAGAATCGCTTCGCCAAGGCTTTGCCCGGTTTTTCGATCAAGCTGAGAGAGACGCCCTCTTTTGGTGCTCTGATGATCCGGAGCTCTCAAAGCTCTCCCCCAAGGGCTCATCCTATGGCTTTTCGGAAAAAGCAGATTGGCGCATCACAAATTTTGTAACATCGGAAAAAGGAGTTCGCTTTGATTTAACAAATGGAAAGCGGATCTTCAAGGCGATCGATGTGGCCCTCTTTGGGAAACACAATGCGCTCAATGCCGCGGCTGTTTTCGCGCTCTCTTGGACGCTCGGTGCAGACGAAGAGGCGATCAGGCGCTCTTTTAGGGCCTTTAGCGGTACGGGCAGGCGGCTTGAGAAGCTTGGAGCGGTCCAAAATATCGAGGTGTATGACGACTACGCCCATCATCCGACAGAGATTCGTGTGACGCTTTCCGCTTTGCGAGAAAAGATTGGGGAGAGGAGGCTTATAGTCCTTTTCCAGCCCCACCGCTATAGCCGCGTCAAGGACCTATTCGATGAATTCCTGTCTTGTTTTTCGGATGCAGACGAGATCTTTATGACCGACATCTATTCGGCAGGAGAGTCGCCAATCGATGGAGTCAGCTCAGCTATTCTCTACATGCGCCTTCGCGAAAAACTTGGGAAAAAGGTCCACTTTTATCCAAGGTCCCATCTGGAAGAGGGCGCCGCTCCGTTTCTTCGCCCGGGAGATAGCGCCATTACTTTGGGTGCAGGGGATATCACCTTCGCGGGTAAGACTCTTTTAGAAAAAATAGGCGAATTACAGCCGAAGCTAACCGTCGGCGTCCTTTTTGGAGGCGCCTCTGCCGAACACGACGTTGCGCTCATGTCTGCCCGCAATGTACTCCGATACCTCGATCCGGCCCTCTATCGGATCAAACAGTTTGGAATTAGTAAAACCGGTGCGTGGGTTGGGGGAGAAAATGCAATGGAAAAGCTTGGGCTTGCCCAAGAGAAATTTTCGCCCCAGATTGTGCAGGAGATGGGGGAGTGCGACGTTTGCATCCCGGTCTTCCACGGTCCTCGGGGAGAAGATGGAATGGTGCAGGGACTTCTCGAGACGATGGGGCTTCCTTATGCCTCATGCGATTACCGCTCTTCCGCCATTTGCATGCATAAAGGCTGGACCAAGCAAATCGCGCAAATGAATGGGATTCCGACGGCTCCCTTTTTCGAATGGACGCTGGCCGCCTGGAGAGAGAGGGAGGAGGCGCTTTTGGAGGCGATTGCGAGCTCTCTTTCGTTTCCTGTTTGGATTAAACCGGTCCATCTTGGATCAAGCATCGGCGTCAAGAGGGCCTCCTGCCCTGAAGAGGCGCTTGATGCGGCGGTTTTTGCTTTTTCCTACGACGATACTGTGATTGTCGAAAAAGAAGTTGTCGGGCGCCAGATCGAATTTGCCATGCTGGGCAACGAGAGGATCCGGATCGGCGCGGCGGGAGAGGTGCTCAACGAGGGACATTTCTACGATTACAAAGGAAAATACGGCGCTCTAGCGATGCCGACTGCCGCTCCCGCTCATTTAACATCTCTTGAACTGGAGATAGGGATCGATCTTGCAAAAAAAGTATACCGGGCCTGCGGCTGCACAGTCCTTGCCCGTATCGATTTTTTCCTTGATGGTCAAGGGTATTGGCTCAATGAGATCAATCCATTTCCCGGCTTAACCGATACCAGCCTTTATCCCAAGATGTGGCAAGCTGCCGGTTTAAGTTGGAAAGATCTTTGCAATGAGCTGGTCATCCTTGCCTTGCACAGGCATCGAAGGGCGCTGCGATGAGCCGCACGCAATGGAGCTACCGGCAAGCGGCCTTTTGCCTTATTGGGTCGACTTTGGCGACCCTCTTTTTGAGTACGGGCGCCTATGCCTTTTGGAAAAAGGGGAGAAGGGCCCGTTTAGCCGACAGCCGCTATTTGATTGCAGCGATTGTCCAGACAGGGCCGGAAAAAGAAGCGCTCAAAACGAGCTGTCTTGCAGAGATCTTAGGTTTAAGCGCTGATTGTCCGGTATCCCTCTATGGATTTGACATCAAGGAGGGGAAAAGGAAGCTCGAAGCAAATCCTATGATCGCATCGGCCCATCTCCGCAGGGTAGACCCGGGAACGCTCTATATCGATTACACTGTCCGAAAGCCCGTCGCCCGTTTGGGTGATTATGAGAATATCGCCTTGGATAAGGAAGGGTATCTCTTTCCGCTCTCGCCATTTTTCCCGCCAAAAAACTTGCCGGAGATCTATCTTGGCCTGCCCCCTTTTTTGGGGGATAGGGATCAAGAAGGTCGAGAGGGAGGTCGCTGGTTAGAGCCGGTCAAAAACAGGCACCTGGAATTGGCTCTTCAGGTTTTGCGCTTCTTAGAGAGCGTTCCTTGGCAAGAAGAGATGCGCATCAAACGGATCGATGTTTCAAAGGCATTTTCTCCTTCTTACGGGCAGAGAGAAATTGTTCTGATGACCGAAGACGAAGTGTTTTCCGAGGAGGGAAAAACCGTTTGCCTCTTTCCGAAATTCGTCCGGCTGCCGGTAAAAGAGTTTTCAGGGCAGCTCAGCAATTTCCTCTCCTTGAGACGCTCGATGCAAGAGGATTACAAGCTGCAGATTGCAAAAACGCGCTTTGCGCAGCCGACCGTGACATTTGCGCCCCGCATTATTGATTTGCGCATCTCAAAGCTGGCTTTTATCGAAAATAATTTATGAGGATTGAATGCAGCGGCCTGTATTGATTTTATGGACGTCTAAGGATTTGCCGGAGGCAAGGCAGATTGCTCAAGCTCTTTTGGAGGCGCGGCTCATTGCTTGCGCATCGATTATCCCCAAGGTCGAATCGCTTTTTTCCTGGCAAGGAAAGATTGAAAGCGCCGAGGAGTGTAAGATTTTCTTGAAAACCGATGCGCGCTATTTCGAAGCAGTAAAAGAAAAAATCCTCAGCCGGTGCAGCTATGAGGTGCCGGAGATTTTACAGATCGAAATTACAGGGGGCAATCCGGCCTATCTTTCCTGGCTGCAGAACGAATTGCATTGAATAGGGTAAATCCAGTATTCTGCGGGTTGAAGGAGTATCGGTATGGAAGAATTTGTCGCATATCTTGTAAAAAATATGGTTAACCTTCCCGAGAGCGTCGATATCCGCTCCATGGAAGGACAAAGCGGTACTTTGATTGAAATCCGCGTTGCTCCGGAAGATGTAGGCAAGGTCGTTGGACGAAAGGGAAATGTAATCCGGTCTCTCCGCACTCTTGCCTCGACGATTGGCGCCCGTTTGGGACGCCGGATCCACCTGGAAATTGTCCAACCCTAAGGATAGTATTATGAGCGTCGGCCTGCATGTTGAACTGGAAGAAATTGATCGAAAAATTATCTTGCGACTTGACGGCAGGCTTGATGCTGCAACGACGCCTGTTTTAGAGCGGAAAATCGATTCGCTAATCGCTGAAAACCGCAATCATCTGCTTCTCGATTTTCTCCATATCGATTATCTGAGCAGCGCCGGGATGAGGCTGCTCCTCTCCGCTGCAAAGAAGCTAAAGGCGAAAAAGGGGGTTTTACTCATCTTTTCCGTCTCTGAAGATGTAATGGAGATCATTAAGCTGGCCGGATTCGAGAGAATTCTTCAGATTTTTGAATCTGAGCAGGATGCGCTTCATTATACACCTCCGGAATGAATAACTCTTCTTCTCTTCTTCTCCCTCAAAAAGAGCGTATCCCTGTTTGGAGCCGCAAAAAGCGAGTGATTGTTCTTGCAGGGCCGACAGCATCTAGCAAGACAGAGCTCTCGCTTCTTTTAGCCCAGGCGATTGGCGGAGAGATCATTTCTGCGGATTCTATGCAAGTCTACCGAGGGCTTGATATCGGAACGGCAAAAGCCACGCCGGAAGAAAGGGCGTTGATTTCCCATCACATGATTGATATTTGCGATGTTGAAGAGACCTACAACGTAGCCCAGTACTATAGGGAAGCGACGCAAGCGGTCCGCGAGGTGATTGCGAGAGACAATGTCCCAATTATTGCCGGCGGTTCGGGATTTTACATCCATGCGCTTCTTTATGGACCGCCTGCCGGTCCTCCTCCGATCCCCGAGGTACGCGAACAGCTTGAAAAACAAATAGCAGAACTTGGCGTCGAAGTGCTCTATGAACGGCTGCAGATGCTCGATCCGGAGTATGCGGCGACAATTTCTGAGCACGACCAACACAAAATCGTCCGCGCCTTGGAAATTATGGCTCTTTCAGAGAAACGGGTGAGCGATTTTCCCAAAGCCGCAGATAAAGAGGAGAGGGAATTTGATTTCCGCTGTTGGTTTATCTATTATCCGCGGGAAAAACTCTATGGGCGTATTGAGATGCGCTGTGAGGAGATGATCCGCAAGGGGTTTTTAGACGAGGTCATGGAGATGGAGTCTAAGGGGCTCCGCTTGAACTCATCGGCGTCGCAGGCGATCGGCTATCGCCAGGCGCTTCAATTCCTCGACAGCAAACGGACCTCTGAGGATAAAGAGCTGTTTCTCGCCCAGTTTAAAAAAGCATCGCGCCACTATGCGAAACGGCAGTTTACTTGGTTTCGCAAAGAGCCGCTTTTTCGGTGGCTCAATATCGAAGAGCTCGATCTAGATAGGATCAAAGAGATGATCCTGCAAGATTACGAACAAGGGGATTAGAAATCAAAGAAGAGATCGACCGTCAATCCCTGGAAGATCAAATCGCCTTGCAGAGGGGCTAGCGTGTGGCTTTGCGGAATTGGGGCGTCGATGTGGCGCAGCATCATATTTTGCTTCCACCAGTATTGCATCTCATAAGAGGCCTTTAAGCCATAGTGGATCACTTTTATTGGACTGCAGGCGCAATCGCTCCATTCAGCGCCAAGGACGAGAGAGGCTTGCGGCCTCCAGGTCCAAAAATCGTCATTAAAGCGATAGGTTCCTATCTGAGTTTCTGCCGTAGAAGAAACGTCGAACTCGTGGCGGCCCACGCCAAAATTCGAGGCCAGGATCGAACCGCCGATTGTGCCGTTAAAGCTCCAATGGCCATCCAGGCTCCAATGCGTGCCGCAGGCAACGGAAGGCCCGATGTTGAATGAGCGGTTTTTTAGGTTGATCGAAGAGCTGATGAGGTTTTCTGCAACGCCGGTGGTCGTAATCGTATTTCCAAACTTATAGCGGACCTCATAGCGCTGCTGCAAGATCGCCATTTTCAACCCGAAAGCCGGCTGGATGGAAAGCGCTGGGCTGTTACACAGGTTGTTGCGGACCATCAAGTCAAAGAAATACCCATGCAGCTTCCAATATGTATCGGCTCGCTGCCAAAGGGCGTAGAAGTTGCTTGAGACAAACGCGTCAGGTGAGGTCCAAACGCTCAAAAGCCCGAAGGGGCCTTGCGAAAAATTGTCTTTTGCTGCGCTGCGGATATTTTGGAGATAGAAGGAATAGCTCGCGTCGATGCTCCAGTTGTCTTTGGGGAGGTAGCTTCCGAGAACGAGCCTGAATGCCGGCTGCCACTCAAAGACGGGCTTGTAAAGGGTCATCTGAGCATCGAGTAAGGCATTGGTGTTTTTCATGCAATATTCGAGTCCTCTCTCTTCGGCCAGCCAGTAGAGGAAGGAAAGTTGGATATAGAGATCCGATTGTTCGAGCGCGCAAATGTCCTTGACGCAAGGTCGGTTTACAGGAAGAAAGGCGCATGGCGGCGGCGGCGGGCAGATGGTCTCTGCCGCAAGAGGCGCTGTGAGTAGAAGGGGTAGTGCGAAGACTGCTTTCATGTTAAAACCCAAATCGTAGTGTTGCTGTCAACCCGTGGCAATGCAAGTCGCCGCGCGAGGGAAAACTGAGAAATGAAATTGGCCTCGAAACGAGCTGGGGCATCATGTTCTGCTCCCAATAGTACTGAAGCTCGTACGCGGCCATAAAGCCAAAGCTATATCTGTTGTTGCATCCATAGCATGTATCCCAGGAAGCCCCGAGCAGCGCTTCCAAATTGGGGCGGAAGGCATAATATTTTTCCCTGAAATAAGAAGTCTTTTGATTTAGCGTTGGTGCAAGCGCTCGGTCGGAGTCGCTTCTCTTCATTTTAAAGCGGTTAAGTGTCATCGACCCGGCGATGTCAGCCGCAATCGACCAGCCGTATGCAACGAACCATCTCGAGTTGAAGCCGATGCGTGGCCCTGCTCCAAAGCAGTCATTGGACAAGGCCGCGCGTGACGGAAGCATTTGATTGGCCCCGTTCGTAATTCCATTTAAATACTTCACGCGGTATTTCTGATCGATGATGATGCACTTGAAGCCTCCATGGAAGCGGAGGCTGACCCGCGGCGTCAAAAAGGCGTTGGCGCCAAGCTCGAAATCGAATGTGTTCAAATGGAGGTTCCAGAGTCCTCGCGCCTGCCCATAGACCGGAGGGGTTACGGCGTATGCGTTCGGCAATAGCCAGAGCGGATAGAGGCCGCTTGTCGTGTTCGCATCTACCGCCGCGTGCGAAGTTGTGTGTTTCGAGCGGCTATAATAGGTGGTCCATCGGAAATCGAAATCCCATCCGTTTGGGAAAATCATACTTCCATTTAGCTTCAGCGCCGGCTCCCAGTTGAAATCGAGCCCGATGAATTGCCCATTCACATTGGCATAGAGAGTGGGGGTTGGAGTATAGGTCGGGTTGTTTTTGATCGCGAAGTCGAGTCCGTCTTCTTGCGCTTGCCAATAGAGAAAGCTCACTTCAAATGTTTCGCCCCATCCTACCGGAGGACAAGGGGAGCAGAGGTTTGGCCAGGCGCTATAAAGCGTGCCGATGTCCTTTGCTTCCAAACAGGAGCAATTCGGCGCGATCCAAGCTCCCGGAGGGCAGCATTCGCCCGCTTCTAAAAGAGCAGGGCTGTTGAGCAGGGCTAAAGTTAAGAACAGATCCTTGATTCGCATGGCTCTCCTAGTAATCCCATCGCAGTGCTGCAGTTAGACCTTGCATTTGCAGGGCGCCTCTTGAGTCCCACATATTTGCGGGGGCATTGTAGGGATAGTTTCTTCTCGCATGGTTCTGCGACCACCAATATTGCACTTCATATGCGATGCTCGCTCCAAAATAGATCGGGCGCCCGGTGCAGCAAAAGCAGTGGCCCCAATCCAAGCCGAGACTTGCTTCCAAAGCAGGAGTGAGCTCGGAAAATTTCTCTTTTAGCCTGAAATGCGGGGCAATGAGGTCTCCGGCAGTCTGATCTAGAAGTGTATCGTCATATTTTGTCGTCAGTTTTGTATGGGAATAGATCAAAGAGAGCGCCGCGTCGGCAATGAGGGACAAGCCGTATTTCATGTTCCATCTCGAATCAAGTCCCGCCCTCGGCCCTAGGCCCCAGAGATGGCTTGCAAAAACCATTTTGCTGGTGAGGTATTCGTAAGAGCTGCCGATAGGAGAATTTAAGGTGCCGTTAAAGATCGTTCCGCCCGAATAGCTCGCCTTGTATGTCTGATTGATCCAGGCGGCTTTTGCGCCCAGATGGAGCCGCATAGGGAGGGAGGGGAAGGTGAAGAACTCGCGGCCGCACTCGAGGTCCATCGAATTGAAATTTAGCTTCCAGGCGCTCGATGCGTATCTGAAGCGGAGCGGGTTGGTTGTCGTTGGGATTTCGATGAACGGATAATGCCAAAGAGGCACGATTCCGACCCCAACCGGGCCGATTTGGGAGTCGAACGTCTTTTTAAGATCAGTCAGCTCGCCGTGGTAGTACGTATAGCGGGCCTCTGCATCCCAACCATCGTAGGGCAGATTGTAGCCCGCTGCAAATTTGAAGCCGGGGTTCCAGGCAAAATCGGGGATGAAAAGCTTTTCTTGGAAAGATTGAGTCGTCGAAAAAGGGTCGGCCTCAATAAACGATTTGGAAGCAAATTCCAGGCCTTCCATCTTAGATTGCCAGATGAGGACGGATGCCTCAATTTTTGGGGCGCCTTGCTCATCCTTTTTGGGATAAGGGCAGGGCCTCGCCGGCGCAAGGGGCGATCGTTTGCAATCGTAGCCGGCCACGAGCGGCGCAGTTGCTGCCAGGAAGAAGATTGTATTTCGGAGCATGTCGTTACCTCGATTGCCCTATATTTGTGCAAAAGGTGCAAAATGTAAACAATTTTTTTTCATCTGCTGAAAGAGGAAATCCCCTTTCAAAAAAAACGGATTCCCTTTACACTACTGCAAGTGTTTTTCACTTTTCATCCGCGGAGTACGATGACATCCTCTGAGTCCCCTTCCCCAGAAGCCTCTTCTCTCGAACCAGCTCTAACTAAGTCTGAGCCGATGAGCGAGGTATACCAAAAATTTATTCAAGAAGCCGAAGCCCTGCCGACTCCCGAGGAGAAGATCTCCTGCGGGCTGCAATTCATGCGCGGTTCGATTTCGCAAGAGGGGACGCCCCGCTTTCGCGAGTTTTGGGAGGCTCGCCGCCATCTTCTGCAATATTTTAAGCAAAACCTCAACTCTGCGATCCGTTCCCAGCTATGGAACGAATACGTTGAGCTGACGGTTGAGGCGAGACGTCTCAAGGAGATCCTGGAAGAGCAAAGCGCTTTTGCGATGGAGCAGATCGATTTGGCGATCAAGGCGATTGAGCAGGATGTGCAGAATCTTGACGATCTTGTGAGCCAGGCCGCTTCTGTCGAGCTGCCGCAAGGTGTGAAGACGATTGCTTCTAAAGAAAGGGCCTATGGCGCCACTCAGGGCGAGCTGAACCTTCTCAACACCCTTGCGAGCCGTTTGAGTGCGCTGCGAAAAGAGATCATTAAAACTGAAATGCGCATCCGCTACAAGACGAAGTTTTTCAAGAGGCTCTCCGAGCTGGGCGACCGCGTTTTTCCGAGGCGCAAAAAGTTGGTTGAGCAGATCAGCCGCGAATTCCTGGGAGATGTAGATCGCTTTATCGAAGAGCACTTTAAAGGGGATGAGGTTGTCGGGGCTCCTTACTATGCTTTGCGCGAAGAGATTAAGGCGCTGCAAGGACTTGCTAAATTTCTAACCCTCAATGCCTCCGCATTTACTGCAACCCGCTCGAAGTTGAGCGAGTGCTGGGATAAGATCAAGGTACTGGAAAAGGCGTACAAGCAAGAGATCCAGCAGAAAAGGCAAGAGTCGGCTGAGCTCCGCGCTCCTGTCGAAGCGAAACTGCAAGAGCTGAAAGAGAAGCAAAAAGAGATGGATGCGGCGCAAGTTGACGAGGCGCTGATTGAAATCCAAAACCAGATGCGCGAGATAAGCCTTTCAAGAGATGATTTGCGTCTGCTTCGATCCGAAATGCAGCAAATCCGCGCCCCTTATCTTGAACAGCAAGAAAAAGAGCGTAAAGAGATCGAGCGGCAAGAAAAAGAAAAGCAGCAGATCCGAAAAGAAAAGCTTTCCGAGCTTAAAGAGCGAGTAGCCCTTCTTCTAAAAGATACGGAGAGCGAAGCCGAAGAGCTGCAGAAAAAGGTTGAAGAGATCCGCAGCGAAGCCGAGGCGCTTTCGCTTAGTAAATTTGAGCAGCAGCAATTCGATAAGTTGGCAAAACCGCTCAAGGATCTCATTGCCGAGCGCAAAGAAAGCGCGCTTCTTCGCCTGAGTGCGGACGACTTGCAAGCTCTGGAGCAATTGCGCGAAGTGCTTCAGCAGCGAAAACAGCGAAGACAAGAGATCCGCGAGCAGTTTGAAGCCTATCGGAAAGCTCTTTCCGGTTCGGGCCTTGATTTCGAAAAAGCGATGCACTACCGCGAACAGATGGATCAAGAGAAAGAGCGTCTTGAAAAAGCAAGTGCTAGCATCTTAGAGGTTGAGCAAAAAATCTCCGAGATCGAAGAAAAGGCTTAAAGTTGCTTTTGTTCAAGATATTCTTGACGAGTATGCTTTGTTTTTAGGGGGCTTTCTGCTCCCCTTCCTATGAAAAATATTTTTTTATCTAGATCAGCTAGATCAATCTCGAGGAAGTTATTTGGCCGGAGAGATTGAAATTGTGCTCGATCCGCTGGAAATCGCCCGCGTTATTTGAGGATTTTAAGTTAGCCGTGGTTAAATTTTTTTCGAAATAGTGAGTTCCTCAAACCTGGTAGTCAATCAGATTTTCCTCGATTTTTGAACTTTCTTCGGTATAAGTTGGTTTGGTTCGCGGGCTTTTCGGTTGAGTGGGTTTCCGGGTTGAACTTTGAAAGGCCGGTGTGTTAGCCTCGCATACAATTTCCATTGTGGGGATTTTATGAGCATTCCATCCGCAGTCTTGCGAAAAACTACGGCAAAAGAAGATGACCGCTCTCCGAAATTTGGGGCGAGAGTTTTTTCTAAACGGCTGATCGAAGAGAGGCTGCCTAAAAGAGAGGCTGCAAATTGGCTTGCAGCTATGGACGGCAGGGAACAGATCGAAAAGGAGTATCTCGATGTGTTCGCTAAAGCTCTTAAAGAGTGGGCGCTTCAAGCCGGGGCCACCCATTACGCCCACTGGTTTCAGCCCTTGACCGGATGCAGTGCAGAAAAGCACGATGCTTTCCTCGGTTATAAAGCAGGTGAGATCACCGAGACGTTCAGCGGCCGCGATCTGATGCAAGGCGAGCCGGATGCCTCCTCTTTTCCGAACGGAGGCTTGAGGTGTACGGCAGAGGCTAGGGGCTATACGCTTTGGGACCCTTCCACGCCTCCTTTTTTATGGAGCGGAGCAGACGGCTTGACTCTTTGTATTCCCTCGCTCTTCTTTTCATGGAATGGGGATTCCCTCGACTATAAAATTCCACTCCTTCGCTCTGATCAGAAGATCGAAGCTGCAGTGATGCGGCTTCTCAAGCTTGCCGGCATTGAGGCAAAAAGCGTTTTCTCCACGCTTGGCCCCGAACAGGAATATTTTACGATTGAGAAAGACCTGTATGACTTGCGCCTCGATTTGAAATTGGCAGGGCGGACCGTCTATGGGGCCAAACCTCCAAAAGGCCAAGAGTTGGAAGACCATTACTTTTCTTCTCTCAATGAACGGACGCTGGCTTTTATGCGGGAAGTGGAAGAGGAGGCATTTCTTCTCGGCATCCCTCTAAAGACCCGCCATAATGAAGTTGCTCCCTCGCAGCATGAAGCTGCGGTGCTCTTCGAAAGGGCTTCTCTTGCCTCCGATCACAACGTACTGCTGATGGAGCTGATGAGAAAAGTTGCCGAGCGCCACAGCCTCGCATGCCTCTTCCATGAAAAACCTTTTGCGGGGATCAACGGGTCGGGAAAACATTGCAACTGGTCGCTGGCCACCGAAGGCGGCATCAATTTGCTCGATCCTAAAGAGGACAGCTTTGCTTTCTTGACTCTCCTTGCTGCGATTTTACGCGCTGTGCATGAGCACTCCCTCCTCCTTCGCTCCTCCATTGCCAGTGCATCGAACGATTGGCGGCTTGGCGGATCGGAAGCCCCGCCCACGATCCTCTCAGTCTATCTCGGCGAAGCTCTTGAAGCCTGCGTTGAGGAGATGATCCATGAAAAACCGGGGTCGAAAGAAGCGCATCGCCGAGTCGATCTTGGTTTGAAGCATTTGCCTTCGCATGTTGTCGACGCATCGGATCGCAACCGCACATCGTTCTTTGCCTTTGCGGGTAATAAGTTTGAGTTCCGGGCAGTTGGCGCAGCGCAGCACACGGCCTGGCCTGTCAGCATCATCAATGCAATTGTGGCAGACAGCTTGCAGCTGATTCTCGATGAGATCGAAGACGAAGCGGCCAAACAGCCGGGAATAGATCTGCTTTTAACGGCGCTCCCTGTCTTACGCAAGCACTTCCAAGCCGCGCAGCCGGTCCTTTTTTCGGGGAACAACTATGCGGCTGAGTGGGCGGAAGAGGCGGAGAGGCGCAACTTGCCCAACGTGAAAAAAAGCTATCATTCCTATAGTGTGCTCCGCCAGCTAAAAACCGAGAGGCTCTTTAACGGCGTCCTCTCCAAACAAGAGCTAGAGGGCCGCTTTGAGATTTTAGCCGAAAGATATGCGAAAGAGATGGCGATTGAATGCTCGCTCATGATCGAGCTCTTCCGCACGCAGATCCTTCCGGCTGCTATTCGATGGCAAAAGGAAATGGCAAAGTCGCTCAAAGAACTCCGCGATCTGCAAATGGGCTCCAAGCGCCAGCAAGAGCAGCTTCTGGAGCTGGTCTTCAAGATCGACCGGGCGATCGAGACTGTAGGAGAGTTGGAAAAGATCAAAAAACAGATCACAGACCTCGGCTGGGAAGCTGCGGCCGCAGCATATTGCGACCTAGCGCTCCCCAGGATGGAAGAAGCAAGGGCTGCAGTAGATGCGCTCGAAGGGTGTGTCGACGACGCCCTTTGGCCTATGCCGAAATATAGCGGGATGCTCTTCAAATGAAAAAAATCGGGTTTTTTGGGGGCTCTTTTGATCCGCCCCACTTTGGCCACCTCAACTTGGCCATCTCTCTGGCAGAGCAGCACCATCTCGATTCTGTCCTCTTTTGCCCTGTAAACCAATCCCCCTTTAAAGAGCATGAGCCAATAGCATCTGCAGAACACAGGATTGCGATGACTTTATTGGGGATTCAAGGCTTGCCGGCTTTCGAGCTTTGCAAGCTGGAGATTGAAAGAGGCGGGATCTCATATACCATCGATACCTTGAGGGCTTTGAAGAAAGAATACAAACAAGATGAGCTATACCTTCTTTTGTCAGAAGAGGCGATCGATAGCTTTGGCCGATGGAAAGAAGCCGATGAAATCATATGCCTTGCCAAGCCGCTCATTGGAACAAGAGGGATGGCAAGCAGGCAAATTCCGGATACTCCTCTGCAAGCAACCCTCTTATCCGGCCTCACCCCAACGCCTTTCATGGAGATCTCCAGCACAAAAGTCCGGGACCGGCTCAAAAGAAAATTACCGTGCCTTCATCTTGTGCCTGCAAACATTCTGGACTATATCAGGCGCCATCGCCTATACTGATTCACCTATGAGAGTAAATTCAATGGAAATGCTAAACGAGATAGCTCAAATTATTTATGATAAAAAAGGGTTCAATATCCTGGCCCTCGATGTCAAGGGGATCTCCAGCATTGCCGATTATCTCCTCATCGCAGAGGGAAACGTCGATCGGCATACGATTTCAATGGCTAAGGCTGTCTTGGAGTCGATGTCCGAGAAAGGGGAGCGCGCCGTCCACGTAGAGGGCTTGCAGACCGGGGATTGGATCGTCCTTGATTTTGGCGGTCTGATCGTCCACTTGTTCCAGCCGGGCCTGCGTGAAAAATATTCTTTAGAAAAGCTATGGAACGAAGGAGAGATCGTAGATCTGTCCCTCGATATCTCTAAAGAATCATTCTAGAAGTTTTGTACCCTATTGAGGGAATTGCAAAACCCCATTCGGGATCAAAAATCGCCCTTTTATTCCAAGGTCGATTTTTTGCAAGCCCCCTAAGGCTCAAAAGGTTATGTGGTCTCGCGAAAAATCGGCCCAGGAATAAAATCATCGCTTTTTGATCTGCGAAGCGGGTTCTGCAATTCCCTCTATTTTTTGGAATTGCCCTATGCCGGAAAAAATGGTATCATAGTACCCGAAAAATCAAGAATTTCTTAGGGGACAAGGAACATGAGCAAAAGGCGGATCGTTGTAACGGGGATGGGCGGCGTTACCTGTTTTGGAACGGATGTCGACATATTCTATCAGCAGCTTCTCGCAGGAAAAAGCGGAATCGTCCCGATCGAAGAGTTTCCCTGTTCAGATTATCCGACAAGGTTTGCAGGGGCAATCCGCGGCTTTGATCCCGGCGACTACATTGACAAAAAGCAAGCGCGCCGCGTTGATCCTTTTATCCGCTATGCGATGGTGGCCGGCAAAAAGGCTCTGGAATATGCCGGTTTGCTGGGCGAGGGGCTCGATGCCTTGAATAAAGAGCGCTGCGGGATTGTCATTGGATCGGGCATGGGCGGGATGAGCATGTTTTCCGATGGGGTCGAGACGCTCCTTCAGAAAAGCTTCCGCAGGCTTACTCCCTTTTTCGTCCCTTACATCATCACCAATATGGGGGGAGCCCTTCTCGCGATCGATCTCGGGTTCATGGGCCCTAACTTTTCGATCTCGACCGCTTGCGCGACATCAAATTATTGCATCCAGGCGGCGGCTGAGCAGATTCAGCAGGGGAATGCCGATCTGATGCTCTGCGGCGGCGCGGAAGCGCCCCTCACTCCGATTGGGCTGGCGGGCTTTGTCGCTTGCCGGGCGCTCTCTACGCGCAATGACGAGCCGGCCAAGGCGTCCCGTCCTTGGGACCGCGGCCGCGACGGTTTTGTCATGGGAGAGGGGGCCGGCGTCTTGGTCCTGGAATCTCTGGAGCATGCGCAGGCGCGCGGAGCTACGATCTTAGCTGAGTACCTCGGCGGAAGCGTCAATTGCGATGCCCATCACATGACCGATCCTCGCGAGGACGGCTCCGGGGTGGCGCTTTGCATCCGGACGGCTTTGGCGAATGCAGGGGTTGCGAAAGAAAGGGTCAATTACGTCAACGCCCATGCGACCTCGACTTTGGTCGGCGATTTGTGCGAGATCAACGCGCTCAAGGGCGTCTTCGGCCCTCAGGCCAAAAATATTAAGCTGAATGCGACAAAGTCGATGATCGGTCACTGCCTTGGCGCTGCCGGCGGGTTAGAAGCGATCGCGACGATCCAAGCGATCCGCACCGGCAAGCTCCATCCGACGATCAACTTGGAAGATCCGGAACCGGCCCTTTCGGAATTTGATTGCTTGGCAAATGAGGCCAAAGAGCATCAGGTCGACGTTGCTCTCTCTAACTCCTTTGGCTTTGGCGGGCATAATTCGACGCTCGTCTTTTCCCCTTACTCAGGCTGATTGATGACGCGTCAAGATGAATCATTCGGCGTCGTTCCTTTGCAGCATAAAGACGGCCGCTGGGAGGTTTTTCTTATCAAGCACAAACATGGCCGCTATTGGGGCTTTCCCAAAGGGCATGCCGAATCGGGCGAGACGCGTCAAGCAACTGCGATGAGAGAGCTCAAAGAAGAGACAAACCTCGATGTGGTCAGGTTTTTAGAGGGCGAGCCTTTGATGGAAAAATACAACTTTATGCTCGCGGGAAGCCGCATATATAAGCGGGTCTACTACTTTATGGCCGAGGTGGCAGGCGAGATTGCCTTGCAAAAGCATGAGATCTCCGACGGGATCTGGCTTCCCCTGCCGGAAGCCTTGCAAAAGTTGACCCATCCCGAGGGCAAAGCGATCCTCACACAAGTTCTGGCTTTTTTAGATAAACAAATTTGAATAAGATAGCGCCATGTTTTTTTGGCGTCCAAAAAAGTCTAATCGCCCGATCTACGGGAAAATTGAAGTTTTTTCGCGCCATTGCTACGCCTCTAAGATCAGCAAGCATAAAGAGCGCTTTCCGGGTTTTTCACAGGAAAAATGTTTTCAAAACTTGCTCGACACAATCGATTTTAGCAAAGCAAACTTGACCTGTCTTTTGGACGCGCCGCTTAGGGCGGCTCATTATTTGGACGCCTATTCTCCCACGATCCGTTTTGAGAGGGGAAGCGAGGCTCTCTCTTTTCTTTTCCTTCTCGAGTATATCGCCTCCCTTTCCCTCCATCCCGATACGCTCCTCTACATTGTTGAAGACGATTACCTCCACCGCCCAAATTGGACCTCTATTCTTTTGGAGGCGTTTACCATCCCCGGCGTCGATTATGCGACGCTCTATGACCACAAGGACAAATATTTCGATCCGATGTATCAAAAGCTCGCCTCGAAGATTTTTGCCACAGAAAGCTGCCATTGGAGAACAACCCCTTCCACGACACATACGTTCGCAACCCGCGCCGGAGTGCTTCTTGAAGATCTCAAGATCCACCGCCGCTACTCGTCAAAGCGCATCATCAGCGCGGACCATCAAAAATTCCTCGCTTTGAAAAGACGGGGGCGCACTCTTGTTTCATCCCTTCCCGGTTTTTCCACCCATGCCGAGCCGAAGTTCGCCTCGCCGTGCAGCTTTTGGTGTTTTTAAGTTGAAATCAACATGGGAGGTGGAAAAAGATAGGGATGCATGCAAAAAGTGGTTTTCTGGGTATTTTCCTTTGTTCTTTTGGTTTCGGGCGCTTTTGCGCTAGGCCGCGCTTGGAGTGAAAAAAAGCAAAACCTTGCAGCCCAAAAAAACCTGGACCTGGACAATGGGTTTAGTCCTGCAGCCTTTCCTTTGGAGCACCGTTCATTTGTAGTGTTTATTTGCGGATATAACAATGGCGCATTTGTAGAAAAGACGCTCCGCTCCGTTTTTTCCCAGGCTTACGATGCGTATCGCGTGATTTATATCGATGATGCGTCTGAAGACGGAAGCTTTGAAGCCGCAAGCGATTGTATTTACCTCAGCGGGCAGATGCTCCGGGTGAGCGCAGTAAAAAATGAGACGCGGCTCGGCCCGATCGCTAATCTCGTGCGTGCAGTCGATACATGCAAAGACGATGAAATTGTTGTGGTGCTCAACGGCGAAGATTGGCTTGCCCACGAGTGGGTGCTCTCTTCTTTAAACCAGTATTATGCTGATCCCGACCTCTGGCTGACCTATGGGCAGTTTTGCGAGTTTCCCTCTTATAAGCCGGGATCTGCCAAAAACTACCGCCAAGCCGAGTGGGAGAGGTTAAGGGAGGCTCCTTTTGCGGCAGGGCATCTCAAGACGTTTTATGCAGGGCTCTTTCGAAAGGTCTCCCTAGAACATCTAACCCAGCACGGAGCCTTTTTTCCCGCCGCGTTAGATCTGGCCGTGATGCTGCCAATGCTAGAGATGGCCAAGGAGCATTTCCAGTTTTTACCTCAGATCCTCTACATTGCAAACCGCCATGCGCCAATGCAAATCGATCCGGAGGTGCAGGCGCGCTGTGAGAAGATCATCCGCTCTTTTACTCCCTATCAGCCCCTCTCGTCTCTTGTTTTTTCTGAAAGGGAAAGTGCATGACCCGCTTTTTGCTCTACTTTTTTCTTTTTGCTTCTACAATCGCCCTCTCTTTTTTAACCGGCTCGGGAGAGATCCAAAGATGGCGCTCGGAGAGCGCTCCTCCTTTTCCTCTCTTGCTAGAAAAAATAGCCCCGCAAAAGGAATGCGCTTTGAGCGAGCACAAGGCTTTTGCGATCGTCCTTGTTGCACATAATGGAGCAGCTTGGTGCGAACGGGCCCTTCGGTCGGTATTTGAGCAGGATTATGATTATTTCCGCGTTCTTTTTGTCGACGATGGATCGATGGATAACACGTTCGAGAGAGCGCAGCAGTTCATTGTCGATAACCATCTTGAAGAGCGGGTGATCGCAATGCGAAATGAAACCAAGGCAGGATTTAGTGCAAGCCTATATCGCGCGATGCAGATCTGCCTAGACAAAGAGATTGTCATCCCGCTGGACGCTTGCAACTGGCTCTCATTCGAGGGGGCAATCTCCCGCTTAAACCGCGTTTTTCAAAACCCCGACATTTGGATGGCATGCGGATCTTGCGTTGAGTATCCCCGTTACCGCGTCCATTATGCGCCAGAATTCAATATCCAAGAGATCCGCCGAAAGGGATATCGCCTGCCGGAGCCGATCCCCTTTCTCGCCTTTTATGCCGGCCTTTTCAAATCGATCCCTCTCTCTCAGCTATTGGAGGGCGGGGCCTTTTGCGACACCCCTCTTGCTTGGCAGATCCCTCTTTTGGAGATGGCCGGAGGCCGCACCCGTGTGCTGCAAGACCCCCTTCTTTTTGAAAATAGGGCTTATCCTCGAAGACATGCGGAAAAAACAGCCTCTTTGGCCGACCATTCGTTTTCCCGGCCATTGACAGAGTTTCCACTTCCCTCCGTTGCAAAAGAAGGCGAGGTGGATGTGGTCTTTTTCTCTTACGACAGGCCGATGCAGCTTTATGCAGCGCTTGAATCGACCCACCGCTATCTCTCAGGATCTGCCAACTATATTCTTCTTTACCGCTCCAGCGACGCCCGCTTTGATGAAGCATATAAGCAAGTGCTCGCCCTATTTCCAAATGTGCAGGCCGTCAAGCAGTCAGGCAAGGATTTTAAACCCCTTCTCGAGGGAATGCTATTCAAGTCGGAGGCTCGCTGGGTCCTTTTTTGTTCCGATGATCTTGTAGTGAAAGAGACTGTCGATCTCGATCTTTGTCAAAGAATGCTCGATCGAACGGGAGCATATGGCTTATATCTTTCTTTTGGGAGAAACATCCAGCACTCCTACATCTTGTCGAAGCCGCTTGCCCAGCCATTGAGCGCGGAGCTGGGAAACGGGGTCTTTGCCTGGGATTTAAGACGGGGGGAGGGAGATTGGAAGGCGGCCAATCCGTTTGAGATGAGCCTTTACCGAAAAGCCGACCTCTCTTTTCAAGAGATTTCCTATAAAAATCCCCAGACTTTGCAAGAAGAATGGATGAGGCGTCTGCCCGGGAGGGCAATTGGACTGTATTTCGAGCAGTCAAAGGCCCTCAATCTTCCGTTGAACTCTGTAGGAGGGTCTAAAAAGCGGAACATGAACTATATGACGGCAGAAGAGCTGCTTTTGAAGTTCAACCAAGGATTAAAGATCGATATTGAGCCGCTCTTTCAGGTGAATAACCCGGCGCCTCATTACGAATGGGCGCCGGAGCTCATTCCGAGATAATTATCCCTTGCGGTGCATTCCAATAGTTTTCATCTGCGCATTGAAATCAGGATTTGCGAGAGTTTTCTTCGCAATCGCCCACTTAGAGTCGACTCCAGGAATCTTCTCTACTTTTCGAAGTTCTTCCGGGTGTGTCCAAGAATGTGTGATATCGCTCTGTTCTTTGATGTTACTGACTTCTTGATTCGATAGACGTCTGAGAATGGTTTCAGATAAGCCGGCAATATCCTCGGAGTTATCAATGAGATTTCGGGGAATCTCTTGTGGGAGCTTCTGCGAAGCAGAGCTTGATCCACCAGTAATTTTAGGAAAGTCTGTCATGATGAACCTCCAAGGCAAGTTGCTTTGGTTATAGATGGTAAATAATTACTTGTCAAAAAAGGATTGTAGTAGTTCTAAGGATTTCCGCAAGTTCTGAGGATTTCCGCATCTGTATGGTTGTGTCACGAACCGCTCCGGCTATAAAATTTGTCAGCGCCCGATTCGGGGAGATTGCAACTTCCGGAGAAGAATTTTCTGGTTGGGAAGAGGCGACGGGTTCTGATCCCTGTACAATTGACAGTTGATTTGAGCGAATTTCGTTTATCATAACTTTTTAGTCTTAATGTTTATGTTAGTTTAATTATCCGTGTTTTTAATTTTATCACATTTTGATATATTAATCAACCGGACGTTGTAAATAGGCAGGTAAGTTCTTTGTGTTTAGTCTTTTGCAGTCCAGAGAGGAAAAGGCTGGCTCTAAATCGTCTGGAAAGAGTTTAATATAGGCACTATGGCGAGAGCTTTTTGGTCCGTATTTTGCTTTGCTGTTCGCGCTCTCCTCTCTCTGCGCTATCGGATTGAGGTAAGAGGGCTCAAGGGGTTGGAATCGCAGCTGCAAAGAAAGGGGGGGACCCTTTTTCTGCCCAACCACCCCGCCCATATGGACCCCCTTTTCATTATGCTCTATCTTTGGCCTCATTATCAGCTGAGGCCCTTGGTCATTGAGTACGTCTTCCGGCAGCCTTGGATGAGGCCGTTCATCAAGTTGGTTGGCGCCCTGTCGATCCCGAATTTCGAGACTTCCATCAATCAGCTCAAGATCAAGAAGGCTGAGAGATCGATCAAATTAATTGCCGAGGGCCTCCGGAACAAGGAGAATTTCCTCCTCTACCCTTCAGGGAGGCTGAAAAGCTCCGGCAGAGAGATCATAGGAGGCTCTTCCGCCGCTCATGCGCTCATTCAGGAATGCCCCGATACGAATGTGGTGCTGATCCGGACGACAGGACTTTGGGGAAGCAGTTTTTCCCGCGCTTTGACAGGCAAGTCGCCCGATTTGAAGCGAACGATTGCGCGCAACTGTTTAACGACCCTCAAAAACCTGATTTTCTTTCTTCCCCGAAGAAAGGTGCTGATCGAAATTGCTGCCGAGCCCCAAGATTTGCCCCGGAGTGCAGAGCGCCTTGTATTCAACCGCTATCTGGAAGGGTGGTATAACCGCTATCCGGATGAATCGGGGGTGCTCCATGAAGAAGAGCCTTTGCTTCTTGTTTCCTATAGCTTTTGGCGTAAAAATTTGGCCGAAGTCTACAAGCCCAAAAAGCGAAAAGGGAGGGAGGGCGGCGCGATTTCTCCTGAAATCGAAAAGAAGATCTGCGCCGAAATCGCCCGTATTATCGAAAAGCCTAATTTGCAGATCCGCCCCGATATGCACCTTGCTTACGACCTTGCTATGGATTCGCTGCAGATCGCAGAGCTGGTAGGGTATATCGGACAGCATTTTGAAGTGGAAGAGATCCATCCGGAAGATTTCGAGACCGTCCAGAGCGTGCTCGAGATGGCGGAAGGCGCCCGCTTAAGCGGACAGTCGGAACAAGAAAGGGGCAAGTTTTTTTGGCCGGAGGAGCCGAAAAGGATTCCCCCGACCCTGCCGCAAGGAAAAACTATCCCTGAGGCTTTTTTGCACTCGACAGAGCGGATGCGAGGATTTGCCGCTTGCGGCGACGATCTTATTGGGGTTTTGAGCTACAAGAAACTAAAGAGAGCATCCCTTGTCTTAGCTGAATACTTCCGTACGATACCCCAGGAGAGGGTTGGCGTCCTCTTGCCGGCATCTGTTGGCGCGTTTCTTGTAATTTTAGGGTTGCAGATGGCCGGCAAAGTGCCGGTAATGCTGAATTGGACGCTGGGCCCTCGCGCTCTCGGCGATATGATGAAGACAGCGCAAATCGGCACGATCATCAGCTCTTGGCGCTTTTTGGAAAGGCTCTCCCACGTTGACTTTGGCGATGCCGCGGACTGTATCCGGCTTTTGGAAGACATCCGCCAGGACCTGACGCTTGGAATGAAGCTCCGGGGCCTTTCCAACTCGTTTCTGGCAAGAAAGGCGCTGCTTAGAAAATTGGGTCTCCACAAGGTTGATGAGAATAAAGAAGCCGTCATCCTCTTCACGAGCGGAACAGAGGCGAGCCCGAAGGGAGTTCCTCTTTCCCATAAAAACATCCTTTCAAACCTCCGCGCAGGCCTCCAGTGCATTGAGATAACCTCTGATGATTTGCTTTACGGCATACTCCCGCCATTTCACTCTTTTGGCTTTACGGTTGCTGGATTGGCCTCTTTGCTTTCGGGAATGCGGCTTGCCTTTTTTCCCGATCCGACAGATAGCTTTGCCTTGGCTGAAGGGATTGATCGATGGAAAGCTACGATTTTTTGCAGCGCGCCGAGTTTTTTAAAAGGACTTCTTCAAGCCGCTAAAAAAGAGCAGCTCAAAACGATGCGCCTCTTTATCACCGGAGCGGAAAAGACGCCGAAAGATCTTTACGATCGGGTTGGAAAGCTGGCCAACGGTTCAAAAATCATCGAAGGGTATGGGATCACCGAGTGCTCGCCCATCTTGACCCTATGTAGGCCTAACATGCCGGCCATTGGCGTAGGCCAGCCGCTTGCCGATGTAGAGATCCGGACGATCCATCCGGAGACGCTCCAACCATTAGATCATGGATCTGAAGGGGAGATTTGCGTACGCGGTCCGAACATCTTCAACGGCTATCTCGGCGAGCAGAGGTCCCCCTTTATTGAAATTGAGGGGAAGCGCTGGTATCGCACAGGCGATATTGGTTTTCTCGATCAAAATGACAACCTAATCCTATCGGGACGCCTCAAGCGCTTCACGAAGATAGGCGGCGAGATGGTGAGTTTAGGCGCTGTTGAAGAGGTTTTAAACCAAGATCTTCTGCAAAAAGGGGCGATCCACTCCGATGCTCCGGCCTTGGCCATCTGCGCTAAAGAAGAGGAAGGGCGCCAGCCGCAGCTTGTCCTTTTTTCTACGGCCGATCTCGAAAAAGACTTTTTAAACGATATTTTAAGAGAAAGCGGCATGAGCCGCCTCATTAAAATCGCCCAGGTGCGAAAAGTAGAAGAGATCCCGCTTCTCGGCACCGGCAAAATCAATTATCGCGGCCTGATGGACTCTTTGAAAGGATGAAACTCTACAACACTGAAACCCGCACGATGCAGGATGTCCATCCATCATCAAGCGATGGGCGCCTTCGCATGTATACATGCGGACCTACGATCTACAACTTTGCCCATATCGGCAACTTTAGGACTTATGTTTTTGAAGATCTTTTGCGAAGGACTTTAAAATTCTTCGGCTTTCAAGTCGTGCAGGCGATGAACCTGACGGATGTCGATGACAAGACTATTAAAGGGGCAATTCAAAATAAAGTCCCTCTTAAAGAGTATGTTGAGCCGTATCGCATTGCGTTTTTCGAGGATCTGCAAACTCTGAACATCGAAAAGGTCGAGTTTTATCCGGCGGCGACAGACTATATTCCCGAGATGATCGGGCTCATTGAAAAACTTCTTGAAAACGGCTCGGCGTATCGGAGCCCAAACGGCAGTATTTATTTTTCCATTAAGAGCTTTCCCTCTTACGGGCGGCTGTCCCATCTCAATCTCAATGAGCTCAAGGTTAACGCCTCGGGGGACAACGAGGCTGATGAGTATGACAAGGAGAACCTCTCCGACTTTGTCCTTTGGAAGGCCTACGATCCGGAGCGCGATGGAGAGATCTTTTGGGAGAGCCCCTTTGGAAAAGGGCGCCCCGGCTGGCATATTGAATGCTCGGCCATGGCGATGAAGCTTTTAGGGGAGTCGATCGACATCCACTGCGGCGGAGTGGACAATATGTTTCCACACCATGAAAACGAGATCGCCCAATCGGAGTGCTGCTCGAAGGTCCGCTTCGTCCACCACTGGGTCCATGTGGATCATCTCGTCGTCGACCATAAAAAAATGTCGAAGAGCCTTGGCAATTTCTATACGCTGCGCGATCTAACTTCTAGAGGTTGGAGCGGATCTCACGTTCGCTACCTTCTCCTATCGACCCATTATCGAACCCAGCTTAATTTCACGATGCAAGGCCTTGAAGCTGCAAAGGCGAGCTTGCAGCGGATCGAAGATCTGATCCTTCGGCTTCGAGCAATTGAAAAGCCCGGGGAGATTGATCCCTCTATCTCTCTTTTTTTAGCAAAGGCCGATGAGGCTTTTAAAAGCGCATTGGCTCAAGATCTCAATGTCTCGGCAGCCCTTGCCGCTCTTTTCGACCTTGTTCGCGAACTCAATACTTTTGCGGATCAAGAGGCCCTTACTCATCCGGGGGCGCAAAAAGCGCTTCGCCTGCTCGAGTCTTGGGACAAAGTGCTCGGTGTTCTGCCGCTAGAGAAGCAAGAAGCGCCGGCTCATCTTCTCGAGCTGCTAACAAGACGGGAAGCAGCGCGAAAGGAGAAGAATTTTTCTGAAAGCGACCGGCTGCGCCGGCAGATCTTAGAGAGCGGATATCTCATTGAAGATACTCCGCAAGGCGCAAGGTTGAAAAAGCAATGACATCTGATGAAAAGCTCATGCTAGAGTTCTACCGGATCTCACAGGGCGACCAAACTTGTGAGATCGACATTCGGATCGCTGCAAAAAACATCGGCCTCAAGGAGACTGCTTTAAAAAATATCGTCAAACATCTCGCACAAGCAAATTTTGTCGTAAAAGTGGGCGAAACACATGTGCTTCTTACTAAAAACGGCTGCCGTTTCGTACTTGAAGAGTTAAGTCTTTAGTGTTTTCTTGAATGATGGATGATAAGATTCGGTCTCTTTCAAGAGAAGTTCACTTTTTTAGAAACCAGCTTACTGAATTTGGTAGAGATGTTATACCATTGAGGCAGTTGCAAAACTCCCGCCTTCGTCGGGATTTTGAAAAAATTACTGGCACAAAACCTCAAAAATCAGATTTTTTTAAGTTCACCTCAT
>JAKBAE010000128.1 GCA_021809325.1 bacterium
AGCAAAGCCCCTAGGATCGACGATCGCAAAGCACCTTGTATTGAATTAATACTAGGTGCTTTGCGATCGTCGATCCTAGGGAGCTTTCACGCTAGCCAAACTGAACGTTATTTATGATAAATGGTATTACCCAACGCAAACCGATTTAAAGCCCCTGAAATCGAAGAAAAAATCGGGGTTAATATTAAATTCAATATTGACCCCGATTTTTTGTTCGATTTGAGGGAGCTTTCAATTCGGTTTTCGTGGGTAAGATTGAACCGGAACTATACCGCGCTCCGTCAGGTTTTGTGAATTTGAACTCGCTGTGGCTTCGCCAAATCAATCTTCTTCGCTCGCCTTGCACGGAGTGCAATGGTCTCGCTCATTCAGATTGATTTTGCTTTGCCTCGCTGAGTTCAAATTCACAAAACCTTCCTGCGCGCGGTATAGTATAGACTCACGGCTTTTTGAATGAATGCGAAGACCCGCGCAATGGTTGTGCCGGTTTAGGACTACGGCTGCGTGAGCCACATCCCATTTTAGGGCGCGCGTTGCGTCCGTTCGGGATGGGCTCTGCTTTGATAGAAGGATCCGGTTCATATCCAGGAACCACTTCCTTGGGTATCTCGCGTCTGATGAGCCGTTCGATATCGCATAGAAGCTTATGCTCGTCAATGCATACAAGCGACACTGCTTTTCCAGTGCTGCCGGCGCGGCCTGTGCGGCCGATTCGATGTACATAATCTTCAGGGACATTAGGGAGCTCGAAATTGACCACATGGGGCAGTTGATCGATATCCAAACCGCGGGCTGCGATATCGGTTGCGACGAGGACGCTTATGCTGCCGTCTTTGAAGCCGACTAAAGCTCGCGTTCGCGCGCCTTGGCTTTTATTGCCATGAATTGCGTCTGCTTTGATCCCGTCTTTTCCTAATTTTTCGGCCAAGCGGTTGGCTCCATGTTTAGTGCGTGTAAAAACTAACACCTGCCGCCAGCTCTGAGATCGAATCAAATGAGACAATAACTTTGATTTTTGCTCGCGGTCGACAGGATGCACAAGCTGCTCCACAAGTTCGGCAGAAGTATTGCGGCGAGCAACTTCGATGATGACCGGAGAATGTAATAGACTGTCGGCTAGCTTTTTAATCTCATCTGAATAGGTGGCTGAAAACAGCAGATTCTGCCTCTTTTGAGTGAGAAGTTTAAGGATTTTGCGAACATCGTGAATAAAACCCATGTCAAGCATTCGGTCGGCTTCATCCAACACCAAAATTTCTATTCGGGAGAGATTTACATTATTTTGGTTTGCATGATCCAGTAAACGGCCAGGAGTAGCTACTAATATGTCAACGCCCTGGCGAAGCGCGGCAGTCTGCTGGGAAATACCGACCCCGCCAAAAATGACGGCAGATTTCAAAGACAGATACTTACCATAAGTCTTGACGCTTTCACTTACCTGAGCGGCCAATTCGCGGGTGGGCGTCAAAATCAGCGCACGTACGGGACGCGGCCCCTTGTCTTTTGCATATTTGCTTAGAAGCTGCAGCATAGGTAAAGTAAAACCAGCGGTTTTTCCGGTACCGGTTTGCGCACCGCCCAGGATGTCCTTTCCTTGAAGAATGACCGGGATAGCTTGGCTTTGAATGGGGGTAGGTTTGTCATACCCTTGTTCGGTAATGGCACGGAGGAGTTCAGCCGAAAGGCCGAGAGATTCAAATGACATAGTAGAATATTCCTAAGTCCGCCAAGATCATGCAAAAATGCTCAATCCAGGCAGGGATTTTTTAAAAAGCGTTAATAAGATGTTAGCAATAGCTAACACCCTCAAAGGCAAACCGCATGAGTTCGCCGAAAATTTGTAATTTGCAGACTGAAAACAGGAGGTGCTAATTATTGTTTGAAGTCCAAGCTCTGATTGTATCACGTTATCTCATTAAAAATATATAGGTAAGATATAGTGCTTCCACCTGAATGGCACCCAAAACGTGGACAATAAAATTTTTATCAAGATAAACTGTCTGCCATGCGTTCACTGAGAATTTTATCCGAATAACTCTCATAACAAAACGAAAAACGACCCTAATGGAGGCAGCGCCTCCAAACTTACAGATACTGAAGCCCGTATGTTGGAAGAATATCTCTCCCAAACGACATATCTGAAAGACATGAATGTGATGATGCGCGAATATGAGACAATCGATGCGGATGCCATGATTCGTTTCTTTAAGGATCCAGACTCAGAGAAAAATCAGGGGCAGATTCCTCCGGCAAAAAAAATGAAGGCTGGCGTCTAGTTGAGCTTTTCTTGAAAACCTTCGGTTTTGGGGCGTGCTTCGCCGCCCAAGGACCGGACTCCGGACACGTCCGCCGGTTCGCTATCGCTCACTTCGAGTCCTAAAAAACCTTCGGTTTTTTTCATCGGCATAAATAAAAAAGGGAAAAAGCCTTGCGGCTTTTTCCCTTATTTATTTATGCCGATGACCGGACTCGAACCAGCACTCTATTGCTAGAAGTAGATTTTGAGTCTACCGCGTCTACCAATTTCGCCACATCGGCTCACTGCCAATAGTCCAAATATCATAGAGGATTGCTTCTTTTTCCGAAAGAACACTTTCAAAAAGCTCCTTCTAAAAAATCATAAGCAGGCAAGGATCTCTTCTGCCGCACAACCTGCAGCATCAAAGTCTCCCAATAATAAACGGACGTCTTCGCATCCCTCAATGCACTTTTCCCGGCTGTCCCAAAGCATCTCTGCTTTTTCAGCCAAAGCCCACGCACTCAAATTCGGTCCGATCAGCTCCGGAAAGATCTCTCGCTTGGCTAGAATATTCACGATACAATAGTAGGGTAGATTGATCCGGAAAACCTTTTGCGCCAAAAAACAGTCGAAAGATCCCAAAGAATAGTTTACAGCCGTAGGCACCCCAAAAAGAGCCAGCTCCAACGTAATCGTTCCAGATGTGGCCAAGGCCAAGCGGGTCGATCGCATCAAATCATAAGTGTGAAAAGGCTCGATGAGAGGAACCTCAGGGGCAAGCAAGCGGATCAGCGCACGCCGCTCCGGATGGGATAGCGATACGGCAACCGCTAAGTTGGGGATGCGCTCCTGCAGCAGCCTAGCTGCTTTGATCTGCAAAGGAAGGTTTCGCTCAATGGCCGACTTTCTGCTTCCGGGAAAGAGGGCAAGAAGGGGATCTTTTGGCTTAAATCCATAAGTTTCATGAAAGATAGGGGAGGGGATATGCCTCTCAATTTGAGAGGTAAGGGGGTGTCCAATATATGAAACAGCAAGCGGAGTATCGGCAAAGCACTCCTTCTCAAAAGGAAAAAGTGTCAAAAGAAGATCGAGGTTTTTCGCCATCATCGGAATCCGTCCCTTTCCCCATGCCCAGACGGTGGGAGCAACCGCATGGATAAGCTTGCCTCGATAGCCGCACTTTCTGAGCGAGCGCTCAAGGCGCAAATTAAACCCCGGATAGTCAATCAAGAGAACCGCTTTCGGATTGAGGCGTAAGATCTCGTTTCGGATCCGATAGAAGATTTTTATAAGGCGGGGGAGCGACGCGACTACAGCACTAAAGCCCATCACCTGCAAATCTTCCATGCAGGCTGCCCCTTTTACCCCAAGCTCTCGCAAGCGAGGTCCGGCAACACCCGCAATCTGCAGGCAAGACTTTTTTAAAAGGGCCTGAATGATCGGCGCACCCAGCTTATCTGCGCTCGGCTCGCCTGCAATGACATAAAAGTCTGTCATACGATTTTGAGGGTCTCGGCGATCCACTGAGAGCCCTTCTTGAATACTTCGGGCGGCGTTCCGTGCCCCATCCGTCCGACAGACGGACTCATGATCATTTCGATCTGCGGAGATCGGATCTGCTGCTCTTGCGCGGCATTGACCATCTCCTGGACGCAATCGAAACAAGCCCGCGTATTTACTCTGGTGTCGCAATTGCCGATGTAGTAGCGCAGGCGCTTGGAGGCGAGCTTAAACGCTTCGCGGGAAAGATCGTAAGAGGCGACAATCGGATGATGGGCCATCGCATGGAACTCTTTAGCGAGATTGAGCCGCACTAAAGGGGCAAAGCCAACAACTGTCTGGATTTCTTCCGCTCTCGCCGCCAAAAGCGTTGCGAGAAGCCCCCCGCGCGACAGCCCCCCCACTGCAATCCGTTTTGGATCGGCCAGCTTTTGACGGACCGCGTATTCGACGGCCAATTGCGCCGCATCTAAAAAGCGTCCCAGCGGATCTTCTCCCCGGGTCATCTCCTCTGCCCAGACGCGAAGCGCATCGTCGGGAGAAAGCTTGTTTTCATGCGCCGGAAGCGTCAAAGAAAAGATGCGGATTTGCCTGCCCCGTAAAAATTGGACAGGCTGGTTGAACGGGTCGGTGCAAAGCGAATCGGGCCCCGAGAGCGCAAAATAAAAAAGGGCCGGCATCTCCCCGGAATCCAGGCTCGGTCCGCTGTGGTAAAGCTCAAGGTCCGGCGCAATTTCCAAAGCTGTACAGCGGTTGTCCGTCATGGCTCCGCCCTCTTTCTTCTGCGGCGCCTAGGCCGGCTCCGCCTTGGTTCCTCGGTGAGCGGCGGCTCTCCCTGCTGAGACTCAAACAGCGCTTCCGTCCACGTCGTATAGAGGGGCAGCAAATCGGGCTGCAGCGCGCAGCGGATCTTAAAGAGATGCATCGAGACAGGCACGCTCTCGTCTTGCGGCAGACGGGGCCTCCGTACAGGCCGCCCGTCGATCGGCGTCAGCCGGTACTGGGTTGCAAGGGCAAAGATCATCATGCCTTTGAGACGTCTCGGAATCCGGAAGAAGGGAGAAAAAAGATTGGTGATCAGATCGCTTGCCTCCGAGGCAATCTCTCCGAGGTGGGGCGGTTTGCCCGTCGTTCGGATATGATGGTGCACGGTCAGATCGAGAATCGGAAAACAGATCGCCGAAAGAGGCAATGAGCGGTCCGGTGTGTTGGGGTAAGCTTTTTTCATCTCGGAGTCGACCTCAGCCAAAATTTTAAAAATCCGCTGATCTTTGTCAAGTTGGATGAAGTGGGCAAGAGGCGAGATGAGCATTTTTAAGAGCCCGTATTGATAGAGCAAGCGGAAAAAGGACTCCGACGCTCCCGACTCGAGCATCCGGAGCAGCTCTTCTAAGATCCGGACGGGAGAGCTCTTGACGATCTGGTCTTTGCAAAAAAGGAGCGCTTCATGGGTGGGCCGCTCAATCTCAAAATCAAAGCGGGCGCAGAATTTCAGCAGCCGGATCATCCGGACAGGGTCCTGGACAAAACGCATTTGCGGCTGGCCGATGGTGCGCAAAATCCTTTTTTCCAAATCGGGAAAACCATCCACATAATCGATGACCGTCTGATCTTCGGGATCGTAAAACAGGCCGTTGATAGTGAAGTCGCGCCGAAGGACGTCTTCTTCTTCGGTCCCCCAAACATTGTCGCGGACAATCAGATCGGCGCTCTCGGGGTCTCCCGCGCGGAAGGTCGCCACTTCGATGATCTTTTTTCCAAAGCGGATGTGCGCAAGGCGGAAACGGCGCCCAATGAGCAGCGCATTGCGGAAGAGCGCGCGGATCTCCTCCGGCTCTGCCGAGGTGGAGATGTCAAAGTCTTTGGGCCGTTGATTGAGCAACAGGTCTCTCACTCCGCAGGCGCAGAGAT
>JAKBAE010000129.1 GCA_021809325.1 bacterium
ATCGTTCAGTCCTGTAAATTTACCCATCATCTCCTTCAGCTAAAATGAGGGAAATACGATGCCACATAAAGATTTTAGTAGCTAGTCAAAGATATGTTCGTATATCCGAAAAAAGTATAAGCCTCTCGCATGTTGCAGGAATCTCTTTAATACCATATGTATTTAGGGATGGATTGTCCGCTTCGAGTCGGTGTTGTCGGCATCAACTTCAAGACTGCGAACCTATCTTTTCGCGAGGCGATCGCCCGTTCAGCTAAAAAACTAACGGGCGAAGCCGGTCTTTTTTTTCCTCATCCGGCTATCGTTCTCTCCACTTGCAATCGCTGCGAGATCTATTTCACCTCATCCGATCTGGCTGAAGCGCAGACAGACCTCATTCGCTTTCTTTACCGGGAGACCGGAATTGATTTCGAGCATCGGATCTATTCGTATTTCGGCATCCATTGTTTGACGCATCTTTGCCGTGTTGCCTCCGGACTCGACAGCGCCATTGCCCTTGAAACGGAAATCCAAGGCCAGGTGAAGTCCGCTTATATTTCCCACTCGAAGGTTTCCCTTCCTTCCGAATTGCATTTTCTTTTTCAAAAGGCTCTGCATGTAGGAAAAAAGATACGGACGATCGCTCCTTCAGTTCACGGGGGCAGGGCGATTTTTCATGTGATCGAGAGTTTGATCCGGCAAGCCGGAATCGACTTGGCTTTGGCAAAGATTTTATTTATAGGCAACTCGGAGATCAACCGGTCTCTCATCCGCTGTCTAGTTAAGCCGGGGATGCGGCGCGCCCATCTCTGCACCCTTCACCCAAGAAAAGACGAAATCCTCGAGGTTTATGGCCGCGAGGTCCTTGCCTTTTGGGAGCGCTATGACTTGATTTTTTCCGCAAGCCACTCTGCCGAGCACCTCATTCGGCCTCCGGGGCGTGTCAAAAATTGTATGATATTTGATTTGGGCGTCCCAAGGAATGTCGATCCCAGGGTAGCAAAACTCCCGGGCGTCCGCTTGTTCAATATCGATCAGCTCGACGCCTCTTTGCAAGATTCAAAAGGCTGCGAGCTCGATCTTTTCAATCTGGAAGAAATGGTTTGCAGCCATGCCCAACGCCTCTGCGGCGCCTATAGGAAAAAGCAAAGATATCTTTCTGTTTCTTCTCAATAAAAAATAAAACAATAGGAAGAGTTATTTAATTAACTTTTCTTGTTTTAAATAAAAATCTTGCGTTGCTGTTAAATCTATAGTTTTTGCAAACTCTGTGCTTTCATTTTTCATTTTCTGAGAAATGTTTCTCTGGAGATAGGGGGTGAGAAACTGTAACAAATACGGAGATTCTCCATGACAATTGCATTTGCTGTTGCTCTATTATTACAAACGCAAGGATATGCATCCGATACTTCCGCCGATGCCACAGGCCAGCTCCTTGAGAGCACGAACCAGGTAAGCAACATCCTCTTTGGGCCCGTCGTTCGAAAAATTGCGCTCACGCTCGGCTTCGGCGCAGGACTTTTCCAGGCGTTCATGTCCGGTTCGATCAAGCCGCTCCTCATCTATGGCGGATTAGGCCTTGCCGTTTGTCTTCTCCCAAGAGTGATCGATTTGATATCAAGTTTATGAAGCCGTGCATTTTGCTTAAACGGCTGGATGCACCGGTCCGTTTTTTGTCCTTCACCCTTGGCGATGTGGCGGCAGCCATCATTCCCATTTTTCTCGGGGCCCTTTTTGATAGCCTCTTGATCATTCCTGTTTTTGGACTATCTCTCCTCTTTTTTATCCGAAAAGCCTTCAGGCGGCTTCCCAAATTCTATGCCATCCGTTTTCTCTACTGGGCTTTGCCGACCCGCCGCTTCAACAACTTTCTTGGAATTAAACTTCCTCCTTCAAACCAACGCTTATGGATTAAGTAATGGACACGCAAGTCAAACAAAAAAATCTAAGCAAGCTGGCAGGGAAAAAAAATGCTTTTTTTTTCTTTTCCGTCCTCCTCGCGGTTGCAGTGATGCTGCAAGCCATTCTTCTCTTCACGAAAAAAGAGAGGATCGTTGTCGTCCCGACAAGCGGGCCCTCGTATTGGATTGAAGATCAAAGAGCGTCCGGCGCGTATCTGGAAAAGATGGGCCTTTTCCTCTCCGACTTGCTTCTCAACCGCAGCGCAGGCGATGTCGAAAAGAGAAACCAGATCATTTTGCAATACGTCCATCCCTCTTCCTACCAAGAGTTCAAACGGACGCTCGCGCAAGAAGGGGAGGCGATCCTCAAGGGCAATCAAGCCTTTTTCTTCCGGGTCCATAATAGCCGCGTCGATCCGGCCAAATCGTCGTTCATCGTAAGCGGCGAATCCGACGTCTGGGTCGAAAAAGAGGGGTCATCCTTTGCCGTCCAAAAACAAGATAAGAGCTACACCCTCCATTTTTGCTGCGAAAACGGAAAGCTCCTCCTCGAATCGCTCAAACAGGAGATCGCATGAAGCGCCTTCTTGTCCTTTTGCTCTCTTTTGGCACCTCCGCGTTTGCCCTCGTGGAGAGGACCCTCGATGAAAAAAAGCCGATCGATGCCCTTTTTTCAACTACCTCTCATAACCGCATCGCGATTGAAGAGGGCGCCGTTGAAAAGGTATTTGCAGACAGCTCCCTCTTTTCTATCGCAATCGACTCCACGACAGGCAACGCGTTTGTCAATGTGGAAAAAGAGATTTTAGATCCCGTGACCATGACGGTTGTTACGAGCTCGGGCGCCGTGCAAGACCTCCTCATCCGCTCCGGATCCGTCCCCTCCGAGCAGATCTGCCTTCACCTCCCCGAGGATGGAGAGAGCTGGGCCCTCTCTTTTGCCCCTTCTCTCGCCGGCAGCATCGCCACTCTCAACCAGATCTTAGACGGTTCTATTCCGCCGGGCTTCGGGCAAAGGGAACAAGTAAACGAGCTTTCCCTCCCGTCTCCTTTGATTGCGCTTCCCTTGCGATCCCTTGAGGGGCCGTTTGAAATTCTCGACGTTTACGAGATCCGCAATCCGGGAAAAAAACCGGCGCCCCTCTCTTCTGAAGAGATCAAAGGGGATGGCGCTTGGGCCTTTTTGAGCGCGCGCATTTTGGAACAAGGCGATAAAGCCATCTGCATCATCGGACGGTCCAAAGATGGATAAGAAATTCAAGGGCGCACGCGCAATCGGCGCCAAACAAAAAAAACTGTTTTTAGCCATGGTCAGTTCAGTCGGATTGGGCGTCCTTCTCCTCGTTTCTTTTACCCATGAAGACTCTCCTCAGGAGGCGCAAGCTCTTCTCAAAGAGAGCAAGATCGATCGAGTCTCCCAAGAGATCGACCCCCATGCGATCCGCATCTCGGCACTGGAAAAGGGGCAAGAGGTTTTAGAAGAAAAGATCGACTCATTGAATACGACGGTGAGCGAGACGGGCCAGGCGATGAAAGAAGAGACAAAGGAGATGATCCAAAGCGAGTCGAGGCGGGTGCAGCGGGCGCTTGAGTCGATGAAAGAAGATCTGCTCACAGCCGAAAGGGAAAAACGGACTGCTCCTGAGCCAAAGATCTTTAAGAGCTGGGAGAGGGTTTCTAAAAAAGAAGAGCACAGCGTTGCCTTCGAAATCCCTGCCGGCACGGTGTTGAAAGCGGTCCTCGTTTCGGGAGTTGATTGCGGCGTCGGAGTGCAAAAGCCGATGGGCGCAAACCCCGTCCTGCTGCGGCCTCTTGACGACGGGCGGCTGCCGAGAAACATCCGCGTCCCGCTCAAAGGGAGCGTGCTCGTCGGCAGCGCGCAGGGAGATCTTTCCACCGAGCGGGTGATGATTCGAGGAGAGAGGCTCACCCTCGTTGAAAAAGACGGGTCGTTTGTCGAGACGGAAGTGAGCGCCTATGTATCGGGCGAAGATGGGCGGGAGGGACTGAGAGGCGTTGTCGTCGACCGCTCCGGGCAAATCGTCATGCGGGCCGCTTTTTCGGGCTTTTTACAAGGTGTAGGCCAGAGCGCCGAAGCGCTGGTCAGCAAACAAAAGACCCCCACCACCCAAGATAGCGCAGTCTCGATCGGCGTTGGCGGAACTACTTCTGCGATGGGCAAGCTCACCGACTATTACATCAAACGGGCCGAGCAGCTGCAGCCTGCCATCCAGATCGCTGCCGGCAGGGTCGTCGATGTGATCTTCACCAAGTCCGTGAAGATCGGAGAAAAGGACCTAAAGAAAAAAATCGAGCTGCAGCGCCGGCTGAAGGAGCGCCATGAGTAGTTTTTTGCTTTCAGCTCTTTTTGCCATGGCCAAGCTCGATCTTACCTATCAGGTGGCCTATGGCGAGAGCGCCTCCGAGATCGAGGTCGTCGAGTATTATTCGCTCAGCTGCCCGAAATGCTTGCAGATGTTCAACGAGGACTTTGGAGCCCTCAAAGAGAAATACCCCGAAATCCGCCTTGTCTTTCATCCCGACCCGGCCGATCTCCTCACGCTGCAGTTCATGGTCTGTCTTGAAAAGCTGGAGCCGGATTTGAGGCCTATTTTCTTCGAGACCGTTTTGGAGTGCATTTATGAAAACGAGGGGAGGGCTGGACTGGCGATCTTGCAGAGCGCCATGGAAGCTCTCAAAGTCCCTGTGCCCGATTTGGGGAAGATGGAGTTTTTAGAAAAGGCGCCGGCCTATTCGGCGGCGCTTCGTTTTCTCATACAAGAAGACGTGATCTCCACCGTCCCGTCCTATGAAATCAACGGGGTGCTTTTTGATGCGGCGCCGACTTTCGCTTCTATCGACAAAGAGATGCAACAGAGGAAAAAGCAATGAAACGGATCTTAATTGGCGCTACTGCACTCATGATTTCCGCTTGCAGCATGTATCAATCGGAATTCGACTCTCCCGCTTGTAAAGGGATCGGCTGCAAGTCGGTCTCCGATGTGATGGAGCTGATTGTAGAAAGAAAGGAGAAGCAAGATCTCTTTGTCCCCGATGAAGATGACGCACGGATTTTAAAGGAGAGGCAGCGGCGATGAGTTTTTTTAAGCAAGCGGCTTTGAAGCTAGCAGAGTTTTTTGGTGAAGCGGATGCAAGCGACAACTCTTGCGATGAAAATGAATTCTTTCTCGATCAGGAGTATTTGGCCGACCTTTTGCCGTATCGCCTCTATGATCCGGAAGCAAAGATCTATGAAAATAGGAGCGGCTTAGGCTTTGTCATCGAAGCCATCCCTCTTCTCGGAGGCTCTCACGACGCCATTTTAGAGCTCAACTCCCTCGTGAAAGAAATCGGTGAAGAAGGGGCAAGCATTCAATGCCTTCTCTTTGCAGATCCTCGGATCGGCGCCTTTTTAGAGGATTGGGCAGAGCCGCGGAAACGAAAGCGTGGCGTCTACGCGAAAATCGCAGCCAAAAAACAGGACTTTTTTCTTCAGACGGACGCCGCCTCTCCCAGAATTTTCCGCTGCGTCTTCTCGTTTTCTATGCCGAAGGGCAAGGAAAAAGAGATCCCTCATTTACTAGAGAAGCTCAAGGAAAAAAAGAAGAAGGCCATCGCAATTTTTTCCCGCATCAGCCATGCCATCGATCTCGATCCGGCTCGATTTATCGATCTTTTAAGCGGGCTGATCCATTTAAAAGAGGGGCCGAAAGTGTGGAAGAGAGATACGTTTCTCTCCAAGCAAATTACCAAGACCTCGACGCCTCTTG
>JAKBAE010000130.1 GCA_021809325.1 bacterium
ATCAGATACAGGCGATAGAGGTTAAAACTCATGGGAGAAAGGCGAGAAGTCTCTTTAGAGAGGGGCTAAATCTGATCCGCAGAGCGATTTTTGGGAGATGGAATCTGAGAAAATTCAGGTGACTATTTTCGTGTTTTACGTGTTTAGAACCAGCTGGTTGCACGGCATGAATTTATTTTTTGTCCAGTACAGAGAAGGCCATCTCAAGCTGGACTTTGTTTTGTATCATTTCTAGAACTGTTTCAAAATCTACCAAATGGATAAAGTCATTTTGTGTATATTCAGGCTTTAACTCAGCATCAATTTGATGCAGTAATTCGGGCGTAATCCTCTCAGCTATTGCCTGAAACCCATCGACAAGTCCTTGCTGTAGGCGATGAAGACCATCTTGTTCGTTGACATACTGTTTTAGATGATCTGGGATGTCATTCCATAGGGCTACAGCGGCGCTTGAAATTCTGCCATCCGAATTCAATACATCTCCTAAAACTTCATGAATGATCTCAAGTTTGCTTTTTGCCGCTACAAATCCCGAATTGGGTTTTGAAAGATCAATACTTTGGTCGATAGCAACAGCAGTTGTGATTCTTCCTCCTTGCTGCTCAAGGCACATCAAATTTCCCAGGTTGGAGTACCCGATGTGGGAAAAGCGATCTTGATAATATAGAAAGACATCTACTGCAGCGATCTGCCCTATCTGTTCTAAAATTGAATATAAACAAATCTTATCATTGGTGAAGGCTGCTTTTGCCGTTGCCTCATCAATCTCTTCAAAAGCTCTGCCATGCACTCTATTCATCACAAAATATTTTTGGAATGGGATTGTCCGGCAGTGATTTTGAAACTCTTCAAAAGGAGAGAGCGCCTGTTCGATGAGTTTTCCCTCTTTTGAATATCGGTCGATTACAAGGGTGTCTGGCGTCATAAATCCTAGGGATTGAAAAATCCTGGATGCAAAGCATTCCTGTGCGGCCCGGATGGGAGCTTTTACCACAAGATCCTCCATAAAACAGGGACTATAAGTATAAAACACCCCGATATGACCTGCTTTTGAGCGCGTTGCTATTCTTAGCTGTTTCCAATACTCTTTTCGCTCTTCTTCAGTCGGCAATGAAGGAAGCTGCAGCCGTTTTGGTAAAGGGAATTCAAAGGGCCCTTTTTCTATCTGTCGAATCATTTTATCTTGATAATCAGCAAGAGGGGCGTCTCCTCGATCAAGCTTCTCTCGAATAGGCGTCTTTAGACATAAAAAGGCATTTTTTGTGTGGGCTGAGCCATATTCTAAAGAGAGCTTTGCCAAGCCGTCAATTGTGCGGAGTCTGTTTTTAAATCTCTGATCTGCAATAGATAAGGATTCGTTATCGGAAAATGAAGAGAGAGTGTGGCAAATCTTTTTTTGAAGAATAAAGGCCGACCCCCCCTCTTTGTTGAGGAATTGATAGATCCCAGGACAACGCTCTTTGAGGGCATTGCCTATAACTTCTAAGCCTAAAACAGCGCCATCTCGACTTCCGGAACGGAATTCTTGAGCTGCCCTGGCATAATCCGGGGGGAGTAAAAGGCGCGAGATGTGGCTTATAGGCAAAGACATATGAATTCCTTAAGGTTAGTTTAAAGTAACATAGGCAGCATATCTGATTCGATCAATTACGTCATTAAAATGGGAGGTTTAAAATAAACTATTGAATTAATTTCCGTTGTTTGTTAGTATTTTATAAATGGAGTTTAAAAATGACTGTAATAAGTGAAGTTTCTGGGTTAGCTGCTAGTGAAACGCAGTATAAAATTGAAAACAAACAAATGTTAGCCGAGCTAATCTCTAAGTTCGGGAAAGACATTATTCTAGAAACATGGAGCATGCTTTCCTCGGACAAGCAAAAAGATATTCTTTCCGGGAGGGTTTCATTAAAAACTCATGAAGAGGTTTTGGTAAAAAAATGTACTAACCTTCTAGTCAATCAAGTACTTTCGGCCAAGCAATCTGCATTATCGCAACTGGACGCGCCTGCTTCTGTGGTCAAGCACCATTTTTCGAGCTACTCCATTGAGCAGCTTAAACAAATGGCAGAAATTTCGGAACTTTCAGTCTCTGATGCAGAGGCCCTTCAGCAAAAAAGTCAATTTGCAAGGACGACAGTCTCCCAAAACAAACAACTTATTGTACAGTTGGAAAGGACTTATACAAAATCTGTTGTACGAGAAGTTTTGTCAAAGCTGCCGCCTTCTAGACGGGAGCAGCTGAATAACGGAACTCTTTCATTACAAGACCATCTAGAGGCTTTTGAAAGTGCTTGTGCGAAGGTCATTTCGTATAAAAATTTCGGGATGTCCGAGCCTGAATTACTTGCGTTTTTTGAAAATGCTAAAGTAATTGAGCGCAAATCAGGATATAATGGAGTAATTATTGTAGAAGGGTTGCATAAAGATCAGCTTTTGAAGCTTGTGATCAAATGTCCTGAGAAAATTGCTCAAGAGACCTTTGGATCCAAAGTGATGGAGTCTTTGCAAATCCGCTCCCCTTCGTTTTTTATCGCAGCTGCGGATAGCGATGTATTTGAAGGCGTAATGGCGATGTTCCAATCGAGCGGTAAAGTATCTTCCGAAGAACTGGATCACTACAGAAATGCCGGGCATATGAGCATCATGGAGTATTTATATGGCGACACCCTGGAGGGAATTGATTTAGCTACCGTTCAGGCTACAATTGCCGCTGATCCGGATGTAATGTACGATAAAGTGTTGTTCGAGCTGGGAGAAATTGCTGCAGCAGATCTTCTGCTCTATTATAAAGACCGATTTCCTATTCTTGGAATGGGCAACCTAGCAAATGCGATGATCTTGAAGTCTGAAAACACTTATGTAAAATCGGCTGCCATCGATCAAGTTGCATATCTTACTTCTAAACCGACGATTTTTGAAGCAATGATGGGTATCAATCCTTCCGAGCGCGTCGAAGGTCATGTAAGAGAGATCTTGGATTCCTCACCCCATGCCTCCAAAATGGCCGTAGATTTATTGGATCTAAGCTTTCCTGAAAGTGTAAAAGAAGTGCTCGATAAAGACCGAGCTGAAGCTGCTTTGCAACTGGGTATTCAATCGGGATTTAAAAAGCTATTAACAATTGATCAGGAAACATTACGCGATCTCCATAGTACCTTGCCTCTCTCCTCAAATCCTTTGGATAGAGTTGATCTTTTAGCTTATCAAAATATGTTGCAATTGATTCAATTGTTGTTAAGCGAATGATAAATGGTATTACTTGTTGGTGTGGCTCAGAAGTTGCAATTTGGCGTATTTTGCAACTAAAGAGCGGGTAGACCCGCCTTCCTCGAACTGCACTTCATAAGTGAGCCCAAAGGAAGTGTGGTAGCTTTTTAGGACTACGCCGCCGCCAAACTCTTTGTGGTAGACCCTTTCGCCCGGGGAAAAGCCCTCGGGATCCCCGGTCATTGGGGCTTCTTCTTCAACGAATGCAGGGTTGTAATTGGTGAGAAACCGAGCGGGAACTTCTCGTAAGAAGCGAGATGGCCGCATCGGTTTTGGGCCTCCCCACATATAGCGATAAGAGGCTGCGCTCAGATAGAGGATTCTCTTAGCCCGGGTCATCCCCACATAGCAGAGCCTCCTCTCTTCTTCGATCGCCTCAGGGTTGTTGAGCGAGTTGATGTGGGGAAAGAGGTCTTCTTCCATTCCAACCAAAAATACGAGAGAAAATTCAAGCCCTTTGCTGTTGTGCAAGGTCATGAGGCGTACCTTGGGAAGATCGTCGTTTTCTTTTATATTGGCGCGCAAGGACAGCTCTTCCAAAAATGCTTGCAGCGTGGGAGCCTCTCTTTCATCTTCCCACTCAGATGCTTTGCCGATCAGTTCGTCGAGGTTTTCTTTGCGGTCTTCTTCCGTTTCCGGATCTTCGCGCAGCACGCTGAGGTAGTTTGTTTCGGAGATCACTTCCGAGATAAGCTCAAAGAGTTTGCAAGAAGAGCGCTTCTCCCGCAAGCGGACGATCTGTCTGAGATACGACTGCAGCCCTTCTTTTTGGCGGGCGTTTAACTTGATCTCCGGGAACTGAAACGGGTTAGCAACGAGCTCTTCGCAAAAGGTGAGAATCGGCATCGCCCGCAGCGCCGACTGTTCCGCTAGTTTCTCTAGGCTAGAAGGTCCAAATCCCCGTTTCGGCAAGTTAATCGTTCTTAAAAACGAGATGAGGTCGCTATTGGAGACGAGCATGCGGAGATAGGAGAGAATATCTTTGATCTCGCGGCGCTGATAAAAGGAAAGCCCGCCGATAATGGTATAGGGGATGCGCCGGAAGAGCAGCGCGTCTTCAAAGGGGCGCGACTGTGCGTTGGTCCGGTAAAAGATCGCGATTTCATCGTAAGAAAATTGCTTTTCAGCGGCATGGCGAAGGATCTTTTCTACGACAAATTCGGCTTCTCTGCGCTCATTTTGAGCGACGTAGAGACCGATTTTGTCTCCATGGCCTAGGTTGCTCCACAATTTTTTCTCATAGCGGGTCTCATTTTTGCTAATCAGTGCGTTCGATGCTTCGAGGATCGTGTTTGTGCTTCGGTAGTTTTGGTCCAAGGTGATGACTTTAGCGCCCGGGAAATCCCGCTCGAAGTTCAAGATGTTTTGATACCGCGCCCCCCTCCAAGAGTAGATCGATTGGTCCGGATCTCCTACTGCAAAGAGATTGCGGTGTTTTTCAACTAGGATCTTTGCGAGCAAATGCTGGGCGGAGTTTGTGTCCTGATACTCGTCGATTAAGACAAATAGCCATCGATTTTGATATTCGTGGCGGGCCGATTCGTGTTCTTCGAGAAGCCGTACAGTCAAATAGAGCAAATCGTCAAAGTCGACGGCGTTGCAAGCGAGCAGCTTTGCTTGATAGAGGCTATAAATTTGGCCAAAGAGAGGGTCTTCTTGAGGATCGGTTGGATGAAGAAGGTCGTTTTTTGCAGTAGAAATTTGGGAGCGGACCTTTTTTTGAAAGGCTTTGTCTTCATTGGGGCAGATCTGTTCCAGACAGGTTTTTAAAAGTTTGTCGCTATCTTCTTCGTCATAGATGGTGAAATCGGAGCGGTAGCCAAGCAAATGGATCGATTCGCGCAAAATACGCGCGCCAAGGCTGTGAAATGTACATGCAAGCACTTGGGCGTTTTTTTTTGCGCGGATGCGCGATTTCATTTCTTCAGCTGCGCGGTTCGTGAAGGTCACAGCGAGAATGTCCGATGGCAGAATTCCAAGATCGATCAGGCGGCCGATCCGCGATGTGACAACACGGGTTTTCCCTGAGCCTGCGCCTGCGAGAACAAGCAGAGGCCCTTCTACATGCTGCGCAGCTTCCAATTGTTGAGGATTCAGTCCATCCATAAATTGCTCATGTAAAAAGTAGTGCAAGCATATTTTTCAGTCTCGGATTAGGGCAAATTATCTGTTAAAAAGAGATTTTTGGAAACGAATCTTTTGGAAAAGCCTCAGAGGGTGGATCTCAGAGATGGAGGCGTTGACTCGGGTTACTAACCCGGCACTCAAACAGGTGACAATCGGCTGGCTGCGGCTTAGCCAAATCGACTCTTTCAGAATGGGTCGTGGCTACGCAGCACTGCCGCCATTCTGAAAGAGTC
>JAKBAE010000015.1 GCA_021809325.1 bacterium
CGGGTCGATCCAATCCTATTTAGCAGGGATCTATGAGACGATCTACCTCCAAAGAGCCTATGTAGAACTGGGCCTTTGGGGTGCATTCGATCAGTTCCACAATAAGCGAAACGTCGTCTATCCGGGCTTTAGCGCCACAGCTAAATCCAACCACAACGGCTGGCAGCTCATCCCGCACATCGGCGGCGGATACGACGTCCATTTTTCGTGGGGAACCATCGAGCCGTTTGCCTCGTTTGATGCCGCTGTCCTTTTCCAGCAAGGCTATTCCGAGCACGGCGCAGGGGTGTTGGACATGCATGTAAGATCATCGACGTCCTGGCTTCTTCGGACGGAGGCGGGGTTCAACGCCTATCAAGTCAAACACTGCGCACCGGGAGATGTTTTCTTCCGCGAGACGCTCAGCTATGTGAACCTAGCGCCCTTTGGCGCAGGCAGACTCTCCGGCGCCTCGCTTGTCGGATACCCTCCCGGCTTTACCGTCACCTCTTTTACAGACGTCCAAAACATGATCTCGCCGGGATTTGAGATCTTCTTTAAAAGCGCTTACAGCGGGTTGTTTTTCTCTATGGCCTATGACGGCGAGTTTACGATCGGGCCGGGACGATACCTCTCGCACGAGGGGATCGGGAAAATCGGCTGGTTTTTCTAAAGGTTTTCAACTCGAAATCTCCAGCTGTGGAATAGGAATAACAAACTTGCCGCCCCACTTTCGAATAAAAGCCATTTGATTCATGATCTCTTCCTTCAAATTCCAAGGAAGAATGAAAAGATAATCCGGTTTTGCGCGAGAAACTTCTTCGACAGCGTAAATGGGAATATGCGAGCCCGGCAAAAATTGTCCTTGTTTATGAGGGCTTCTGTCTACCGTAAACTCGAGAAGCTGCGGACCAATGCCGCAAAAATTGAGTAGCGTATTTCCTTTTGCCGGCGCGCCATAGCCAACGATCTTTTTCCCTTTTTTCTTACAATCCAAAAAAAAGCCGAGAAGATCTGATTTCACTTGCTGAACATCCACATAAAATTTAGCATATCCGCCTAAATCATCAAAACCGAGCTGGCGCTCTCTTTCTTTGAGGTCCAGGACGCGTTGGCTTACTTGCTTTTGGGAGTCCTCTTCATGGGCAGCATAAATCCTCAAAGAACCGCCATGGGTCTCAATCTCTTCGACATCGAAAATTTTAAGGCCTTGCGCCTTGAAAATCTTCTCGCTCGTCAATAAAGAGAAATAAGAAAAGTGCTCATGGTAAATGGTATCGAACTGCTTGGCTTTCATCAGTTGCAGTAAATGAGGAAATTCCATTGTGATCACCCCATCGCTTTTTAGCAGTATCTTGAGTCCCTTGACAAAGCCATTTAGATCAGGAACGTGCGCCAAAACGTTATTGCCGATCAAAAGATCTGCTTGAACACTTTTATCTTTTAGCTCTTGCGCAACTTGAGGTCCAAAAAACCTGACTAACGATTCAATCCCTTTCTCTTCGGCCACTTTTGCGACATTGGCTGCCGGCTCTATACCGAGAACAGGGATATGATGCTTTTTAAAGAACTGCAATAAATACCCGTCATTGCTTGCGATCTCAATGACCTTCTTGGAAGAGTCGAGCTTCAAGCGTTCGATCATCCGCTCGGCATACTTTTGACAGTGTTTGAGCCAGCTGTCGGAATACGAAGAAAAATAGGCGTAATTCCCAAAAATATTTTGCGGAATTTCGTATTCTTTAACCTGTACGAGAAAACACTTAGAGCAAACGTAGGCGTGCAAAGGGTAAAACGACTCCCCCAACTCTAATTGATCTTTTGTCAAATAAGAATTCGATAGAGGGGTCATCCCCAAATCGCAAAATGATTGCTCCAGTTTATTTTTACAAAATCGACATGTATCCTGAGCGATAGTCATACAAACCAAACCCCTTTATTAAAGAGTCTGAATATTCTCAAAATAAAGTTTATTTTGACAAGAACTATCTTAAAACAATTAATCCGCCAATTCCCAAGCGAAATAGGCGCTTTGGCACAGCTCTTCGAGCTTTTCGCGGAATTCGATATCCGTCTTCACTCCCCAAGAAGAGTCGATCTGGAGAGTGCCGACTTTGCGCCCTCTTTGTTCAAAGTGGATTTCGATGGGCGATTTTCCGGCGTGGTTTCGAAATAAGTTTTTCAAAGCGACGATGTGGCTGAGCCGCAGCCTTCCGGCATCGGCCCGCATCCGCAGCTTTCGGATCTTTTCGGGCTGCTCTGCTGCTACTGCAGCCTGCGCCGGCTTGGGTCTTGCATACATAGGCTTTTGCCTCCCTTGGGCTTTTAAACGGTCAAAAAGATCATCAAAGGCTTTGATCTTCCCCTCATCTATCGCAGAGAGCTCTTCGAGGTATCTCGCTTGCAACTGAAGCGAGCCTTCTCTTCGCTCTAGCTGCAGGATCGCGCAAAGCATCTGGTTTTCTCGAAGGATTGCCGAGCTCGATTCATAAAGATCGGGCCAAACGGGCATCTCGAAGCGCTCAAAACCATCGCTGATGATGAGGATCGCGAACTTGCGCTGCGATTTCGACGCAATTTTGACCTGTATCGTTTCGATGATGAACGCCGAGCGGACATACGTTCCTTCCGGGAGCCGGTCAAACTCTTTGAAAGGGACAGCGGAGAGCTGCGAGATCTGGCGCCGATAGCCGTCCATCGGATGGCCGGTTAGATAAAAGCCGAGCAGCTCCTTTTCTTTTTGGAGCAGATCGAGCTTTGTAGACGGGTGGAGCACCGGCGGCGGGGCGAGAAAGGCCTTTGGTTCGTCGAGGAGGGAAAAGAGGTTCATCACTCCGCTTTGCGCTTCTTTTTGATCGCGCGACGCCTCATCGTACATCGCATCGAGGCTCTCGCGCATCGCATCGCGGCTCCATGAAGTAAAGTCAAAACACCCGGCCTGGATGAGCGTCTCGATCTGTTTTTTCCCAACCTTTGTCTTGTCGATCCGCTGGACAAAATCGTACAGGCTCTCAAAGGCCCCATTTTTCTTTCTCTCCTCTAAAATCAGCTCAACCACGCCTAAACCGACCCCTTTGATGCCGGACATGGCAAATCGGATTCCGCCGGGCGACGCCTGAAACTCCGGGCCTGCCTCGTTGACATCGGGCGGCAAAATCTCGATCTGCATCGCATTCGCCTCACGGATGAACTTGGCGACCTTGGAGAGATCGTCTCGATCGCACGTCATTAAAGAGGCCATCCACTCTTTCGGATAATTCGCTTTGAAATAGGCAGTAGCATACGAGAGGTAGCCATAGGCGGCCGCATGCGACTTGTTAAAGCCGTAGGAGGCAAACTTTTCGATCTTGTCGAAAATCGTGCCGGCAAGCCCTTCCGAAATCGCTTTTTCCGCACAGCCGCGAATAAATTTTTCCCGCTGGCGGGCCATCTCTTCTTTGTCTTTTTTCCCCATCGCGCGGCGCAAGACATCGCCCTCGCCAAGCGTGTAACCGGCCAGTCGGCTTGCGATCTGCATCACCTGCTCTTGATAGACCATGACGCCGTAGGTCTCTGCTAAAATCTCTTTCATTAACGGATGGTCGATCTCGATGGTTTCGCGCCCGTGCTTGCGCGCGATGAAAGAGGGGATCATGTCCATGGGGCCAGGGCGATAGAGGGCGCCGACGGCGATGATCTCCTCAAAGACGTCGATATGAAGCTGTCTTGCGAGGTCCTGCATCCCTCCCGACTCGAGCTGGAACACTCCAAGCGTGCGGCCTTGGTTGAGGAGATCAAACGTCGGCTTGTCGTCGAGAGGAAGTGCGCTCCACTCGATCTTCCCTCCCCCGGCCAATGCGATGCCGTCGACGCACTTCTGGATGCAGGTAAGCGTTTTGAGACCGAGAAAGTCGATCTTCAGCATCCCCACGCTCTCGACCGGCTTCATCGCGAACTGCGTCACCACCATGTCGGAGTCTTTCGCCGTGCAAACGGGAACGTGGTCGGTGATAGGAGCGGCCGAAATAATTAGTCCCGCCGCATGGGTGCTTGTATTGCGGATCGAGCCTTCGCATTTTTGCGCCATCTCAAGAACGCGCGCAGCCTCTTCGTCTTGTTCTGAAAGGCGCCCTAGCTCCGGATCGAGCTGAAACGCTTTTTCGAGCGTCATCGTCGGGTCTTCCGGCACGAGTTTTGCGATCTCGTTGACTTTTTGCAAAGGGACGTTGAGCACACGCCCGACATCGCGGATCGCCATCTTCGCCTTCATCGTGCCGAAGGTAATGATCTGGGCGACCTTATCCTTGCCATATTTGCGGACAGTGTAATCGATCACCTCCTGGCGTCTGTCCATGCAAATGTCGACGTCGATATCGGGATAGGACACGCGCTCGGGGTTGATAAAGCGCTCGAAGAAAAGGGAAAAGCGGAGCGGCTCGATATCGGTGATGCCAATGAGATAGGCGATGATGGAACCTGCGGCAGAGCCGCGGCCCGGGCCCATCGGGATGCCGCGCTTTTTCGCCCAATCGATGAAGTCGTAAACGATCAGCATATAATCGCACATCCCCTTGGACGAGAGGATATCGAACTCATATTCAAAGCGCTCGCGGACAACCGTCAGCGGGTCTTTTCCGGGGATCTTTTTCTGCACTTCGGCCAGATGATCCGGCGTATAGCGCCTCTCCATGTTCTGCAGGCAAAGATCGTGGAGATATTGCTCGGCTTCTTTTTGCCTCTCTTCTTTCGAAATCGTTTTCCCGATGAGATGCGGGGGAAAAAATACCGGATAGTGTTTCGTTTTAAAATCGAGATCAAGCTTGCATTTTTCGGCAATGCGCCGCGTCTCGGCAATTGCCTCGGGGACATCGGAAAAGAGGGAGGCCATCTCTTGGGGGGACTTGAAATAGAGCTCATGCGTAAAGAGCGCTTCTCTCTTTGGGTTCGGCATGCGGCTCTTCGCATTGCCGCGCGAGTCCCTCTCCCAAATCTCGCATGTCTCGCCCGACTGGATGTTGAGCAAGATCTCGTGGGCCCGCCAATCTTCTCGCTCAATATAGTGGATGTCGTTTGTCGCAACGCAAGGAATTGAAAGTTCCTTCCCGTAACGGATGAGGGTCTGATTGACCTTTTCTTGCAAGGCAAAGGCATCCCTCGCTTTTTGAACAAGCCAGCTCTCTTGGTCCATCCGGTCAAGCTGCATCGCCTCTTCGCTCATAAAGTGGCGCTGCAGCTCGAAATAATAATCTTCGCCAAAGAGATCCTGATACCAGCGGATCTCCTGCAAGAGGTCCTCTTCCTTGCCCTGAGAGACCAACCATGCGATCTTCCCGCTCAAAGGGCCGGAGAGGCAGATGAGCCCGCGGCTATGCCGGGCCAGCAGCTCTTGATCGATGCGCGGCTGATAGTAAAACCCCTCCAAAAAACCGATTGAAGTGAGTTTGCAGAGATTGCGGTACCCTTCCGCATCCTTGGCTAAAAGGAGCAGCGGATAGCCGGAGGGGATTCCGGGCGTCTTTTTCTTTTCGCTCCTCGATCCGGGCGCAACCCAAATTTCACAACCGATGATCGGGCGGACGCCGGCCCCTTTGCACGCCTTGAAAAAATCGACGGCGCCGTACAGGTTTCCCTGGTCGGTCAAAGCCAGCGCATCGATGCCATACGCCTTCGCCTTCCCTGCCAAAGCCTGAACGGAGGCGGTAGAGTCAAGAATGGAGTATTGGGAGTGCACATTGAGGGGGATCCAGGGTTCTGCCATCGGTCGCTAATCCTACAAAAATATTGAAGTATACGGAGGACAGGATTTCTCTGGGGAAAAGAAATGCGGCTAAGATGACTCGAACATCCACCGAGTTGCCCCGACTAGAACCTGAATCTAGCGCGTCTGCCAATTCCGCCATAGCCGCAAAGTGAGCATTCACTTTACGGCAAAACGAGATTTTGCAGCAATATCTAATCAGACTCGATGAAAAAGCCCTGTCCTTGTATGATTCCTTTGAATTCAAGATATGCATGAGGACGCTATGGCTGACAAAAATTTGATTAAACATCTCACCGACGCTACATTTACCCAAGAAATCGCAAAAGGGGTCACCGTCGTCGACTTTCATGCCGAATGGTGCGGCCCGTGCCGGATGCTTGCCCCCGTCCTCGAGCAGGTTGCGAGCGAAGTGAAAGGCAAGGCCGTGATCGCAAAAGTAGATATCGATAGCGAGCAGAAGACTGCTTCTCAATTTCAAATCACATCTGTCCCCACGCTGATCCTCTTCAAAGACGGCAAAGAAGTGAACCGCCTCATCGGCCTACGCAATGCGGAAGCTGTTAAAGAATTCGTTTTAGCTGCGGTATAATACCATTAGATGAGATGGATTCTCATTTTTGCCCTCTTCACCGTTGGCCTTGGGATTTATTTGCACGAAGGCGGCACGATCCCTTGGCCTTATTTTACCTGGGTAGGCCACCTCCCGGGCGATCTGATCATTACAAAAAACGGGGTCGAGATTTATCTCCCTATTGCGAGCTGCTTGCTTGCAAGCGTTGCCCTTTCCTTTTTCACTTCATTGTTTCGAAAGTAGCTTGACGCAAGGCCTCATAGAGAACAACGGCTGTGCTGCAAGCAAGGTTGAGACAGCGCGCGCCCGGCCTCATCGGGATGCGATAGAAACGCTCGGGCCACCTCTGAAAAAACTCCGGCGGCAGCCCGGAGTCTTCCGAGCCAAAAATAAGCATCGACTCTTTCGTATAGGGTGCCGTCGTATAGCACTTGTCCGCCTTCGAGGAAAAGAAAAAGAAATCATCTGAAAGATGTTCTTCTAAATCATCAATCTCTTGCACCTGCAGATCATCCCAATAGTCTAGGCCGGCGCGCTTGAGATGGCGGCTCGATGTGCTGAAGCCAAAAGGACGTACCAGCAAGAGACCCGTTCCCGTTACGCTGCATGTCCGTGCAATCGTGCCCGTATTTTGTGGGATTTGCGGGCGAAAGAGAACGATCTTCATCGAACGGCCGAAGCCTCATCGAAACAGGCGTCTTCGGCTTGCGAGGCCGCTTGCGCCTCTGCCGTCGCATCGGCTTTGAGAACTTCCACTTCGAAGACGAGCAGCGCATTCGGCGCAGCCAAATCGCTGCGGCCATAAGCTAGTTCGGGATGGATGTAGAGCGTCCGGACCTCCCCTTCGCGCATTCCGATCACCCCTTTGCTCAAACCCGCGATCGCCTCGTCGAGCGACACCATCTCTTCGCTGCAAGAGTCGCCAAAGGCCTTTCCGTTGAGATAGTGGGCCTTGTAGCGCAGAATGGGAGAGTTATAAGGCTCAACGGCATCTCCGCTCCCCTTTTTTACAATCTGATACTGCAGCTTTCCTCCCTCGAGAACGACCACGCCTCTTTTCTCTGCATTGGACTTCAGAAACTCCATTGCCGCCAGAAGATTTGCTTGAGCCTCGGCAAGAAGCGTCTCTTCCTGCAAAATAGAAAGGGCTTGCAAACATTCGTCTTCACTGAGCGGAGCCGATTCGCCCTCTGAGCTCTCTCTCATACCAAGGAGAAGGGCATCGATATCGAGGTCAAGTCCCATCGATTGCAAATTCTTCCCGATCAGATGGCCCATTGCTCTCGAAATTTGCTCCAAATCAGGTTCCGCCGCAATCGCAGACCCGCCAAAGAGACAAACCAAAATGAAATATTTCATCATCATTTCTTCTGTTCTAAACAGAAATCAATCAAACGGTCAAGAGGAACTTCGATCTGCTGGCGCGTCGAGAGCTCTTTTAGCTGCGAAAGTCCCTTGGCTATCTCTTCAGAGCCGATGATTGCACAAAATCGCGCCTGGAGCTTGGATGCTGCTTGCAGCCCGGCCCCCACTTTTTTCGCATGCAGATCGATCTCCACAAAAACGCCCTTGCGCCTCCCGGCCGCGGCCAAAGAAAAGCAAGCGCGCCGCGCCTCTTCTCCCAGAGGCAAAAGATAAAGTAAAGGCCTTGGCTGCTCTGGAAACGGGGCGTTTTGCGCCAACATCGTTTGTATCAGCCTCTCGATCCCGCCTGCAAATCCAACGGCAGGCAGATCCGGCCCCCCCAAAGATCCGATCAATCCATCGAATCGGCCGCCGCCGCCCAAGGCATTTTGGGCCCCCAGCACATCAGCCGTAATTTCAAACACGGTTTTGGTGTAATAATCGAGTCCCCGCACGATCCGGTCGTTGATCTCATAGGGAATAGCTACTTGATCTAAGAGCCTCCTAACCTCATCGAAATGCTCCTTGGCATCAGGCGACAAGGAAGAGAGGATCGACGGCGCACCCTCAAGAATTTTCTTATCCCCCGGATCTTTGGAGTCGAGGATCCGAAGCGGATTTTTTTCGAACCGGGTCTTACTGTCTTGGGAAAGGCTTTCAAAATGAGGACGAAGAAAGTTTTGCAGAGCTTCGCGATACGCCTGCCTAGAACCTGCGTCGCCGACCGAATTGAGATGGAGCTTCAGCCCTTTCAAACCGAGCCTGCGGCAAATCTCCCAGAGAAGATCGATTGTCTCGGCATCTTGGGCCGGATGGGCGCAGCCGATCGCTTCGATGCCAAACTGGTGGAACTGGCGGTAGCGGCCCGACTGAGGACGCTCGTAGCGGAACATCGGCCCTAAATAGAAAAACTTTTGGACGCCCCGTCCCTCTGCTAACTTGTGCTCGAGAAACGCCCGCATGACGGAAGCTGTCCCCTCCGGCCGAAGCGAAATCGATCGCTCTCCTCGGTCAAGAAAAGTGAACATCTCCTTCATGACAATATCGCTCGAATCTCCGACGCCGCGGCAAAATAGTTCGGTCCTCTCGTAGATCGGCGTCCGAATTTCGCTATAGCCATAATCGCTAGCAGTGCTGCAAATGATTTTTTCCAGATACTGCCAGAGATGCGAGAGCTTCCACGGCTCATCTGCTCCGTAGGGAAGGATATCGAATGTGCCTTTTGGCGATTGAATAGACATAGAAAAGAGTATAGCTGAAATGACATTTTGGGGAGTGTACCTAAAAGATTCTTCTGTCGATTTTCGGGTTCCTTTTGCAGAGGTTATACCATTTATGAGAAATAATTTAGACACACTCCCTATTCAGCGAAATCCGCGATCATCCCATCGAGATCTCGGCACCAGCGCTCGAGTTGGCTCTCATCCTCATTCTTTTGATAGTCCACCCAAAGCCCCTGAATGATCTCCATATACGGAAACGGCATCCACTTTTGTCCCGTGTACTCCGAAAGATAAAAACCCAAAGAATGCTCCCGCCCTTCCGGGTAATCACGGATAGACTGGATGAGGGCGCGCATCTGAGCTGCAAAATGAGATTTGCGAGGGATCTCCAAGGCAGTGTCATGGAGCAAAACCCATACCCCTGATAGCTCTTGCAAAAATACGGCGTCTTGGCTGTGGTCCTCCATCTTGAGGCTCTCCAGCAGCTCCTTCATCCGGATCAAAAGCCCTCTGAGATCGCCCTCTGTAAATGCGCACGCCTTTTCTTGAGGGCTTCTCTCAAAGAAGCCAACGATTTTCTTTAGCACGTATACGACAAAAGCAGCCAAAAGGGGCCGATCGGATGCCGGCTTTTGGGACTCCTTTTCGCCTTTATCCTTCTGTATCTCTTCGATACGATAGTTTTCGTAAGGATCTGTCGGCTTGTTCGGGCCAACCGGATTTTGAAATGAATCAGCCATCTTATCTCTTTATCTAGAAGAACCCCATTTTCCCCACAAGAAATTACTTATAAAATAAAGGAGCAAAATCTGAATCTACATGAAAATGATTGACAATGTTTTGAGATAAGGACTACCCTTTCTATTTTTGTAACTCCCACTAACCGGGGATTTTTAATATGAGTATATTAAATTTTTTAAAACCAGCGCCTTATGCCAGCGAAATCCAAAACGACGAGCTGGTCAAAACAAACTACAAATACTGGCGGCTTCGCACCTTTTATGCGATGTATATCGGCTACGCCTTCTTCTATTTCACGCGCAAAAGCTTCACCTTTGCGATGCCTGCGATGCAAGAGCATCTGGGACTAGATAAATTCCAACTTGGCCTGTTGGGGACGATCCTCAGCATCACCTACGGAGCGAGCAAATTTTTAAGCGGGATCCTGGGCGACAAGTCAAACCCGCGCTACTTCATGTCGATCGGGCTTATCCTAACGGGGATCTTCAACATTTGCTTCGGGGCGTCGTCGCTCTGGATCTCGTTTGCGATCTTCTGGGGTCTCAACGGATGGTTCCAGGGATGGGGCTGGCCCGGCTGCGCAAAGCTTTTAACCCACTGGTATTCCCAGTCGGAGAGGGGGCGCTGGTGGAGCATTTGGAACACCTCCCACAACCTCGGCGGAGCGCTGATCCCGCTCCTCATCGCCGGCTGCATCGAAATCTCAGGATGGCGCTTTGCCATGTATGCATCGGGAGGTCTCTGCATCCTGGTCGGTCTCTTCCTCATCAACCGCCTCCGCGACACGCCCCAATCGCTCGGACTTCCTCCCATCGAAAAATACAAAAACGAAACCACCCAGGCCAAAGAAAAAGACGAGCTCTCCGTAAAAGAGATCCTTTGGAACTACGTCTTAACGAACCGCTACATCTGGGTGCTGGCCCTCTCCTACTTTTTCATCTACGTGATCCGCACCGCGCTCAACGACTGGAGCATGCTCTACCTCAAAGAGCTCCGCGGCTATTCCCCTTTCACTCTCGGTTCATGCCTTCTCTGGTTTGAAGTAGGAGGCTTCATCGGCAGCCTCGCCGCCGGATGGAGCTCCGACATCCTCTTCAAAGGCAAGAGGATGCCCATCAACATTTTCTTTACCCTTGGCGTCCTAGCTACGATCGTATCTTTCCAATCGCTCACCACCTTCAGCCCCCTCATCGACAGCGTCTATCTCTTCCTCTTTGGGTTCTTCATCTTCGGCCCGCAGATGTTGATTGGGATGGCCTGCGCCGAGCTGTCCCATAAAAAGGCCGCAGCGACGGCCACGGGCTTTGCCGGCTGCTTTGCCTACCTCGGCGCCGCAGCCGCAGGCGGTCCCCTCGGCGCAGCCATGCATGTCTGGGGCTGGCAGAGCTTTTTCACCACCATGATCGTATGCTCGATCGCGGCAGCCCTGCTCATGCTCCCCCTCTGGTCAGCCAAATCCAACCCATCACAGAGCCTCACATGACACTAAAAGCCGTTCTCTTCGACCACGACGACACCCTCGTCGCCACCATCGACTCCAAATGGGATCAGCATAAACACGTTGCCAAGACCTTCTATCAAAAGGAGATCACCGACGACGAGCTCCGCCTCCACTGGGGCAAACCGCTCAACACCCTCCTAAAACTCCTCTACGGCACCGACGACGCCGAAACAGCCCTCGCCCACAACATAGCGACCCGTGACCAGTTCCCCAAACGCCTCCACAGCGGCACGATCGAAACACTCTTAGCACTCCGCGCGCAGGGCCTCGCCACAGGCATCGTCACCTCCACAGCCCGCATCAGCCTCGATTATGACATCGAAACCATCCCCATCCCCGCCACCCTCTTCGACTACACCCAAACCCATGAAGAGACCGAATTCCACAAACCCGACCAGCGTGTCTTCCTCCCCGCCATCCACTGGCTCTCCACCCAAGGCATCGCCCCCGCCGAAACCCTCTATATCGGCGACACCCTCCTCGATATGCAAGCCGCCCTAGGCGCAGGCCTGCAATTCCTCGGCGTATGCACCGGCCTCGTCACCGCAGACGAATTCGCCGCCCACGGCGCTAAAGCCATCGCTCGGCTCCCCGACTTATTGCGTTAAGGGCTCCGCCCTTAACAATCCCGCCAAAGGGTAAACCCTTTGGGAACCCGGTATTTTAATTCCGTTCAGGGGCTATGCCCCTGAAAGGAATATACATAATTGGGTTTCCAAAGGGTTTACCCTTTGGCGGGATTATAAGGGCGGAGCCCTTAATCTTGCGGAGCAATTACGACAACGTGGGCTTTCTTAGACTCTCGCTTGTGGAGAGCTAAGAGAAGCGGGGAGGCGACGAACCAAGACGAGAGGGTTCCGAAGAAAACGCCGATGGTCATGACGAGGGCGAAGCTGAAGATCGAGGCGCCGCCGAGGATGACTAGTGCGAGGAGAACGAGAAGCGTTGTGCCCGAGGTGATGGCGGTGCGACTGAGTGTGGCGTTGAGCGCGTGGTTGACGATCCGGGCCAGGGGTTTTGTTTTGGAGGCGTCTTCGCGGATTCTGTCGAAGATGATAATGGTGTCGTTGAGCGAATAGCCGACGATCGTCATGAGGGCGGCGATCGTGTTGAGGTCGATCTGGATAGGGACGCCAAAGGCGTGGAGAACCCCGATGAGGCCGAGCGTGATTGCGACATCGTGGATGAGACAGAGGATTGCGCTTGCAGCGTAGGTCGACTCAAAACGGATAGTGAGGTAGATAAAGATGCAGGCAAAGGCAAGTGCTAGACCGAGCAGGGCATTGTTCCGCATGCTGTCGGACATCTGTCCGCTGATGGCAACCCAGCTCGAGGCGATCGAGTCAAGGCTCTGTTCGGTCAGCTGGATCGATTGGGCGTCTAAGGCTGCGAGGATCCAGGGGATCTGCGAGGCTTCGCTGTGAAACGGTTTTCCGGGCTGCTCCATCGCGGTGGAGAAGAGGATGCGCAGACGCGATTCGGGTTTGAGCTGGCGGATATGGAAGTCGTGGGGAGAGGCCCCCGCTTTTTGCAGCGCTGCGGAGACGGCAGCCGAGGGATGCGATTGGTTTTGCACTTCCAGCTCGAGAGCATAGCCGCCTGTGAAATCCATACCGAAGAGCGTCTGCCTGTTCAGGACGAGGAGGGCGCTGCCTACGACAATGAGGAGAAGGGATGCGATGATCGCCCCTTTCGACCATTTTAGGAAGTTGAAAGAGGTGCTGCGGATCCAGTTGGCCATGGAAAGTGTTTTGGCGGTTGTTTTCGATGCCCAGCCGGTGAAATAGGCCTTCGTCATGAACAGAGCCGTAAACATCGAAGATGCGATGCCGATGATCAGGGTGATGGCAAAACCTTTGATTGGACCTGCGTCGAAGTTGAGGAGGATGAGCGCCGCGATGATCGTCGTTACGTTGGAGTCGAGGATCGCGCTGAACGCTTTTTGGTACCCTGCTCCGATCGCAGAGGCAAGCCGCTTTCCGGCGGCGAGCTCTTCTTTGATGCGCTCGAATACGAGGACGTTCGCATCGACGGCCATCCCGACAGTCAAGATGATGCCAGCGATACCGGCGAGGCTCAGCGTCGCCTGCAGGTTCTGCAGCGTCGCCCAGAGAATGAGGAGATTGACGAGGACGGCGACAGAAGCAATGATCCCGGAAAACCGGTAGTAAAAGACCATCGAAGCGATGACGAGGAGAAGAGCTGCCACGGTCGCTGCAATTCCTTTGATCCTGTCTGATTTGCCTAGCTCGGGACTTACATTCTTTTCCGAAAGGATGTGAGGCGTGAATGTCAATGAACCGGCTTTTAGATCGGAGGCAAGATGGTTTACTTCCCTCGGTGTGAAGCTGCCTGAGATCATCGCGCTCTCTTTGAGGGCTGAGTTTAGCGTGGGGGCGCTGATGACGCTCTGGTTCAAGATCACGGCCATTCGCCATCCGGCGCCGCGCGAAAAGCTCTCTTCCGGCGTGCCTGCGATGCTTTCTTGGGAGTAGCGCGACGTCCATTTGGAAAGAGACGTTTGGCCATTGCGATTGACGTCAAACCCGAGGAAGTTGCCTTTGGAAGGGTCGTAAGAGGCGCGGATGTTCGTGAGGTTAGATCCTTCAAGCGCGTAATTGGCAAACACAATTAGAAGAGGATGCCCTTGGCGTTGCAATGCACCCTCGCCATCCCGGGCGATTGCGATCTTAGAGAGTTTTGTATCGAGATCGCTCGAGCAGCTCGGATCATCGGGGGGCTGCAAGCGAAGGCCCTGCTCAAATAGAGTGCGCGCCGCATCGGATCTCGGATGGAGGCTCTCTCCTTGCAGATGGGTCCAGGCGATCGCGTTGACGCTGTCCGGATCTGTCCGGTTCATCACCGTGGCTTCATTCCAAACTTCTTGGAGAAAACGGGTTACCGGTTCATAGAGCTGCGGGTTAGAGGAAGAGAATTTTTCATTGACGATGTGAAAATACATCGAGGATGCTTTCACTAATTCCGACGCTTCAAGTGCATTCGACGGAAAGTCGAGGACGATGTTGCTTCCGAGCTGACGGATGGCAACTTCAGAAACCCCCATCTTGTTCACCCGTTTATAGAGCTCATTGATGCCTTGTCTCAGATCCGCTTCAGCCGTCACGGGTTTATTGTTATGGTCCCTCAGTTCGATCTGCACGGTTTTCCCGCCGGAGAGATCGAGCCCCCAACGGATGATTTTACGCTCGTCGCCACGGAAATATTTTTTGAACGAAAGGGAAAGATTGCTCCAAAATGAGCTTTTCGTAGGCTTGGGAATGTCAAGGCGGAGGGCGGGATCGGGCATCGCTTGCGCGCTGCTATATTCATCATGCCACTTCAAAAGCTCGTTATGGATCTCTGTGTCAATGCGGTTTTGGGTGAGGATCCTCTGCTCTAAGTCGGAAAATTCTAATAGGGCAAAGCGAAGCGATCCTTTTGCCAAAAACTCTTCGCGCGTGGCAGCGAGAATAGCCCCAAACGCCTTCGGCTGCTCAAATAGATAGTCGCCTGGACTATCCGGATAGCTGTAGCCATGAAACCCGCTTTGGCGCAAAAGCTCGGAGAGGGCATTGAAATCGCTTTGCAAGAGAGATGAAGTAGAAGAGAGGGAGGTTTTCGACTGCTCAAGGATTCTGTCGAGCCCGCGCGCAAAGAGATAAATGGATCCGCGGTTCAATGAATCTGCCGGAAGGATCGGAGACGCGGCCGGTGAAAAGACGCAGAGGCATAATTTTTTTTCGCGCTCGGACAATTGAGCGTATCCCTTTGCATCGACAATGGGAAAATGCTCGGACAATAGATCGGGATGTTTGGGATGCCACTCTTTTTTTAAGAGCGCCAAGACGGCGGCGGATTGATCTTTTGCCATCTCATCGAGATGCAATACGAGAAATGAGCTGGCATCAGCTAGCTCATGAAACCGAACCGTTAAAGACTCCGGACCGGGGATCAGCGACTCATTCGAAGCTCTTGCAATGCGAGCAATTTCATTTACCAAAAGCTGCTGGAAATCGGACGCATCTTTCAAATCCGAGCGGAGGACAAGCGACATCTCTTGCCCGCTCCAATCGATTTTCAGCTCTTTAAAAAAAGGAGAAGCGTCGAGCGGAATCGAATCGGGCGAAACCTGAAGCATTTCCTGGGCAGCATCGAAGGAAAGGGGTGCGGCGGACTCCAAAAACGAGGCGCGCTCCTTTTTTAAATATTGCTGGGCAAAAGAGAGGCTCGCTTCTTTTTTTTCTATCAGGGAAATCCCCGCATCCCCTTTTTCTTGCAGGGCATGCTTTTCGAGTTTCAGACGGTCTCGAAGCGAGTCGATCGCAGCTGACAGATGATCCAACTCCAAAGCGGGAGAGGAAGAGCCTGCGGTCATGGAAGAATAAAAACGTCGGAAGATCTCGGCGCTGCTGTTGATTTTGGAAGCAAGGCTCAATAAAAGCTCTTCCGGCACTCCGTTTACAGGATAGCGTTGAATGGAACGGAAAAGCTGCGCGCATTCGCTCGGCCCGGCGGCTAAGGAGGCAAGCCATGCGGCACGGTCAAGCATCGCTTGCTTATAGAGAGGGGCGATCGAACCGTCTTCTGTCAGCTTAGGGGTAAAAGCAAAATACCGGGATGCAGCTTTCTCATCGAAGCGAACAGGGATCTTGCGGAGGAGCGTTACCGTTTTGGAATGGGCATCGATCGGCAAGGGAGCGAGCTGCGCCGGCACGAAAGGGATGAGTGCGCCTGAGCGGCCAAGAGATTTCTGCAAAAGGGCAGCCTCTTGGGATCTAGCGCATTGAACAGTGAAGCACCCGGGATGCTCGGCATCAAGAGAAACAGAAACAGGATTGATGTTGAGCAGCTTGCAATAGGAGCGAAGCCATGCTTCCCCATCCTCTTCGAGCACGGAAAGACGCCTAATGGCCGAGTCTGCGACATCCATCCCTTCAGCATACTCGATAGGCTTACCGAGCGGCCTCAAATAATAAATGAGGGTTGGGATGATGTTGTAAAAGGTAAGAGCAAGAACCGCCAGAATCAGCGTCCATTGCCATCGTTTTTGTCTTTCCATAGAATCGCATCTATTTCGTAAAATAAAAGAAGAGTACGCAATCAGACTCGATTTTGTCCAACGAAACCGCACGATATATAAAAAACAGTTTCTGTGAACTCGCGCGTCGGCTATGATGGTTAGCTCTGAGAAGGGAATTCAGGGAACGCATGCCTACAATGGCAATCATCGGAATGCAATGGGGAGATGAAGGAAAGGGGAAGATCGTCGATCTCCTCTCCGAATCGGCTGCCCATATCGCCCGGGCCCAGGGGGGTAATAATGCCGGTCACACGGTTGTAGCCAAAGGGGTTGAATACCGCTTTCACTTGATTCCCTCCGGAATCCTCTATCCATCTGCAAAGTGCTATATCGGAGGGGGCACGGTCATTGATCCCGCCTCTCTTCTCGCTGAAATGGACCAGCTCCGCAGCCACAATATTTCTTTTGAACACAGACTTTTCATTTCAAGTTATGCCCACGTCGTATTCCCCTACCACCGGCTTTTAGATGAACTGGCCGACCGAAGCCAGGGAATTGGAACGACCAAAAAAGGAATCGGCCCTTGTTATGCGGATAAAGCCAACCGGCTAGGGCTCCGCATGGCCGACCTTCTTTCCAAGGGGTTCCGCAATCATCTCAAAGAGGTGCTAAAACGAAAAAATTTTGAGCTGGAAAAACTCTACGGGCACCCCCCGCTTGATTTCGAAGCCCTCGCCTCGGAATATGAAAGATATGCCCAAAAGCTGGCCTCTTTCCTAGCTCCCGTCGAAGAGATGCTCTACAAAGCGCTTAAAAAGGAAAAAATTCTTTTGGAAGGAGCGCAGGGCACCCTTCTCGATCTGACCTTCGGCACCTACCCCTTTGTCACCTCTTCTTCTACTATCGCAGGAGGCATTCCCGCGGGCCTTGGCTTGGGACCGGCTATCGACTGCACTCTAGGAGTCGTCAAAGCCTATACCACCCGCGTAGGAAACGGCCCCTTGCCAACGGAGCTCTCTCCAGAAGAAATGGCCCGATTTCCCGACCACATCCAATCTCGCGAGATCGGGGTCACAACGGGCCGCAAACGGCGCTTCGGCTGGTTTGACGCAGTCTTGGCAGCCCATACACTTCGGCTCAGCGGGATTAACCGCTTAGCCCTGATGAAGCTCGACATTCTCGACGGCCTCGACGAGATCCGCATCTGCAAAAGCTATTTGCTCCACGGCAAAGAAACATCATCATTTCCGGTCTTGAGCGAAGAGTTGTTGCAAGTAAGTCCTGTTTACGAAACTCTTCGAGGCTGGAAGAGCTCGACAAAAGAGGCGAAATCAATTGAAGATTTGCCCAAAGAAGCCAGGGCATATTTATCGCGCATCGAAGAGCTGTGCGCCGCCCCTATTTCCCTGGTATCTGTCGGCCCCGGAAGAGAACAAACCTTGTTTCTAGATCCCTTGTTTAAAGAGGCTGATTGGCGATGCTGACCCCCCTTCTCACAGAAACGGCGAAACGCGCCTCCACCCTTTTTACGCAAGAGGAGCGCTCCCTTCTTGACCCTCAGCACGTCCCGCATCATATTGCCATCATTATGGATGGAAACCGCCGCTGGGCGCAAAATGAGAAGCTGAAAGCGGTCGCAGGATATTGGGAAGGCGCGGAGCTTTTGATTGAAATCGTGCGCGCTTCGGCAGAGCTCGGTGTGCGAGTGCTCACTGTCTATGCTTTTTCAACAGAGAACTGGTTTCGCCCGGAAAATGAAATTGAAGGGGTGATGGAGCTGTTCGAATTTTACCTTACCCACAAGCGAGAGCTTATGGTCCAAGAAGGGATCCGGCTCGACGTGATCGGCGATATCACGAAGCTGCCCTCGAAGGTGCAAGCTGCTTTGCAAGAGACCCGCAGCGCGACGGCAAGCGGCACTCAGATCAATCTCGTCTTAGCGCTCAACTATGGCGGCCGCGACGAGATCCGGCGCGCCATGTTAAAAATCATCGAGAGGCACGAGAGGGAGCCAATCAAAAAGGAAGAGCTCACGGAGACGTTCATTTCGCAATTTTTAGATACCAGCCGTTGGAAGGATCCCGATTTGATGATCCGGACCGGGGGAGATATGCGGATCAGCAATTTTCTCTTGTGGCAGCTCTCCTATTCCGAGCTTTATATCAGCGATAAATTTTGGCCCGATTTTACTCCAAAAGAGCTCCTCCGAGCCCTTTTGGACTTCCAGTCGCGGCGGAGAAACTTTGGGAAATAACATGTTAGACTTCGGCCGCAGGTTCATCACATCCAGCATTTCAATCGCCCTCGTCGTATTGATCCTTGTTTTCGCCTTCACTTTCTGGGTCTCCCTCTTTACGGCAGCGGCAGCAGCGGCCCTTTCCGCAATCGCCTTGTGGGAATACAATCAATTTGCCCGGGAAAAAGGGGGGATGGCGAAGACCTCTCTCTTGATGATTTTAGCTGCCTGCGTGACGGTTTCCTTCTATTTTGCGATAACATGGCGCTATTTTCCCGAAACGATATTTTTCCTCTCGATCCTGGTCCTCTTTGCGCGCCATTTCCGCAGAAAAGAGGGGGCCATCGTCGATTTGGCCATCTCGGCCTTCGGCCTTCTCTACATCGCAATTCCTTTGGGGATGATTTTAGGCATTCTCTATGGTCCGCATGCGGAAGACGGGCGCATCTGGGCCGCCTACCTTTTGGCAACGACAAAAATGACCGATATCGGCGGCTATTTTGGGGGAAGCCTCTGGGGAAGAAGGAAGCTTGCACCCAAGATCAGCCCCGGGAAAACTTGGGAGGGGAGCCTCTTTGGCCTAGCCCTTTCTCTTTTAACAAGCTTTTTATTTCATCTTTTTGGAGGCCTCAGCGCCCATTTCACCCTTAGCTCCCTTGAATGGGTTTTTCTCGGCCTCAGCTTGGGCTGCATTGCCCAATTCGGGGATCTTTCCGAATCGCTTTTGAAGCGCGATGCAAATAAGAAAGACAGCAACAGCCTTCCCGGTCTCGGCGGGATTCTCGATGCGGTGGACTCCCTTCTCTTCAATGCCCCGATCGTCTATTTTTTTCTCATGGTGTTTCGCTAAAAAATTATGATTATCGCAATTGACGGGCCATCCGGGACAGGAAAATCAACAGTCGCTAAAGGAGTTGCAAAAAAGCTTGGCTTTCTATTTTTCGATACGGGAGCAATGTACCGCTCCCTCGCCTGGAAAATCATGCAGGAGGGCGCCGTTTCGGATGAAAAAGCGATCGGCAAGATCTTAGACGTCTTTCAGTTTGACATTCAAACGAGCGCTGAGGGAGAAAAACGCTATTTTGTCGAAAATGTCGATGTGACCTCGAAGATCCGTACGCAGGAGATTTCTCTCTTGGCCTCCCAGGTCTCCACCCTTGCGATTGTCCGAAAAGCTCTTGTAAAGATCCAGCGCCGCTTCGGACATCGCGCCAATGCGGTTTTCGAGGGGCGGGATATGGGCACCGTGGTCTTCCCTGATGCAGAGCTGAAAATCTTTCTTACGGCAAGCCCTGACGTGCGGGCCGAAAGAAGATATCGAGAGCTTCTCCTCAAATTTCCCGATCTGGCCGCATCCCTTTCCAAAGAGCAAATTCTCTCTGAGATCGAAGAGCGCGACCACAATGACCAAACAAGGGCCATCTCGCCGCTCAAGCAAGCTAAAGACGCCATTTTGATCGACACTTCAAACCTCACTGCCGAAGAGGTGATCGACCGGATCGTCAAGGCTAAGGCCAAAATCCGGAGGCGCAAACAATACGACCCGATGAAGCTTTCCTACGCAATCGTCTATCATGTCGTGCGCGTCTTCTTCAAGCTTTTCTACCGCCTGCGCATCTATGGCTTACCCCACTTTAAAAAAGGCGCCGCCATCATCGCCGCCAACCACACTTCCTTTTTCGACCCGCCGGTGATCTCCATCTCGTGTCCTGAAGAGGTCCATTTCCTCGCGCGCGATTCGCTGTTCCGCATCCCCCTTTTAGGCCGCTTGATCCGCATTTTAAATTCTCATCCGGTTGCCAGGGATGCATCAGATGCAAGTACCTTCCGCCAGCTCGTCAATCTTTTGCAGCAAGGCGAAAAAGTGATCCTCTTTCCTGAAGGAAAGCGATCTGAGACCGAAGAGCTCTTGCCGCTCGAAAAAGGTCTTTCCTTTCTCGTCTATAAGTCGCACTGCTCCATCCAGCCTGTCTATGTTTCCGGTGCAAGGGATGCTTGGAAGAGAGGGCGTAAATTGCCCCGCTTATTCGGAAAAATCTCTTGCATCTTCGGCTCTTCGATTGAATGGGAAGAGTTCGAAGATCTGGAAAAGCGGGATGCAATGGAAAAAATCACTCAGAGGACGGAGTTGGCCATCCGCTCCCTCAAGCGCTGGTTTGAAGAAGGGGCTCAAGGCGAGCCTCCCTAGGGATTGTACCTAAATGATTGCTTCGTCGATTTTTCGGGATTATTTTGTCCGCTTTTCGATTCTTTTTGAAGGGGTAATATACTGATTCCGATTCAATCTTACCCCAACGCAAACCGATTTAAAGCCCCTGAAATCGAAGAAAAAATCGGGGTTAATATTAAATTCAATATTGACCCCGATTTTTTTTTGATTTGAGGGAGCTTTAAATTCGGTTTTCGTGGGTAAGATTGAACCGGAAGCAGTATATACTGGTTCCGATTCAATCTTACCCAACGCAAACCGATTTAAAGCTCCCTCAAATCGACAGAAGAATCTTTTAGGTACACTTCCTGAAAAACTTTGCTCCAATTCAGTCATTTTGTTAGGCTGGACGCCTCTCATTTCAAAGGAGGTTTTCTATGGTCTGTTTCCGCAACCCATTTTCACCACGCCCTTATTATGGCTATGGCAGTGTGACAACCTGTACGAGCACACCTTTTTCCACTACCTGTACAACCTACGGAAGACGAGGGCCTCTGCACTGTTACGTCCCTTCTTCTCCTCATTGGGCCGGATCTAGTTATTCCTACTGCGCCCCTCGCTACTCGCATACATACTACCATTCTAGGCCGTCCGACGACCTCTGCGGCGCGGCATTGGTGCTCGGCGGGACTGCGCTATTTTTTTCTCTATTAGGCCTTTAAAACCTAATTGCCATTCACTCCTTTTTTCCGGAACAGTCATGCAGGCCGTTCCGGAAAATTAATTCGAAGATTTTGCGCCTCAAAAATGCCTCCCGTCAAGTATAACTTAAGAAAATATTGAACATGAAGACAAAACAGTGCCAGCCTATGAGCCAATATGGGTCTATCCGCCTAAGAATCCTCCGCTGCTTCAAAAGGTTGTAGGGGAATTCAACATCCACCCCACAACGGCGCAGATCTTGATTTCGCGAGGATTTACCGAATTGGAGGAGATCCACGATTTTTTATATGCGAAGCTCCCTAATTTATATGACCCTAGCCTTTTTCCGGAAATTGAGCAGGCCGTCGACCGCATTCTAAAAGCGCTCGAAAACAAAGAGCCGATCCTCATCTACGGCGACAACGACGTCGATGGGATGACAGCCTCGGCGCTTCTTACGGAATTTCTCACCGAGGTCGGGGGTACGATCCATTATTATGTACCCAACAGATCGAACCTCCAAAAAAATCTGATCTCCGACGCCTTCGACTTCGCCCTTGAAAATCGCTGCAAGCTCCTCATCACCGTCGATTGCGGGATTACTGCAGCAAAAGAAATTGAAGAGGTCGTTAGTCGAGGGATCGACGTGATTGTCACAGACCACCATGAACCAACCTCGAAAATCCCCCTTTGCATTGCGACCCTCAATCCAAAACTGATCAATAGCACCTACCCGAACCGCGAGCTGACCGGAGTCGGTGTCGCCTTTAAATTGGCCCACGCCTTAACGGACAAACTGATCGAGCTTGAAAGGATCAGCCCAACAAAAATCGACTTAAAAAACTACCTTGACCTCGTCGCTTTAGGCACAATTGCCGACATGGGGGCTCTAAAAGGGGAAAACCGAATCTTGGTCCGCTATGGCTTGAAGCAGATGAAAATACTCAAAAGAGTAGGCCTTGCCAAGCTCTTTTCAGTCAGCGAACTAACAACAAATGACCTGACCCCAGCTGACATTACTTCGAAAATCGCACCTAGGCTCAATAGCTTGGGAAGAATTGCCGATCCTAGAAAAGGGATCGAGCTTTTGTTGCTCCGCAATCCCGAAGACGCGGAGAGGCTCGCGCGCGAGCTTGACTTGCATAATCTGGAGCGGCAAAAAATCGAGAGGGCAGCCTCAGACGACATCGACATGCTCCTTGCAAAGAAACCGGAGCTTTTGCAGCACAAAGCGATTGTCCTCTACTCCTATCACTGGCATCCCGGCATCATCCCGATCATCACGGCCCGCATCGCCAAGCAGTATAACCGCCCGGTTGTTATTATTACGCTGGACAATAAGGTCGGAAAGGGTTCAATCCGGACGATCCCTGAATTTCCCGTTCTGGGTTTCTTGAAGGAAAACCGCGACCTTCTCATCGACTTTGGCGGGCACGATTATGCAGCTGGGATGACAATCCAAGAAAGGAATATCCCCGAATTCAAACGCCGTTTCTTAGCTGCCGCTGACGGACGGCTCCAGGAAAAAGATGTGAAAGAAAAACTCTATCTCGACGCCGAGATCGGCTTCAAATCGATCACGTTTGACTTGCTCGAGTCGCTTCACCTTTTAGAGCCGTATGGACACGAAAACCCGCCGCCAATCCTCTATTGCGAGGCAATGCAGACGTGGCCGCCTAAAGTTGTCGGCAAATTGCATCTCAAATTTTTTCTGGAACAAGAAGATCGCTCCCTGGAAGGGATCGGGTTTAACTTGGCGGAGCGCAAAGATCAGATCCGGCAAAAAAATATCCGGCTGAAAATTGCGTTCACGCCGCAAATCAATAATTTCCTCAATAAAACAAGCATCCAGCTGCAAATCAAAGATTTTCAGCTGGCAAGCAATGAAGTAAGCTCTTAGCTTACTTGCGTTGTTCTATTCAGGTAATTTTCCCGGTACGCTTTGATATCATCAAGGCTGATGACCCAAGCAGCTCCTTTACGAGAAGCTTTTAGCAAACCTACGCGTGTAGCGTAATAGATTTTCTGTGCGGGAACATTCAAGAGCTTCGCAGTTTGATTTACTGAGTAATAACCTTTTCGGTTATCAAACAATAACTCACCATCGAACATTGACTTTGTACGAGAGTATTTGTTGCGTCGATATTCTTCTAAATCATCTAAATGGATGGTCCAGCGGGTAGCATCTTTTGTCGCCTTTAACTTTCGTTGTTTAATGGCAACATAGATCGCTTGACGCGTTACGTTGTTAATTCTCGCAGCTTCTGTGATCGAAACTACTTTTCTTTCCACTTGAGCAGCTGTATTTTCTTTTAACTGGTCGTTCATAATTTCTCCTAGAAATAAGCTTTTTTAATTTCAATAATAATAGAATACCAAAAAATGTAATAAATTGGAACCCAAATTTCAATAATTGTTGAAAAAACTACATTTTCTGTTAATTTAAAGATCGATTATACATCAACTGAACTATTAATTTCAACTGACACTCCCAGGCAAAATAACCTATTAATCGCTTACAGCCAAAGGTTTACACAAAATCTCACCGCTTTTTTCTATGAAGGGTGGTAGCAAAGTCAATCTTTAGTTATAGTCAGTATCTTGAGGCCTTGTTAAGGAAAGCTTTGAATATCAACTTCTTCAAAACCCTACTCTGGATCTTCCTCACCCTTGGAGCAGCCGGCTATGCCAAAGCTCCGGAGATCTCCTCCAAAGATGTAAGGAATAAAATTGAAGAGCTCCTCAAATCCCATGCATTCTATAAAAAGTTCACGCCTGAACTGATTGAAAGAACCCTGCAAAACTTTGTGGAAGAGCTCGATCCATCCAAATGCTACTTCTTGGAAAATGAGATCGAGGAGTGGGCCCACCCCGCGGAAACCTTATTGCAGTCCATTTTGACCTCCTTCAATAAGGGCGACTATACCGCTTTCTATCAAATCTATTCTCAGCTAGATGCCGCAGTAGCCAGGCGCGCCCGGCTCGATGCGAAGATGGCGAATCATGTCCTACCCAAAAATGTAAAAAGCGACGAGTTCAAAGACATTTCGTATGCACAAACCGAAGACGAGCTCTTTGATCGGCTCTTGAGGATCAAGGCAATGCAGGTAGAGGCAGCCTTGCGTTTCAATGAAGAGAGCAGCGATCTCTTTTTACAGCGGATCGAAAAGAGGCGATTAAACCACGAGTCGGAGCTTCTTCACGTCGATGCTCAGGAAAAAAACCGGACGATCCTCTCTTATGTGCTCAAGTCGGCGGCAGCGGCCCTCGATTCCCATACGAACTATTTTACCCCCAGTGAAGCAAACCAGTTTATGATCCAAGTGCAGCAGCGCCTCTTTGGCATTGGAGCGCAGCTTCGCGATACGATGGACGGGTTCGGCGTTGTCCGCATTTTAGAAGGCAGCCCTGCGAGCCAGAGCAAATTGAAGATCAACGACCGAATTATCGCTGTGAACGGGGAGCCTATCGTTGGAATGGACATTGTTGAAGCAGTCGATTTGATCCGCGGGGAAAAAGGAAGCGGCGTCCGGCTCACGGTCCTCAGAGAAACCGGCGTCGGAGAAGAGAAGGACGTAGAAAAACACGAGATCGACCTTGTCCGAGGCGAGGTGGTCCTTGAAGAGAGCCGCCTTGAAACTTCCCTTGAGCCATTTGGGGATGGAGTGATTGCCCATTTGAAGCTTTTTTCCTTCTACCAAGACCCGAAATACTCCTCAGGCTCAGATTTGCGCAAAGCTCTTGAAGCAATCAAAAAAAACCATAAGCTGCAAGGCGTTATGCTTGATCTGCGCAGCAATGCAGGCGGCCTCTTGCCGCAGGCGGTCGCAGTGACGGGCCTTTTTATCAACAAAGGCATTGTCGTTTCAATCAAAGACAGCAGCGGCAAATTGCAGCACTTGCGAGAGATCGACGGCAGACCGGTTTGGGATGGGCCGCTAACCGTTTTGGTCAATCGCGCCAGCGCATCCGCTGCTGAAATCGTAGCGCAAACCCTGCAAGACTACGGAAGGGCTATCGTCATTGGCGATAACCATACATTTGGCAAAGGCTCTTTCCAGACATTTACGTTAGACCCAACCTCAAACCCGAAAGTGAACCCTCAAGGGGAATACAAGGTGACTCGAGGCCGCTACTACACAGTTTCCGGAAAAAGCCCTCAGCTCATCGGAGTGCAATCGGATATCGTCGTTCCGGGGATCCTCTCTTCACTCGATATTGGGGAAGAGTTTGCGAAGTATCCCTTGGAAAACGATTCGATCGAGCCTCATTTTGAAGATGATCTGTCCGATATCTCGGCCCTGCATCGCTTGCAGCTCGGCCCTATGTATCGATATAATCTGCAGACCATAATCACCACATGGACCTCTTATTTAGAAATTTTACGCTCTAATTCCGGCATGCGGCTGGAAGCGAACAAAAACTACCAAAATTTTCTGGCAGAGCTGGAAAAGAAGAACTTTGACTCTGATCCGATTGATCTCTTCGGCCAGAGCGATTTGCAGCTGACCGAAGCCTTTAATATCTTGAAGGACTTGATCTTCCTCCATCGCGAAAATGGAAATTTTAGAGAAGCAAGTTAAAAGAATTGCCTGACTCGTCTTTAAAAAGATAGAAATTGCCGTTTTTATTTTTTTCGGCGCTCTTGCAGGCCTTTTGGCCAGCCTTCTCGGGATTGGAGGCGGAATCATCGCGGTTCCCGTGACTTATTTTACTTTAATGTATTTTGGGTATCCTCAAGAAAAGCTCATGCATACAGCTGTATCGACAAGCCTTGCTTCAACCGTCATCACGGCTTTTGGCGCATCAGTTTCCCATTTGCGGAAAAAATCAATCCGCTTCGATGCCCTTAAAGCCATTGCGATCGGCCTCATTTTCGGATGCTCCTTTGGAGTTTTTCTCGCCTTCCATCTCGGAAACGCCAGTCTTCGCTATATTTTCGGAACAGCCGTCTTGCCCTTAAGCGTCTATTTTCTTTCCCGAAACTCCCCCACCCATATTTTGCCTCAAAGCCCAACTTCACCCTAGGGGTTTGGAGCCTTGGGGTTCGGCTCGCTTTTGATGACTTCTTTGGGCGCAAAATTAGCCCACTCTCTGCCGATTCCCATTATAAAACGGATTATTGCCTGCGTCTTGGCTGCAACAGGCGTGGGTAAGATTGAACCGGAACCAGTATAGTTGAAAATAATGTGATATTAACTAACACAAACTGCGTTAATACCAATTCCAAAAAAAAAAATTCATATTTGAGCTGTG
>JAKBAE010000131.1 GCA_021809325.1 bacterium
ACATGCATCGGTCTTGGCGAAGCCGGACAAATCACACGGATCTTGGGGCCCCTTTTTGGTGTTGGGTTTTGCTATGCCCCCATTGAAAAAGAAGATGCTCTTTTCGGACAAATCGCTCTTTCGGATCTGCACGGGATCTACCGTTTCCGGACGCTTTCTCCCAAGACGCTTATTTATGCCCTCATCGGCCATCCTGTGGCAAAGAGCGTGGGCCATCTCTATCACAACAAAAGCTTTCCCAAGACGGCCGTCTATGTGAAGATCGATCTCGATATCCCTGAGATGCCGCTCTTTTTCTCTTTGATCCGCAAGCTGCCGTTTGCAGGCCTCAGCGTGACGATGCCGCTCAAAGAGCTGCTGGGCAAGTTTTTAACGTCAGTCGAGCCGGATGCCGCCGCGATCGGCTCTGTCAATACGATGAAAATTGAAGAGGAGCATTGGCGAGGGTTCAATACCGATGGCAAAGGGGCGCTTCAAGCGCTCGAGCGCCACGTCAAAGTAAAGGGAAAGCATGTTGTCGTTTTGGGAGCGGGAGGCTCTGCTCGAGCGATCATCTTTGAGGCGCTCCAAAAGGGCGCAAAAGTCACAGTCCTCAACCGGACTGTGGAGAGAAGAGAGGCTTTGGCAAAAGAGTTTGGCTGCAAAGCCGCCGGACTCGATGAGCTGGGCAAACTCTCGTTCGATGTCCTCATCAATTCGATCCCGGCGGATTTGCTCTTCGATGCAAAAGAGCTGCCCCCAAAAGCCGTTGTCATGGACATCGTGTATTGGGAAAAAGAGACGCCGCTCCTCAAGCTGGCCAAGGAGAGGGGATGCATTGCAATAGGTGGAATGGAGATGTTTGAAGAGCAGGCCCTTTTGCAGCAAAAAATCTGGTTTGAAAAATGATATGAGGTAGGCAATGCGTAAATCTCTCGGTAAATATTCTTATTACTCATTGCCGGCCCTTGCGGAAAAATTTCCCAACATCGGCAGGCTGCCTGTTTCAATCCGGGTTATGCTCGAATCGCTTCTTCGCAACTGCGATGGGAAAAGGGTTACCCAAGAAGACGTGGAGCGGCTTGCGAACTGGAATGCGAAAAAACCAGATCCTGGCGATGTTCCCTTTTGCGTTGCAAGGGTTATTTTACAAGACTTTACCGGAGTCCCCCTTCTTGTCGATCTCGCTGCAATGCGGGATGCCGTAGCAGATAAAGGCAGCGATCCGAAAAAAATCGAACCGCAAGTCCCTGTCGATTTGGTGATCGACCATTCCGTGCAAGTCGATCGCTTTGGAACGAAAGATGCGTTTCAATTCAACTTGAAAATCGAGTTTGAGCGCAACCGCGAGCGCTACGAATTTTTGAAGTGGGGACAAGACGCTTTTGACACATTCAAGGTCGTGCCGCCGGGGATCGGGATTGTCCATCAGGTCAATTTGGAGAGGATCGCTACTGTTGTCGTAGAAAAAGACGGGGTGCTCTATCCGGATACGTTAGTTGGGACCGATTCGCATACGACGATGATCAACGGGCTTGGCGTTGTCGGATGGGGCGTTGGCGGCATCGAGGCGGAGGCGGCCATGCTCGGCCAGCCCGTCTCGATCCAAACGCCTGAAGTCATTGGGGTTTTGTTGAAAGGCTCTCTCAAAGAAAACGTTACGGCAACTGATTTAACGCTTCGCGTCACGGAGCTTCTTCGCAAAGAAAATGTGGTAGGAAAATTCGTAGAGTTTTTTGGCGAAGGGGCTGTGAGCCTCTCTGTCGCCGATCGGGCGACAATCGGAAATATGGCGCCCGAATACGGCGCGACGATCGGCTTTTTCCCTGTCGATGAAAAATCGCTCGACTATCTCCGGATGACGGGGAGAAGCGAAGAGCAGATCGGTTTGGTGCGGGACTATCTAAAAGCGCAAGGATTGTTTGGAATTCCGACTGAAGGAAAGATCGACTACACAAAAGCGCTAACGCTCGATCTTGGCTCCATCGAGCCGGCCGTTGCGGGGCCGAAGCGCCCGCAGGACAGAATTCCCCTTGCCCATGTGAAGGCAAAATTCGAAGAGCTTTTATCCGCTCCTCTCGACAAGGGAGGCTATGCTAAGTCCCAAGATTTGGATAAAACGGTGCGCCTGCATTCGGAAGGGGCTTTAGCTCAGCACTCCGGCGGGACGGACAAGCCGACAGATGCGAAGGCGATCTGGAGCGAACAGGAGATGGTTGCAAACCGTCCGCTAGGCCATCCGGAAGCTGAGAAAGATGTCGCCCTTGATGCAACGCTCTCCCATGGGACCGTAGTCATTGCGGCGATTACGAGCTGCACCAATACGAGCAACCCGAGCGTCATGATCGGCGCAGGGCTAGTAGCTAAAAAGGCAGTGGAAAGGGGGTTGAAGGTCCCCCATTTCATCAAAACGAGCCTCGCCCCCGGATCGCGTGTTGTGACCGATTATCTCGAAAGGACAGGGCTTCAAAAATATCTCGACAAGCTGGGCTTTCAGCTCGTTGCCTACGGCTGTACGACTTGCATTGGCAATAGCGGGCCCCTCGATGCGAAAGTGGAAGATGCGATCAAAAAGTACGATCTGATTGCGGCGAGCGTGCTCAGCGGGAATCGCAACTTCGAGGCAAGGATCCACAGTTCGGTGAAGGCCAACTTCCTCATGTCTCCGCCTCTTGTCGTCGCCTTTGCTTTGGCCGGACGGATCAATTTCGATCCCGAGACCGAGCCTTTAGGAAAGGATTTGCATGGAAACCCCGTTTATCTCCGAGAGATCTGGCCGTCGTCCCAAGAGATCGCGAAAGCCGTTGAAGAGGGGATTCAGCCTGCGATGTTTGAAAAGCGCTATGAGAATATCCTCAGCGACAACCCGGTCTGGAACGAGATCAAAACAGCGAGAAGCGCCCAATATCGATGGGACCCAAAGAGCACCTATATCCGCCAGCCTCCCTTTTTTGACACTTTTTCCAAAGATCTTCCCAAGCGAGCGGAGTTTTCGGGAATGCGGGCCCTGGCCCTCCTTGGCGACTCGGTGACGACAGACCACATCTCTCCCGCAGGAGCCTTTAAAGCCTCATCGCCTGCTGGCAAATACCTTCAGCAGCACGGCATTGAAGAAGACGATTTCAATAGCTATGGGAGCCGCAGGGGCAATCATGAAGTGATGATGCGCGGCACCTTTGCCAACGTGCGCATCCGCAACAAGATGGCGGATGGGAAAGAGGGGGGCTTTACCAAGCTGATGCCGGAAGGAACTCTCATGCCGATCTATGACGCTTGCCAAGTTTATGCTGAAAAACAGGTCCCTCTCATCCTCTTTGCCGGAAAAGATTACGGCATGGGAAGCTCGCGCGATTGGGCGGCAAAAGGGACAGCGCTTCTTGGCGTCAAAGCCGTCGTGGCAGAGAGCTTCGAAAGGATCCATCGGAGCAACCTGATCGGAATGGGCGTATTGCCCTTGACGTTTCAGCCGGGACAGAGTTGGGAGAGCTGCAAGATCACAGGCAAAGAGACGTTTGCTCTGCATGGCTTGGAAAGCAAACTAAAGCCCCATCAACAGGTCGAACTGGAAATTGATGGTTCTAGGCGAGTGCCTCTCACAGTGTCGGTCTTTACACCGATTGAGGCAGAGTATTACGAACATGGTGGGATTCTACCCTATGTTCTAAGGCAAATACTCTATTAGAGGGTGTCCGAGTTTTGCAATAATCTCTGTTTATAAGAAAAACGGCAAGACGGCTGCTGATGCTTTGACTATTGTAGATAAAAGAGTTGCTGTTGATTCAGTAGAAAAAAGGCCAGTGCGGATGACATTGATCACGCCTAGTCCTAAGCCGAGATGTATAGGAATGGTCATTTCATGCGGTGTATTGGGGTAGCCATTCAAATAGACCTGATACGCGCAGGTAAGTAGAGCTGTTTTTGCTGCGAGGGTAACTGGAGCAGGCGAAAAAGATGAAAGGCTCTCTTCCATACTAGCTTGCAGCTGTGCTGTGATTTTTCCTATAAGCGGCGAAATAAGAGATGACTCAGTATCAGCTGTCAGTGGCAAAACCGATTCTGCTAAATCACTTACGATTGTTAAAGCGCAGAGGTTTTGAGGCTTGTCCAAAACCAAATTGAAAGGTGTTTGCGGTGTTGTTAGGGGACAAGCGGGTAATGGGGTTGGCGCTGAAAGAAGGAGAGAAAAGTTTTCATTGGGTATAGCTGTGTGCACCGATAGGCCGTTTGGTGCAACGGGAGTAAAATTGTAATTTAGCAATTCATCGAGACTGAAGGGCGTTTGCGGAGTTGGCTCAGGATCTGCTGTAAGAAGAAGGGGGAGGGTGCTTTCTTGAGGTGTGTCTGCGTGCAGTGGCAGGTTGTTTGGGACAATGTAATTACGATTGCAATTCCCGGTTAGTAATGCGTCGAGATTAAAGGGCATTTGTAGAGTCGGCTCAGGATCTGCTGTAAGAAGAAGGGGGAGGGTGCTTTCTTGAGGTGTGTCTGCGTGTAGCGGCAGGTTGCTTGGAACAATAGAAGTATGATTGTAATTCTCTAGTAATGTAGCGAAACTAAAGGGCGTTTGCGGTGCTGGCTCAGGATCTGCTGTAAGAAGAAGGGGAAAGGTTCTTTCTTGAGGTGTGTCTGTATGCAGAGGCAGGTTGCTTGGAACTATGGAAGTACGATTGTAATTCTCTAGTAATGTAGCGAAACTAAAGGGCGTTTGCAGTGCTGGCTCAGGATCTGCGGCAAGAAGAAGGGGGAAGGTTCTTTCTTGAGGTGTGTCTGTATGCAGAGGCAGGTTGTTTGGGACAATGTAATTACGATTGCAATTCCCGGTTAGTAATGCGTCGAGATTCAAGGGCGTTTGCGGTGCTGGCTCAGGATCTGCTGTAAGAAGAAGGAGAAGGGGGCTTTCGTGAGGCGTATCTGCTTGAGGCGTTAGAGTGTTTGAAATATTTAAGATGGGGGTGCGATCTCCTAATGCCTGATTCGAAGAAAAGAACTGCTCAACGTCATCTAAAAGAGGAAATAATGCTGGAGTTCCAAGAGCTCTGGAGGCCGGACTGTTGAAATTTAAATTTGAATGGTTGCTTGGGCATTGTCCCAAACTAAGTGTTGAAGGATCTTCTTGTCCGTAGCGGCTCAGCAGATACATCGCCCCTAATCCTAGAACTCCAAAGGCTACAATTCCAATATGGGTGAGCAGAGATGATGGTTCTTGCGGGGAAGAAACAATCGGGTCGAACATTGGAGTTAACTCCGGAGAGGGCGCTTCTTCGCAAGGAGGGGGGGGATTTATTTGTGCCGGTTCCAAAGGAGATGGAGTTAGCTCCTGCGCCACCAGAGTCGGAGTCATTTCGATCGCAATGATTTCCTGCAGCGGTGGAGGGGGTAATTCAAGCGGCTCGGGAGGCACTTCATTTGGAGGTGAAGGAATCCGGGGTTCTTGGCTAATTGTTTTAGAGGTGCGATAAAATGGGGCAGATATACCGCGCTCCGTTAGGTTTTGGGAATTTGTACTCGCTGCGGCTGCGCCAAATCGATCCTCTTCACTCGCCTTGCACGGAGTGCAAGGCCAACGTTCATTCGGATCGATTTTGCTTTGCCTCGCTGAGTACAAATTC
>JAKBAE010000132.1 GCA_021809325.1 bacterium
CATCCGCAATATGATTCCAATGCGAATGGGTAAGGAGAATTTTTTTTATTTTGACCCCTAGCTCTTCCGCTTGTTTTAAAATCCGGGCTAAAGATCCGGAAGATGGGTCGATTACGGCAGCGGTTTTTGTTTGGGGGCAGACAAAAAGAATCGCATTGGTCTCAAGAGGACCTGATGGAAACTTATGGAATATCATTGCACCGGAGAGGATTTGAACCTCTGACCACCCGGTTCGTAGCCGGGTACTCTATCCGCTGAGCTACCGGTGCTAAACTTCAAGAAACTAGACCATCATCTCTAAGGAAACGCTTTTTTCTCAAGGGATTTATGTTCGGAAAAAATTGCGAGGGAAAGTAAAAAATTTCTTCCACCCTCTTTTTCGAGGCAGCTCGAGCAGGGAAAAAAGCTCTGATTGCGTCAAACGGCTAATTTGCCCTGCCCTTTCCGGTAAAAAAACCACCTCGCCCATGGAAATTTCGAAAGGGGGCTTGCACTCTTGATAGCTATATCCATGGATAAAGGCCTTCCCGGAAAATGCGCCGGCAAACTCTATTTCAATGAGGCTTTTCCAGTCTCGATCGTCCCGATGCCCCCATTTTTCCGTCTTGCGAAGCATCTCTTCTTTTGTGCGCACCCAACTGAAGTGATGAAACATCGGCTTGCGGTCCAGTCCGACAACCTTTCTCTTTTTGGGATGGGGAAGGAGATCATAAATCGCATTGCGCTCTTCTTCATGCAAAAGGACTGGCAGGTCCAAAGATCCCCTTCGGGCAAACACAATGGAGTCTTCTAACTGATCGGCGCGATATCGAGGCTCGCGAAAATACCAATAGTTGGCCAATTTTAAAACGGTATGCTGGGCGTAGTCGCTCTCATCTAACCATGCTAAAAATCGCTTTCCTTCAGGAACCTCATCGGCATCCAAGAATAGAACCCTTTCGATCTCATCGGAAAGAAACTGGCATGCGACGGCCCTCGATGCGCTATGCCAAAAGTGAGCAGGGGAAATCTTGCGGAAAACCTTTGGAGAAATCTCATTGGGAACAAACGGAAATTCAATAAACTGACAGTCCGGAAAAGCGCGGTAAATCTGATCGAGGAGCGCGTAATTTTCCATCGTCCCGTCATGAAAATGGGTGCACACAGGAATGAGGATTTGCCGTGAAAAATGGCGGCACTCCTCAATGCATGCGCGCAAAAACCGCGCTTCATTGGTGCAAAAATTGATGATGGATGCGACTGGCGGTTTGACCATAAAATAGGAAATGATAGCCGAAGGTGATTTTATTGAGTAAATCGAATAATGTAAAAAATATGAACATCGTCATTCTTGGAGCAGGAGAAACGGGCTCTCATGCGGCGTCTCTTCTCTCTCAAAACGGACACAACGTCACCATCGTAGACCAAAGCGCTTCTGTTCTGGAAAAGATCGGAAGGGAATCGGAAATCTCGACCCTGCACGCCTCCCTTTCAAAAATGACCTTTTTCGAGACCCTATTTGAAAGTAAACCCGACCTCCTCTTTGCCGCTACGGGAAATGACGAGACAAACCTGGTTTCCTGCGCAATCGCCAAAAATCTCGGTTTTCCGAAGACGGCCGCTCTCATTCGCTCCAGCGACTATTTGTTCCATGAAAACCTCGATCTCGGCCGCCTCTTTTACGTCGATTATTTTCTCGCATCGGAGCTCCTCACTGCCCAGAATCTATTTAAAATCCTGATTCATAGCGGAGATCTCGCAATCGAAAATTTCGCCCACGGCACAATCCAGATGCGGACGCTGGTTGTGCCGGAGCAGTGGGATAAAGGCGGAGTGCCTCTTAAAGAGCTCTCCCTTCCCGAAGAGTTCATCATCGGCCTGATCCGTCGTAAATTGCAAAACGGGGAAGATCTCCTTTTCCCGCGCGGCGACGACCGGATCTTGCCGGGAGATGTGATCACAGCGATCGGGGAGACAAAGGCGATGACAAAAGCGCACGAAATCTTCTTCATTCCGGAGCCGGCCGTCAGATCCGTCGTCCTCGTGGGCGGCTCCACCTCTATTTTACATCTTGCCCGCTTTCTGATTGAACAGCACATCCACGTCAGGATCATCGAAAAAAATTACGCCCGCTGCGAAGAGATCGCAGACACCCTTCCTCAAGCAACGATCATCAACCGCAACGGAACTGATCTATCCCTTCTCCGGGCGGAAAAGATCGGAAACGCAGACGCCCTTGTCTCCGGCACAAAAGATGATGCGGCAAACCTGCTCATCACTGCCTTGGCAAAAGAAGCGGGCTGCAAAAGAGCCATTGCCCTAATCTCGGACTCTTCCATCGGATCTGTTCTCGAAAAGCTAGGCATCATCCCTGCATTTTCCCCAAAGCTCAATACTGCAAATAGGCTTCTTTCGATCCTGAGCGGCAAAACGATTCTCTCTATTACTCCAACCCGTGAAGACGGCGCAAAAATCGTCGAACTGAAAATCCCCCCTACATCCAAAATCATCGGAATCCCCCTCTCCGATCTCGCCTTGCCCAAAGATGTGCTTGTCGCGGTAATTGAAAACAAAGGACGGGTAATGGTCGGGCGCGGAAATAGAATCCTTTCCGCCAACGACACGATCGTGGTGATCTGCGATCCGCGCCACGTCTCCCATTTGCAGCATCTGTTTTAACTATGTTCAAAGAACTCTCCCAGATCCTCGGCAAATACATCGCCTTCCTGGGCGTCGCTCTCTACATCCCCCTCGGCGCAGGGCTTTATTACCGCATTGTCAACCCCGACTCGCCCCTGCAAAACAGCATGATGGCCTTCATCTATGCGATCTGCATCTCATTTGTTCTCTCCATCCTGCTTCTTCTCTGGGGAAGGAAAGCAAGAGGGCAGATCGGCAGGCGAGAGAGCATTTTGCTAGTCGCCCTCATCTGGATCGTCACCTCCGTCATCAGCGCGCTCCCTTTTTATTTCAGCAAAACACTGCAAAACCCCGTCGACGCCTATTTTGAAGCGATGTCAGGCCTCACAACTACGGGAGCAACCCTTCTCAGCCCCAAAGCATACAACCCCCAGACAGGTTTAGAGATCCCCATCCACTACACCAATATCAATACCCCGACGAAAACCTACACATATTATGGGACGGTAGCCCCAATCCGCGACCCGCAGACCGGTCTCATCCTCTATTCCGGTATTGAAGCAGTCAGCCGCCCCATCCTTCTTTGGAGAAGCTTTTTACAATGGATCGGCGGCATGGGGATCGTCGTTATCTTCCTCACGGTCCTTCCGGCCCTCGGCGTCGGCGGCAAATTCCTCTATCAGATTGAGGTAACGGGCCCATTTAAAGAAGAGATCAGCCCCCGGATCCATGAAACCGCATCGCAGCTCTGGAAGCTCTATTTGTTTTTCACGGTTTTAGAAATCGCCTTGCTCCTTTTATCCGATGTCTCGATGTCTTTTTTCGACGCCATTTGCACTGCCTTCTCGAATATTTCCACAGGCGGATTCGCCGTGCGAAACGACTCGATCGCAGGCTTCAATAACGCGGTCCAATGGATCGTATTGGTATTTATGATCGTCGGCTCGATCAACTTCGCCCTCTATTTCCACATTTTGCGCATGAAATTCTACCGACTCTATGTCCCCGATTTTATCCTTTTTATCTGCGTCGTGATTTTCGGAGGAGCTGCGATCTCTTGCATGCTGATCGGCCAGCAAAGCGTTTCTTTGGGGGGTGCAGAAGGCATCTTCACGGTAGGAAAAGCGTTCAAGGAAGGATTTTTCCAATCGATCTCGCTTCAGACGTCGACGGGCTTTGTCACAACCGATTACGACCGCTGGCCTTTTTCTACACAAATGCTGCTTCTCTTGCTCATGTATGTCGGCGGGATGTCCGGCTCGACCGCCGGCGGCATCAAAACATCGCGTTTTTATATTCTCTATAAAATTGTCTTGAACCGCCTCGAATCGCTCTACCGCCCCGACAGCGTCCGAAAGCTGAGGATCGGACAGATGGAGGTCGATGACAAACACGCCCTCACATCGCTTGGATTTTTTTGCATTGCCGTCCTTTTTACAGTTTTAGGGACTGCAATCTATATCCTGAAGGGAATCGATCCGGAAACAGCGCTTGGCCTCATAGCAAACTTTTCAAATAATACCGGAACCGCCTTCCGAGGAGGAGGGCCGTCTACTTCGATTTGTTTTCTCGACAACTTCGAAAAAATTTTAGCTACTTTTTGGATGCTTCTCGGCCGTCTCGAATACTATGTCGTCCTCCTCCTGCTTTTACCGGCCTATTGGAAAGGAAGATAGGGTTTACCTAAATCAGGGAAATATGAGATGCTCTTGGCATTTCAGCAACAACTGACTGAGTATGGAGGCCGAGCAAATCAAATCTTTCGGCAAGTGGCGTAGATTCTTTTGGCCGATACACCGAAAGGAATTAAAGAAATTCCTCCCCATGCTCGCGATCTTTTTTCTTATTTCTTTTAACTATAATATTCTTCGTTCCTACAAAGATACCATCATCGTCACCGCCTCAAATTCAGGGGCTGATGCCCTCCCGTTTATCAAAGTCTGGGCTGTTCTCCCTTCCGCTATTCTCATGACGTTCTTCTTTACCCGTCTTGCAAACCGCTTTGACAGAGAAAAAGTTTTTTACATCGTTATGTCCCTTTTTCTCGGATTCTTTTTGCTTTACGCCTTCGTCCTTTACCCGGCGAGAGATTTTTTGCACCCAAACCAATTCGCCGACCGGCTGCAGGCCATCCTTCCCGAGGGCTGCAAAGGATTGATTGCCATTTTCCGCAATTGGACATTTACGCTCTTTTATATCTTCTCTGAGCTCTGGTCGACGACTATTTTCAGCGTTCTTTTCTGGGGATTTACAAATGAAGTAACCAAAGTCGAAGAAGCTAAGCGCTACTACGGCATTTTAGGAACCGGGGGCAACATCGCAGGCCTCTTTGCGGGGTCGGCCGCCATCCTCTTTTCCGGAAACCTATTTGCTTCCTGGATTCCCTATGGGAGCACCCCATGGGACCGCTCAATTTTTCTTTTAACCGTCGCTCTCCTGATTAGCGGCTTTATAACGATCGCCCTTTTCCGCTGGTTGAACCTACGCGTTATCCGCCCATCAGAGAAAAGAGAACCCCACGCCCCTCCGCCGCCGAAAGTAAAGATGTCGGTGCGTCAAAACTTTTTATACATCGCCCGATCTAAGTATCTTATCTGTATCGCGATCATCGTAGTCACCTATAACTTGGCCATTAACTTGGTCGAGATCGCCTGGAAAAACAAAATGAAGGAAATGCTCCCTCATCCTGCCGACTATAACTCCTACATGGGCGAGGTGATGATTATCATGGCGATCATCGCAACGGTCGCAGGTTTTCTAACGACCAGCAATCTGATTCGAAAATTTTCATGGACAACTTGCGCCCTGATCACCCCGATCATTGTCGGATCGGCCGGAATCCTCTTTTTTGCCGTCCTTCTTTTGCAAGAGTGGAACGTCCCTTGGTTCGCCTCTATTTTAGGCATCTCACCTCTCATGCTCAGCGTCACTCTCGGCTCTTTTCAAAACTGCCTTAGCA
>JAKBAE010000016.1 GCA_021809325.1 bacterium
ATGGAATCTGAGAAAATTCAGGCGACTATTTTCGTGTTTTACGTGTTTAGAACCAGCTGGTTGCACGGCATGAATTTATTTTTTGTCCAGTACAGAGGGGTTCACTAAGTAGTATAGGGGGATTTTTTACTGGAACGGGACTTTTAATGATGGGAAGTGCTCAAATCTATGACCGTTACGACCCTAAAGATGACGGACGTCTAATATTGCAAATGCAATCAAGAGATTGTGGGGGATTATCTAAAATGGCCTATGAAACGGAAGGGTGCTATAAAAAATATCTGAGCAGTGCAATTCACAGACTCGAATCTACAGATCGAGAAAAAATGACAAATATTTTTTTAAAGTGCTTTGACAATCGCCAACCCCAACAATGTACTTGGAATGGGTGGTGGAACTCAGATTTGATTTATGAAGCTGCTCAAACAAAAGCATGAGGGATTAATGATTACACCATATTCTAATTCTATTAGAACCACAGCTTACTCAGTACGAGATGAGGATCCAGCCAACTTCATAAAAAGTGAAGACTCTTCGCCAGCGCTTCAATACAACACATCAGCGAGGCAAGGCATAATCGAACCGAACAAGCAAGATTCATGCATTCCGTGCAAAACAAGCGACTATGATCAATTTGACAAAGTCGCTGCGCGTCTAAGTCCACAAAACCTAACTGATCGCAGCATATCTCCCACACCTAAACAAAGCATTCCTATTGCTCAGGAGTACATAAGATGGGAACATTACACTTTAGGCGGCTGTTTTATGTCGCTTTTGGATAAACAAAGAACATATGATTATTTCGAAATTGCAAGAATAATTTCAGGATCGATCCTAATGATGGATGTAATTTATTCCGCTGCTCTTGTAGAAACTCGCAATCCAAGCTGGAAAGGCATTGCGAAAGTTGCTGCCATGGCAACACCTCTATTAGTATTTCACTATGCGTATTGGTTCTGTAAACCATCTTCATAATTTCCGTGCTTTAAAAGGAGCAATTATATGCAAATCCACAAAACATTAGTTGATCAAAGCACATTCAACTTTGCAAAAATTGACACAAATAAAGTTACACGTATTGTTGCATCTATTGCTATCGCTGGCATTGCCGTGCATATGCTCACTAACATCCCTTCCGCTACTGCTCTAGAATTCAGAGATGTATATCCCTTAAGTTCTGTATTCATCGGAATATGGAGCTTTATCAATGGCTTTAAGCAAGTGTACTCTTTATATGACTCTAAAGACGATGGCCATCTATTATTGCAAATACAATCAAATGATTGTGGTGGGTTATCTCAAATGACTCCTGAAATAAAAGGGTGCTATAGGCAATATCTCAGTAATGCAATTGATTGAATTCAGGAGCCAGAGTATAAAGCCGAAATAGACATGCTTTTTAATCAGTGCTTTGACAATCGCCCGATATACGACTGTACCTGGAATGGATGGTGGAATTCGGATCTAATTTACGTCCCCAATCTTGTGCTAAAAGCATGAGGGCTTGTTCACCAACTCATCTATAGCAAAAAAGATAGAGTCTGATTAATCCATCAGAGAAAGATTTTGCGGAATTTGACCTTTTCTCCGCAGAGGACGTAGGCGACGTTGTTTAGCTCTGCCGTATTTTCTAAAAGCCTCGTATAGTACTCCTTGTACTCTTCGGGGCTCCCTTGTTCCTGCGGCCTTCTCAACCCGAGAAAGGTCAAATCTGCATCGGCCGAATGAGCCAGAAGGCTGGAGAAAAATTCCATCTTGGGATCTACGATGGGAGCAAAAGAGAGGTCTTTGATGCGCAGTTTTACTTTGTATTTGACAAACTGCTCTACCAGCTTCTCTTTATGCTCTTCATCTTTAACGATCATCTTGATGCAGATTTTTGAGCGCGGCCACAGCTTGCTCTGCTGCAAGAGATAGGCCAGCGCTAGGCATAGCTCAAAGTTGCCGGGGTGCTTGCCCCGCCACCAGAGATTGATCTGCTTGGCCTTTCTGGATGGATCGCTATAGAGATAGTCCTTTTGCGCATCGTCTTTCAGCAAGATGACATTCTTTTCCTGCCTATGCGTATCGATCAAGAGACGGATGAGCTCATCTATTTCAAAAGTTTGAGAAGCCGAGAGGATGACCGTATTCGGCCTTAAAAGACCAAAGCCATAGTTCTGGATAATCTGTTCAGCGCCAAAGGCGGGCTTCGGACAAAGGTTTACATGCAAATGGGAGGGAATCTTAAATCCGTTGAGATCTTCTTTGAGGCTCCTATAAGAGCTCTCTTCAATTTCTTGGCTCTCAACGCTCGCCGCAAAAGTTAAAAACCCCCTTTCTTGGTTGATGGCTTGAGAAAAATAGGCAAGGTTCTTATTGACGAGAGGCCTGTCAAAGATCGTCAAGATGTGAGGCCGCCAGCTTTTCGCGCTCTTTTCGAGCTGGCTCAGTTTGATTGTCCCCTTGTGGACGAGATAAGAGAAGATGCTGTGGCGCAGATCATCCCAATTTCCTTGCACCTTTCGCTTGGCAGTCCAAACGCAAAGAAATGCGCAAAAGGCAAAGGCGATAAAGGTCGCGCCCGGGTTGATCATGAACATCGCCATGAAGCAGCCGATTGCGCCAAATAAGGGGATTAAAAAAGGGATGCGGAAAGAGGGCCGCCAGCTCGGATTCTGGATAAAGGACTCGAAGAAGGCGATGAAATTGATGAGTCCATAAGAGACGAGGCATACCATCGTCAGCATCGGGATAATCTGGTTGATATCTGTTCCAAGCGTCAAGGCCATCCCAAGGCAGAACACAACAAGCGTAGCCATGCGGGGCTGGTTTGTCGGACCGTAGCCTTTAGCCAAAAAGGGAGGCAGAATCCCATCCCGGGCAATGGCCTGCATAATCCTCGGACCGCCTAAAAGCGCACCAAGGGCGCTGGACAGTGTAGCAGCCCAGATCCCCATGATGACGAGATAGCCCGCCTTGGAAATATGGTAGAGGATAAACGGATACGACACAAGAAGGTCGGCCGGCACAAAAGAAGAGAGAAAAAGAGCCAGCGACAAATAAATGGTGAAGACAATCCCGACTGCACCAAGAGTTCCAATGGGCAAAGAGCGGGAGGGGTTTCGCAAATCGCCCGACATCGACATTCCGCATTCGATCCCGGTCATGGCAGGAAAAAAGATAGAAAAAGCGACCCAAAAGCCCACCGAAGTCGGACCTTCCATCGAATGAAGCGTATCACTAGGAGCTTGGCTGCCAAAAAAAATCGAGCAGACCGATACGGCCAGCAAAAGAAAAATTAAGATCTGCGTCTTGAGTGCAAAATTGGTCGAAAAATAAGCGATCAAAAGGAGAAACGAAAGCGTAGATGCCTTGATGAGCGTAAGGGATGCATCGGGGAAAAACTCTTGCACAGAGAGAGAAAAGCCCGTTACGCAAAGAGCAATCGAAGCGAGCTGGGAGATAAAAATCATCATCCCGATCGCACTGCCAAATTCTATCCCCAGCGTGCGGGAGATCAAGTAGTAAGCCCCGCCGGCGCGGATCTTCATGTTGGAGACAATTGCGGTTAGAGAGAGCCCCGTTGCAAGTAAGAGGAGCAGCGATAAGAACATAATCGCAACGGTCTGGCCAATCCCAACATTACCCAAGACCCAGCCCACCCTCATGAAGAGAATGACCCCAATCATCATCAAAACATTCGGGACTAAAACACCTTGGAACGCGCCAAATTTCCCATCGCTTCCAGAGCCGGTAAACAAAGAAGATATTTTCATCATTTTAGTTTTAAAATTTGCATCATATCAAGAACCGAATAAATCTATCAAGAATAAAATATTCTATTCCAAAACCGAAAATAAAAAAGCCAGTTTTTCTGCAGTTTCTTCTATCTGCTTTGCAAGCGGCTTATTTCCGGCCCCATGCCCTGCAGAAGGATCGACTCTGAGAAGAATGGGGTTGTCCGACGTTTGCGCTTGCTGCAATGCCGCTGCGTATTTGTAGCTGTGCGATGGAACTACCCTATCATCATGGTCCGAGGTGAGGATGAGAGTTGGCGGATAGGCTGTCTTTTGAATGTTATGGAGGGGCGAATAGCGATAAAGAGCTCTAAACTGTTCGGGATCTTCGGAGCACCCATATTCAGGAGTCCAACATCTTCCTATGGTAAAATGGTGATAGCGAAGCATATCGTGCACTCCGACCATTGGAATTGCTGCGGCAAAGAGATCGGGCCTCTGATTGAGGCATGCAGCCACTAGAAGGCCGCCATTGCTCCTCCCCCCGATTGCCAGCTTCGAAGGGGTCGTGATCTTTTGAGAGATAAGCCATTCAGCAGCAGCGATGAAGTCGTCAAAGACATTTTGCTTATTCTCTAGCATCCCGGCTTCATGCCACCTCTTTCCATATTCGTTGCCGCCGCGCAAGTTAGCTACAGCAAGGACCCCTCCCATCTCCATCCAGGCCAGATGTTCGCTTGAGAAAAACGGCGTCAACGATACGCCGAACCCTCCATAGCCATAGAGATAGACAGGCCGATCGGATGAACATCCTTTCTTATACGACAGAAATAGGGGGATTTGAATCCCATCTTTCGAAGGGTAGAAAACTTGCTTTGTCTCATAGTTTTGCGGGGGTATCGATAACCCGGACTGAAAGAAGGGCTCTGGCTTAGCTGTACTATAAATCGATGCAGGCTCTAAGAAACTGCTAAAGGAAAAGAAAAGCTCGTCTTCGGAGGAGTTGCCTAAGAGATCTACAGAACCAAGCGTTGGCAAAGGGATCTCTTTTTCAAAAGCGCCATCGCTCCGATGGACTTGCAAGCTATGCGATCCGTTTTTCAGATAATTGAGGACTAATTTCTCACCGGCAATGGCAGCAGATTCCAAGACCCATTCTTTCTCGGCGATGAGATCTCGGACAGCTTTCGACTCCAAATCCACAGCGATCAGCTTGCCAAGCGGCGCATCCCGGTTTGTGAGAAACAAGAGTTGCCCGCCCTGATTTCCGATGTAGCAATACTCCGCATCGAAATCGGAAAGAAGCGGCCTAATTGCATCTTCACCCAATCTCTGATAGTAAATTGCATTGTTTAGGCCATAGCCTTTATTCAGAGTAATGAGGAGATAGTTTCCATCATCATCTACTTGCGGCATAACATGGTAGGCGCCTGCCTCGGGGCTTGCATACACGAACCTGTCGCACTCCTGCTTTGTTCCGAGCTGATGGAAGTAGATCTTATGAGCTCCCAGAGACTCCAAACCCTTTGTAGGCGCATCGAAGCGGCAGTAATAAAACCCCGCTCCATCGGGCAGCCAGGCGATCCGAGTAAATTTGACCCAGTGGAGGCGCTCGTTTAAATCTTCTCTCGTCTCAACATTGCGGATACGGACCTCCAGCCAGTCGGAGCCGGAAGCAGCCAGTCCGTAAGCTAGCCACTCTCCGTTTTTGCTCGGCGCCTTCACTGTTACAGATACCGTGCCGTCGTTTGAAAGAACATTTGGATCGAGTAAGAGCTTGGGCTTTTCATCCAAGTGTTCCAATGTGTAAATCTTCGGTTGATTTTCCACTCCTCGACGGATCGAAAGAAAGTAACGACTCCCCTTTTTGACGAAAGAATGAATTTTTTCATAGCTGAAGAGAGGCGCTATCGCTTGCCGGATCGACTCCAGCTCGGGGATTTCTTCGAGATAGCTGAGAGCCAAGGCATTTTCCGCTTCGACCCATTCACGAGTCTCAGGAGAGTCTAAATCTTCTAAATGGCGATAGGGATCGGCAACGAGGGTGCCATGATACTCGTCTACTTGGGGATCTTCCCGAAAAATGGGGTAGTGCAGGCTCGCCAAATAGACAAAAGTAGAGAGGGCTGCTTTGCAAAGGCTAATCATTCGGCGGCAAAATCTAGCAAATCAAAGAAAAAAGGGGTATATAAAAATTTCACTTAAAAGGCCTTTATGAAACTTCCGGAGTTGCTGCAGCAAACATGTTACATCAATGGAGAGTGGCGCAAGGCAAAGCACGGCGCTGTATTTCCCGTTCACAACCCAAGCACGGGGGAAAAGATTGCCGAGGCGCCGAACATGGGAGCGGAAGAGACGGCGGAGGCCATAGAAGCGGCGTCTCGGGCGTTTCGCCCTTGGAGCGAAAAGAGCGCCAAGGAAAGAAGCTCGCTCCTTCGCCATTGGCACGATTTGATCTTAGAGCATATCGACGATTTAGCTGCTATCTTGACGGCAGAGCAAGGAAAACCCCTTGCCGAGTCGATCTCGGAGATCCGCTATGGTGCCAGCTTCATCGAATGGTTTGCGGAAGAAGCCAAGAGAGTCTATGGCGACATCATTCCTTCGGCGGTTAAAGGGCAGCATCTTCTCGTTATAAAACAGCCGATCGGAGTCGTTGCGGCGATTACACCGTGGAATTTTCCCAACGCAATGATTACCCGGAAATGCGCCGTGGCCTTAGCAGTTGGCTGTCCGATTGTCGTCAAACCGGCGGAGGCGACGCCGCTATCGGCCTTCGCACTTGCAAAGCTCGCAGAGAAAGCAAAGATCCCTCCCGGAGTTCTCAATATTTTGACCGGAGAGCCGGCGTCTATCGGAGCCGAGATGACGAGAAACCCGCTTGTGAGAAAAGTCTCCTTCACCGGTTCTACGCGCGTGGGCAAGCAGCTCATGGAGCAAAGCGCGTCTACGGTAAAAAAGATCTCGTTGGAGCTGGGAGGGAGCGCCCCCTTCTTGGTTTTTGACGACTCCAAAATCGATTCCGCTGTTGACGGCTTGATCGTCTCAAAGTTCCGCAACACCGGACAAGCCTGCGTATGCGCAGACCGGATCTTTGTCCAAGATACGATCTTCGATGCCTTTGCCGATGCTTTGGTCAAAAAAGTCTCTACCTTGAAAGTGGGAGATGGGCGCGAGCCGGGAGTGCAGCAAGGCCCCCTCATCAATGAAGCGGCAGTCGAAAAAGTAGAGAGGCACCTCCAAGACGCTCTCTCAAAAGGAGCAAAGCTTTTATGCGGCGGTAAAAGGCACAGACTAGGAAAGACCTTCTTTGAGCCGACCGTTTTGTCCGAGGTTACCTCTTCAATGCAGCTCATGCAGGAAGAAACCTTTGGCCCCGTCGCTCCTTTGATGCGCTTTTCCAGTGAAGAAGAAGCGATCCGGCAGGCCAATGACACGAACTATGGACTTGCCTCCTATGTATACACCCGCGACATCGATCGGATTTGGCGCCTATCCGAGCAACTGGAATTTGGGATGGTCGGCGTCAACGGAGGGATGCTTTCAAATGAAGTCGCTCCCTTTGGGGGAGTCAAAGAATCGGGAATTGGCCGCGAAGGATCCAAATACGGACTCGATGACTATCTCGAAATTAAGTATATCTGTATGACATCTAGTTGATTCATTTCAATCTCACACTTTTCTTAGACATCATTTGTCTGCAGCAACTTTTGACCCTACGATCCTGAACTTCTCCGCTGCCTGTCCAACCAGCTGCTTCATCATTGACGGCTATTCAAAAAAGCGACAATACTCTTCCTTTTTAAAGGAGAATTTGCAATGACCGGAGTCGTTACCAATTATGAAATAAGTTCAGCACCACGCCATGTATTTTCTATGGCTGATATTGGAAAGGAGTTTGTTAGAACATCTCAATGCTGTGGAGATTGGTGTTTCACTTTAGAGAGTTCCGACATATCAAAAATAAGAGACAATGCAGTGACACTAGCAAAATTGAGCTCAGACTATTTAGAGTTTCGTGAAAAAGAGCCGCTTGCGTGGCGTGGCTATGTGGTTCATAAATTTTGGAAGGGGCTTTCACCAAACTGGGATGATGGACGGTGGATATCTATTGATACGCTCATTCAGGGGCTTTCTAAAGGCACCTTCTCCATCAACCCTATTTGCAGGAGGCACAATGGTTGCGATGATTGGCACTGAATGAAATATTGAAAATAAGCTGCCAATGAAGCAGACACAATAAATCGAGCCACCCTCGGCGGGTATCGCTCATTTTTCGATTAATATCGTAGTCGGCGTTTTGCTGTTAAAGCGAGAACTTAGGAAGAGATTTCAAAAAAAGAGTGCTACTTACAAAAAATAATCCCCTCTAATATTCTCCCCGGCCATTTAGAAAAATTTTAAGGAGTCATCATGGCCACGAATCCAGTATTTTCTTCATCCGCTCCCAGGGGCGCTCACAAATTTCATGAACTTGAGTCAGCAAAGTTGTTGCACGAATACAAACTCCACTGAGGAATAGGAGTTCCCGCGATTGGCTTCTATGCCGGATGGCTGGAGAGCGCAATGGCAACCTACATTGCTAGCACTACTGGCATTGCCGTAGGTGGCCTAATGGGTGCTGGCGGTGAAGCAATTTGGGATGCAGCAGCTTATGGCAAAAAAGAATGGGATGAAGATAAAGAATACTTTCGTAAGTTAGCACAACAAGGAAGTTTTAAATAAAGGGAGGAATGATGAGCGGTGTATCTAGAACGGGCAGAGCAAGTCCGCTTCCACAAATCAGTACTAATGACAAATGCATAGATGTCTTGTTTGACATTGCAGACATTTTGAGAGACCTAAACAAATCAAGTGGAAAAGAGCTTCTAGATCGAGTCTCTTTAATTGAGAGGATTGAGTCAGACGAACAAACCTCAATTCCACTTTATTTCGCAACCGGTTCGATTCTCGCGGCCTTGAAGGGGCATATATTAAGCCTTAATCCGGATGTGATGTCGAATAGATGTGAGGCATATAGAGAGTACTGGAAGGAAAATAAGCAAGAGTTCCTAGAAGATTTGGAGTATTTTAGGCAGCTTGCGAGGGATTCAGCCAATGCTGCCAGCAGATCCGCTCAGAAACAAAAACTATAAAAGGAGTGAAAAATGAAAGTTGAATTTAGTGGGTACAATGCATTGAATTACAGGGAAATGGATGTGGTAAAGCCACTTGCCATCACAGCCTTGGTGTTGGGTGCGTTGGCAACAATCACTGCTTGTACGGTCGATGGAGATGCTTATAAGGCTTGCGCAGAGAATTGCTTCCAGCTCTTTGGAGGTGCAGACCGTGCTTACGATGCTTGTATCAGCAACTGCGCGGCTAGATTTCTAAACCCTGGTTGCTAACAAATTACTAACCCGGCACCCAAACAGGTGACAATCGGGTGAGCGAGGCAACGCCAAATCGACTCTTTCAGAATGGCGGCAGTGCTGCGTAGCTACGACCCATTCTGAAAGAGTCGATTTGGCTAAGCCGCAGCCAGCCGATTGTCACCTGTTTGAGTGCCGGGTTAGTAACAGCCCCCTCCCTCTTTGGGGGGCTCATAAAACAACAAACCTTTGGTGGTTCTACATCTAAATTATAAGAGACTTTTCGAAACATCGAGCAGAGCAAAACATTAATTCTTGTAAGGGAAATATGAGTTGGATTGACGCAGCAGTAAGCGGATTTTTAGGAGGAGCGGTAGCGCAATTTTTGCATGGAGTTCCGGCAAACGGACTGCCCTTTGGAGAGGATGCGCTACGCCTTCCGGGAGCCGAAAAAACGGATCTCCTTATGGGGCAATTCCAAAACAGCTACTTTGTGGGCTGTCCCCACAATGACAGGGGAGAAATCACAAGCACTGACATCGCAGAGCACATCGGCAATGCCGAGTTCGGCAGCGCGGCGAGAGACTTCGTGGAGTTACCGGAAGTTCAAGCTGCCGTCGAAGTGGCCTCTGAGGTGGCTGTTGATGTGTTGGACGCTATTGGTAACGAGGCTTTGGCTCATAATGACTCCCCATGAATTTCTTGTTATTGTTCTTGAGTCTGTAGCGATTCAGTGCTTGCTCGGCTCTTTGCTCCTTGAATTGGCGATTTCCCTGTGGAATAAACGAAAATTTTCTTGGAGAGAGGCGATGATTTTATGGCTCGGGTCGTTCGCGATCCGGGTTATTTTGAAGTGACTTTTGCATGGGGAAATCGTCTTATTGACCTATTCTCGATTTTAGAATGCCTCTCATCGCAATGAACCCAATTTCTCTAAAAAACTTCGACGATTTTAGGCTGAGGAATGGTTTTTGGGTTGTCTGAAAATTTTTGATCGATTCTAGTGAGGTTTGGGTGCGTTCTGATCGATCCTCGAAGGAAGGGTTTATAAGAACTTCCGGTAATCCGTATCGAATACCCTCGCCAACCGCAAAGCCATTTCTTTTCCGATCGGTCTCTTCCCATTCTCCATTTCGCTGATGTGGTGCTGGCTGATTCCAAGTTCATCTGCAAGTTCCTGCTGCGTCATTTCGGCTTTGTGCCGGCTGCCTCGCAGCATAAGTGCTGCTTCCCCATACTTGCGAAGCTCGCTCTTGTAAACTTCTCGCCATGGAGTAGTTTTGTCTTTTTTCCTTCCCCTAGACCGACTGGCTCTAGTAAGGCGCCCCTTCGTGTGTGCCGACATAGAATATCTCAATAATTTGAATCTGTTTGTCCTCTATTCGCCAGCAAACCACATAGGTAGGCCGGCCACTCTTGATATGGCAATGGTGCGAATGCTCGGGGATCCTTGGCCCCTTTTTCAAAGAGCTGTAGTTCTTCCACCCTTTTTGAACAGGCCCGCAATGCTCCAGATCCCAAAGCAGTACAGCAAGTTGCTCAGAGATCGTCTGAGGCAACTTCTTTTTTTGCTTCCTCGCGGAAGAAGTAAAGACCACCTCCCACGCTCTGCTGCCCTCGGCTTCGCTCATGCCATTCCTTATCCTTTTAGCATATACCATTCATTGGTATATTTACAACAAACTAACCCGTATCCCCCCTAGCTATTGAGCTTTAAGGTATTGATAAACAGCCTCTCTTTAATCAGGGCTCGCTCAAACTCCGCAAAAGCACCCATAACGCTAAGGAGAAGGTTGGACATGGGAGCATCGTCCCCGCAAAATTGGTCTTTCAAGATGGAAATAATCCAACCAGCGCATTGAATCCTGCACTTGCGCTTATCTTACAGAAAAACAAGGGGTTGAGGAATGAAAAAGCCGAAGACATTGTCATTTCTGAAAATGTCTCCGGTGATGTGGCCAGAACTGGAATCGAACCAGCGACACAAGGATTTTCAGTCCTCTGCTCTACCAGCTGAGCTATCTGGCCAAATGAACTAACGTACAAAAGCAGAAATTGTACGCAGGCAGCGGATTTTTAGGCAAGCATCTCCTTGACAACCCCCAGACCCCTAAAAAACAAATATTACTCCATTAATTGACATTAATTATCATTTAAGACATTATCTAAGCCATGTTGATAGAAAACAGAAATTTTCCAGAAAAATCTAGTTATAGAACGATCGAAACCGCTCCGGAAGAGCCAATTCAACCCAAAGAGTGGGCCCTTGTAGCCGTAGGCATTACAGCTCTTGCACTGCTCATCGCCCCTATCTGGGCTGCCGCCGGGCTCATTTGCCTCGGCCCTGCCCTTCTCATCAAAAAATATGCCCCCCATTTCTCGGAACAAAACCAAAGACGGTTTAACAAATTTTTCGCTTACATCTCTGAAATTTTTCTTCTCATCGAAGTGGGCCTCAAATCGGCTCTTACCGCTTTGCACATCATCCCTCTCGAAAAGGTAAAAGAGGGAGGCCGCCCGATCCTTCTCGTTCACGGCTTTTTAAATAACCCTGCCGCCTGGACCCATTACCTCGATGTCTTTCCAAAAAAAGATCTTGGCTCCGTCTATACTATTAATCTGGGACACCCCTTCCTCCCACTCAGCGAATACGCCCAAAAAGTAAAAGAAAAAGCCGAGGAAATCCGCAAACAAACAGGGCGGAGCGATCTCATTTTGATCGGCCATTCAATGGGAGGCGTCGTCTGCGCCCTCTATGCGGCCAAGCTGGCCAAAGAAGGGACGGTCACCGATTTATTTACCATCGGCTCCCCTCTCAGCGGCTGCCCTATGGCCAAGATCGCATCTCTTGGACCAAACACCCGCGAGATGCGCCCCGGAGCTCCTTTACTGAGTGAGATCCGCCAAGGCCTTGAAGCCAAAAAACAAGCTATCCGCTTCTATCATATCGGATCGGACTCCGACACCCTCGTGCCGGCCGACAGCGCTCTCTCCGGCTGCGGGAAAAAGCTTCGCGTTCCCGATTTGAGCCACAGCGAACTCCTCTCTTCAAAAATTGTTTCGGATTGGATTTCTACCCAAATCCAAAACAATTGACATCGAGCGAAAAAGCAGCTAAACTATTCTACGATGAGCTTAGAAGAAATTAACTCAGCTTCTATAGGACTGCCTCCGGAGGCCCTTCCTATTGACACCCCGCCGGAAAAACCGATGCAGGCTAGGGATTGGCTGCAGGCGACAGGAGAAATTGTCCTTCTCTTTGCGTTCATTCTCCCCGTCTGGACCGTTTTGGGCATCGTTTTGATCGCCCCTTCTCTTCTCTTAAAAAAATATTCGCACGAATTCTCGGAAGCCAATCAAAAACGGATTGATCAACTTTACGCATTTTCAACTGAAATTTTTACCATCCTCACTGCCATTGCAAAATTTCCTCTCGCCTATCTCAAACCCCTGGAAAACGTCGAGAAGAAAGACGGCCGCCCGATTCTTCTTGTCCACGGCTATCTTCATAACTCTTCCGGATGGACTTATTTCCTAAAACGGTTGGGCGAAAAGCAAATCGGCCCCATCTATACGATCGATCTGGGATTTCCCTTCCTCCCCTTAAGCGTCTATGCAAAGCGCATCGAGGCGAAAGTCAAAGAAATCGGCCGGGATGATCTGATCCTCGTCGGCCATTCGATGGGAGGCGTCGTCGCTTCGCTTTATGCAACAAAACTCGCGCCCGAGGGCAAAGTCACCGACGTGTTCACACTAGCATCCCCTCTTTCCGGCTCTCATTTAGCATCCACTTTGGGAATCGGCCCTGACGGCCGCGAAATGAGGCCCGAAGCAGCCATCCTCGCAGAAGTCCGCAGCGGCATGGAAGCCAAAAAATCATCCATCCGCTTCCATCATGCAGGATCGGATGCCGATTTACTGGTCTCCGCAGAAAGCGCCCTTTCCGGATGCGGCCGCCAACTCCGAGTCTCCGATTTGGGACACGTGCAGTTTTTGTCCTCTGATAAAATCATTGACTGGATCGGCGATGAGCTGCAAAGCAATGACTCTTCCGGAAAATCTTAGTATCTGTTAGTTTTTTCGACTTTCGTATTTCATTAGGAGGCTGATGTGCTCGATTTAGAAATCGTACAGATCGGAGATCCGGTCCTGCGCCATCCGGCAAAAGAATTATCCGCTCAAGAGATTTTAAGCCCTGAAATCCAAGAGCTGATCGAAAAAATGAAGGCAGCAATGAGGGCCGCCCCCGGTGTGGGGTTAGCAGCTCCCCAAATCGGCCGCGCAATCCAACTCGCTGTAATCGAAGACATGAGCCACGCCCATTTAACCGAGCAGCAATTAATCGAGCAGCAATTAATCGAGCGCGAGCGCAGCCTGGTTCCTTTCCACGAGATCATCAATCCTCGATTATTTGTAGAAAAGAACTCGGAAAAGGCCGATTTCTTTGAAGGCTGTCTGAGCGTTCCCGATCTGCTGGCTGTTGTCCCTCGAGCGAAATCAGTACGAGTAGAGTGCCTCAATGAACGCGCAGAGCCGGTTGTCATTCATGCAAAAGGCTGGTATGCGAGAATCTTACAGCACGAAATTGATCATTTGTGCGGAACGGTCTTTCTCGATAAAGCCCGCATGCATACCTTAACCACTTTCCAAAACCATACGAACTATTGGCAAGGAAAAAATCTTTGCAAAGTGGACGAATAGCACTATTGGGCTTGGAGCAGAACTTCTTTGGCCGCCGCCGGATTCATCTTCTCTTCCATCAGGATCATATCGTTGACAATATGCACGGCCTCAATCATCTGCAGATCTGCGCCTATGGGTGGAAGTTCATCGACGGAATTGGGCGGAAGAAATGAAGCTTTAGCCCGAATCTGCTCATGCTTTTGCAGCATCATCTGGAAATCTTGGTTTTTGGCCAATCTCTCAGCGCTTTTTTGACGAAGCGTTGGCAGCATCCTCTTCCAAAAAGAGACGACCCGCTGCGCATAGGGCAGATATTTTCTCTGAAAAAGCCTCTTTGCCGACGGCTCTAGGTCGCTGAGTGAATCGACGTATGCCGGATTGACTGAGTCGGCAGGGAGCGGATACTCCAAATACCTCTCGCCAATGTTATAAGGCGCATAGGAAGACGGGACAACGATATCGGCTTTGACGCCCTCGATCTGCGTCGTCCTACCCGATGCCGTATAGTATTTCCCAACAGTTACTTTGAAAAAGAGATCCGCCCTCTCATCCGTGACGGTCTGATATTGGATCGAGCCTTTTCCAAACGTGCGCGAATCTCCTACGACAACCCCTACCCCATAATCCTGCAAGGCCTGTGCAACGATTTCTGCCGCAGACGCAGACATCTTAGACGTGAGTACCACAAGGGGGCCGTTGAAAAAACTGCGGCCGACAATATTGCGCAAATAATGGAGCTCTCCGGTGCCGTATTTCGAGATGACGACAACGCCGTTGGCCAAGAAAATCCCCGACACTTTAACAGCCTGGCTTAAAAAGCCGCCTGCATTTTCCCGCAAATCCAAGATAAGCCCTTTAAGTTGGCCGATCGACTGAAATTCCCGGATCGCATTCTTGATATCTTTTTCGCAGCTCTCCCCGTTGGAGCTCTCATAGAATGAGTAGAGGGATATTTTTCCAATGATCCCCCCTTCGGTCTTCTCCCAGCTCGTTTTGATCCTTTCTTCATTCATCACGATCGGCCGTCTCTCCAAAGAGACGCGGAACCGTTGCTGTTTGCCGGAAGCATCCAAGCGGGCAAAGCCAAGGATAACCCCTCTCTTGCCCTCTTTTTTGAGTAGATCAAGCACTTCGTCAAACGGGAGATTATCAACTTCCTTTCCATCGATCTCTACAAGCAGGTCGTTCACCAGGATCTTTCCGGACTGCTCAGCAGGACTCCCCTTCACCAAGTCGGAGATCATTACGCCATCGACTCCCTCAAACAAAACAACACCGACCCCCTCAAACTGCTTTTCAAGGCTCAAGCGCATCTCATGCGCCTCTTCAGGGCTAAAAAATGAGGTGTGTGTATCGAGGCTTTTGGCAAATGATTTTAAGATCCGTAAAGAAAAAAGATGTTCCATCCGCTCGGAATCGACCTTTTTTCCATCCGTCTTGAGATACAAAACAGACGCTTCGCTGCGGCGCGCTTTCCTCTCGAAAAGAGAGAGCAGCCGCGCCCTCCTCTCTACACTCGAAATTTCAGAGCGGCCTTGATGATAGAGATAAAACCGCACTAGCCGGTTCTTTTGACGCTCGGCAACCTCGTCTACGCTCGAGGCATAACGGGATGGCGGAGAAATCTGGGAAGGAGAAAAATCAATCTCATTCTTTAAAAATTGATCCCCAACGGCTTTGCGCACCTTTTGCGCTCTTAGCACCGCCTGCTGCATCACCTCGTTCAACTTGACGAAATCGCTGTAATCGCCATTTGACATTCTCTGGATGACCTTTTTCGCCGACGCATCGTCCATATTTAAATAAGAAATCACTTCGGAATTGAGAAGATACGCCTTTTCAGAATCAAATTGTTCGATATATAGCTTGAATGTGCGCCTCACCAAAAGAGGCGTCATTTCCTTATTTTCAATGTGAAACGCAAACAGACGCTCCATAACGGTGCGAATATCGGCTTTGTGCAGCATCCTGGGAGCTGCAAAAAGAGGCAGCGCCAGAGAAAAAATAAAAAGAAATAAAATCGCAATCCGTTTCATTTTCAATCCAAAAAAAATGGGAGCGAAGGAATAGTAGGTCCAATTTTTCCAAACTTAGCGTCGTAAGCTTGGCCTTATTCCCGTAAGCTCCCAAAACCAATAGTATAAATTAAAAAATAAAATAACAATTAAATAAAAAAACGAATCGCAATTGTTGCTATAGCTAATTCACTTACACCACAAAATAAATCAAACAAACAAAAACACCGAATGTGCGAAATCTCTTTTGCCAACAAAATCCCATCAAACTGCAAATCAGAAGGTTAGACACCCTCCATTTTAACCCTTCAAAGAAATCTCAAATCCCTGTATATTCCTTTCCTATCCTCAAGCAATATTTAGGAGAATGGCTTCATGCCGACAATTAACCAATTGATTCATAAGGGGCGCGTAAGCAAAGAAAAGCGCAATAAAGCCCCTGCCTTGCAACAATGCCCGCAAAGAAGGGGCGTTTGCGTACAGGTCAAAACCAAGACCCCGAAAAAACCAAACTCCGCCCTGCGGAAAGTTGCCTGGGTGCGCCTTTCCAACGGACAAGAGATCATCGCCTACATTCCCGGCGAAGGACACAACCTCCAGGAACACAGCATCGTGCTGGTTCGCGGCGGAAGGGTCAAAGACTTGCCCGGCGTCCGTTACCACATCGTGCGCGGAGCGCTCGATACTGCAGCGGTAAAAGACCGTAAGAAGTCGCGCTCAAAATACGGCGCAAAGAAACCAAAGTAATACCAAAACGCTTGAATAGAAAGGCGTTTTTGCCCGCGGACTGCTCTTGCAAAGCGAGCGCGTTCCATGGGCAGGCCCATCCGATTGGCGGGGCCGGGTGAAGCAATAAACACTGATTTAGGAAGAACATGTCTAGAAGAAGACGCGCTGAAAAGCGCAGGATCGATCCAGATCCGGTTTACCAGAGCCTTACGCTCGCAAAATTCATCAACAAACTGATGATCGGCGGCAAAAAAGCAACTGCCCGCGCAATCATCTATGAAGCGCTGACCCGGTTTGCCGAAAAGGTCAAAGCTGAAAACCCCTTGGACGCATTTGAGCAGGCGCTCGACAATGCGAAACCCTCTTTGGAAGTCAAGTCGAGGAGGATCGGGGGGGCAACCTACCAAGTGCCTGTCGAGATCCCCACAGACCGCCGCACAGCGATGGCGATGCAATGGATCATCAACTATTCACGGGCAAAGCCCGGCAGATCGATGGTTGAGAGCCTCTCCGGCGAGTTGATCGATTGCTATAACAATCAAGGATCGACCATCAAGAAAAAAGACGACACACACCGCATGGCGGAAGCGAATAAAGCGTTCGCTCATTACAAATGGTAAGGGGCGCACATGGGAAATAGACCAGAAACCGACGAACTAAAGAATGTGCGCAACGTGGGCATTATGGCCCACATCGACGCCGGCAAAACGACGACGACGGAGCGCATTCTATTCTATTCAGGACGTCTCCACCGCATCGGCGAGGTGCATGAAGGCGCCGCGACGATGGACTTCATGGAGCAAGAGCGCGAGCGCGGCATCACGATCACATCGGCTGCGACTACCGTCTACTGGAAAGGCAGCAAAATCAACATCATCGACACGCCCGGGCACGTAGACTTCACTATTGAGGTCGAGCGCTCGCTTCGCGTGCTCGACGGCGCTGTCGCAGTATTCTGCGCAGTCGCCGGCGTACAGCCGCAATCAGAAACGGTCTGGCGCCAAGCTGACCGCTATGGAGTTCCCCGCATCGCCTTCGTCAACAAGTGCGACCGGACGGGAGCCGACTTCTTCAACGCCGTCAAAACCATGCGCGAAAAACTGCACGCAAATGCAATTCCAATCCATTGCCCGATCGGTATGGAAGGGGGCTTCAAAGGGATGGTCGATATCATCGCGATGAAGGCGTATCTCTTCCGCGACGAGACGATGGGCGCACAGTATGACGTTGAAGAGATCCCCGCCGATCTGCTCGATGAATGCAAGAAAATGCGCATGGCGCTTCTCGAGGAGCTCGCCACCGTCGATGAAAACGACGAAGAGTTCATGATGAAGGTGCTCGAAACTCCGGACGAAATTCCGGAAGACGAGATCCATGCGATGATCCGCAAAGGGGTGATCACCAACAAGTTCACACCGGTTCTCTGCGGTACGGCCTTCAAAAACAAAGGCGTGCAGCAGATTCTCGATGCGATCGTCCGTTGGATGCCCTCCCCGCTCGACCGCGGCCTGATCAAAGGACATAAAATTGATTCGGACGAGGATTTGACAATCGCTCCGTCAGACGACAGCCCCCTTTCAGCCTTAGCGTTCAAGATCATGACCGACCCGTATGTCGGCCGCTTGACCTTTGTCCGCATCTATAGCGGCACTTTGTCAAAAGGGATGCCTCTCATCAACACGACGAAGGACAAAAGAGAGCGGATCTCCAGACTTCTGGAGATGCATGCGAACCAGCGCAAAGACCGCGACGAATTTTTCACAGGCGACATTGCGGCCGTCATCGGGCTCAAATATACGAGCACGGGCGATACGCTCTGTTCGGAAGACTCTCCCCTTCTCCTTGAGAAGATGAACTTCCCAGCGCCGGTGATCTCGATGGCGATCGAGCCAAAATCGAAGGCCGACCGCGAGCAGCTCGCAAAAGCTCTTTCGGCCCTTTCCGAAGAAGACCCGACCTTTCGCGTAATGACCAACGAAGAGACGGGACAAACGATCATCATGGGAATGGGAGAGCTCCATTTGGAGATCCTCCGCGACCGGATGCTGCGCGAGTTCAACGTGCAAGCGAATGTCGGCGCCCCTGAAGTCTCTTACAAAGAGGCGATCACAGTCAACGGGAATAGCGAAACGAAATACGTCAAGCAGTCCGGCGGCCGAGGGCAATACGCTCACGTCTGTCTGGAGATCGAGCCGAACGAGCCCGGAAAAGGGAACGAAGTCGTCAGCAAGATCGTCGGCGGCGTCATTCCGAAAGAATACATCCCGGCCTGTATCAAAGGGATTGAGGAAGGGCTGCAGACTGGCGTCTTAGCCGGCTATCCGTTGGTCGACATGAAAGTTGCGATCGTATTCGGATCGTACCACGATGTCGACTCTAACGAGATGGCGTTTAAGATCTGCGCTTCGATGGCCCTAAAAGATGCGGCGCGTAAAGCGTCCCCGGTCATCTTAGAGCCGATCATGAAAGTCGTGGTCAACACGCCCGAAGCCAACATGGGCGATGTGATCGGCGACATCAATCGGCGCCGAGGAAAAATCCTCGGACAAGAGACGATCAAAGGCTCGGTGGAGGTCTCTTCGGAAGTGCCTCTTTCGGAGATGTTCGGATACTCTACGCAGCTGCGCTCGATGTCCTCGGGACGTGCGACCTACACGATGGAGCCAAGCCACTTTGAGCGGGTTCCTTCGAAGATCCAAGAAGAAATTATCAAGAAGTAAGGGCTTATGAGCAAGCAACCAAGAAAAAGAATACGCATACGCCTCAAGGCGTATGATCAGCGCCAGTTGGACCGTTCAACAGCTGACATCGTCGAAACGGCGAAGCGCACGGGAGCGCGCGTCGTAGGACCGATCCCTCTGCCCACAAAGAGGCAGATCTTTACAGTTCTCCGATCGCCGCACGTCGATCGCAAATCACGCGAGCAGTTTGAGATGCGCACTCATATCCGCGTACTCGATCTCCTCGATCCTACTCTCGACACGATCGACAAGCTGAAAGTGCTGCCGGTCGCATCGGGCGTCGACATCAAGATCAAAGCGTAAGTTGTTCAAGTATATGGGCCGCAGATTCTTGCGGCCCATTTTCAAGTTCTGTGATCCTTTTGGCTTGTATAAGCTACAACATCGAATTTATACTAATCCCAACAAATTTATTTGTTGGGATTGGTATTACCAGCCGCCTAGCCAATGAATGTAGAATATCTCAAATTTGGTTGGAAAGGGGCCGTCTTTCGCCTCTCGATGAACCAGTATCTCCATCTGAATTGGCCGGTCTTTTCGATAGGGGTGCTTCGCTTCAGGGTGCCGCGCCTGTGTATGGTAAACATATCCGTCAGAATGCGGGCCCCTGCGCGGATTCCATATTGCATACCTCCCTTTGACGATTTCTCCAATATCAATATAGCCAAGTTCTTGAAGCTCTTTCAGAATATACTGGTTCTCGATCTCTTGCTGATCTTTTTCTTCAAATTGTATCGGCGATAGTTGCTCTGCAAAAACAGATGAAGTTTGATCAAAATAAACACTTGATATTTCCATAATTAAACCTCACATTTGCATTATTATACAACAAACCTACTCAAAAACAAGTGAAGGTTGACGCAATTCTTCTCTCTATCGTATCTCTATTATCAATGAAAAAATTTAAATTTGCTGTTGGGTCCACAGCCATTCTCTGCATGGCCTTGGCCATCTACTTTGTATTAAAGAGCGACTACGCCCTCCTGACTCACCCGAAAGGGATCATGGCCCGAAGAGAATTGGAGCTGATTCGGACAAATCTCCTTCTGATGCTCCTTGTTGTAGGCCCGGCGCTCCTTCTATTCTATGGAATCGCTTGGAAGCATCGAGCGCAAAATAGCAAAGCAAAATACGACCCCGAGCACACACAGGGAAAATGGAAGGACATTGTTTTATGGTGCATTCCTCTCATTGCGATTATTCCAATGGCGATCATCACAATATATGAAACTCATAGGCTCGATCCCTACCGGCCAATAGAGAGCGATAAAAAGCCTCTAGAAATTCAGGTTGTCGCAATCGATTGGAAATGGCTTTTCATCTATCCCGAAGAGCAGATTGCAACAGTCAATTTCCTCCAAATTCCTGAGCAAACGCCCATTCATTTTCATCTTGCGGCAGACGGGTCTCCGATGAACTCGTTTTGGATCCCACAGCTCAGCGGCCAAATTTATGCGATGGCCGGGATGAGCACAACGCTCCATCTCATGGCTGACGAGCCGGGAGAATACACGGGCCGGGCTGCCGAGATTAATGGCGACGGCTTTGCAGATATGACGTTTCTTGTGAAATCAACGACTCAATCCGAATTTGATGAATGGGTCAAAACCGTCCAAGGCTCTTCGGAGCCTTTGACGGAAGAGGTCTACGCCGAACTGCTCAAGCCTTCGATGAAGGTGCCGATTATCCTCTACTCGCATGTAGAAAATGGCTTTTACCACAAAATTTTGATGAAATACATGATGCACTAAATGTTTGGAAACTTAAGCAAAGCAGCCCTCCCCCATCACTGGTACACAATAGCCGGAACCCTTTTTATCCTTCTCATGATGCTTCTTTTGGCCCTTTTTTTGACCAAAACGAAAAGGTGGGGATGGCTTTGGAACACATGGCTTACCTCGACCGACCCTAAAAAGATCGGCTCGATGTATATGATTTTTGCAGCCCTCATGTTCTTTCGGGGCATGGTCGATGCCGCCATGCTCTGGATTCAGCAATCGATTGCCGCAGACTCGGCAGGCTATCTGAGTCCAAGCCATTTCCAGCAGATCTTCACCTCCCACGGCGACATCATGGTCTTTTTCGTAACAATGGGATTTTTCTTCGGGCTCATGAACTGGATTTTGCCTCTGCAAATCGGCGCTCGCGATTTAGCTTTTCCCTTCATGAACTCTCTCGGCTTTTGGCTCACCGCAGCCGGAGGGATCATGATCAATCTCTTTTTTGCAATCGGTGGAGAATTTGCGAACACAGGCTGGCTCGGAATCCCTCCTCTTTCCGAGATCGAGTTCAACCCCTATACGGGAGTAGACTACTTGATCTGGAGCCTCCAGCTCTCCGGACTTGGCAGCTTGCTTGCCGGGATCAACTTCACCGTAACGATCATAAAAAAACGCGCACCCGGGATGACGCTCTTAAAAACACCTCTTTTCATCTGGGCCTCGCTCTGCGCGATGATCCTCATCATCTCAGCCTTTCCCGTCCTCACCGTAGCAACGCTTTTGCTCTGGTTCGACCGCGTTCTCGACATGCACTTTTTTACCTCGAGCTACGGCGGCAACATGATGCTCTACTTCAATCTCATTTGGACCTGGGGCCATCCGGAAGTCTATATTCTCGTCATTCCATCCTTTGGCATGTACTCCGAGATCGTCTCTACCTTTTCGCAGAAAAAGATCTCGGGCTACCTCTCCATGGTCTGTGCCCTCGTTGCCATCACCCTTCTCTCCTATCTCGTCTGGCTCCACCATTTTTTTACTATGGGCGGAGGACCCTATGTCAACTCGTTTTTCAGCCTCATGACCTTGCTCATCGCCATCCCGTCCGGTGTCCAGGTCTTTAACTGGACGCTCACAATGCTTCGGGGAAAGATCACCTTCGCATCTCCCATGTATTGGTTTATGGGGTTTGTTTGCATCTTTGCGATTGGCGGCATGGCAGGGCTTCTCCTCGCATCCCCTCCGGCCGATTTTCAAATCCACAACAGCCTATTTCTCGTTGCCCACTTTCACACAATGATCGTTGGAGTGGCCCTTTTTGGGATTTTTGCAGGGATCACCTACTGGTTTCCCAAGATCTGGGGATTTATGCTCGATGAAAAACTAGGCAAATTGGCCTTTTGGTTTTGGTTCATCGGCTATTTCGTCTCTTTCATCCCCCTCTACCTCCTCGGCTTTTTAGGGGCGACAAGACGCCTCGACCATTACGACGCCTCGACAGGCTGGCAGCCCCTTTTCATTACTTCAACCATCGGTCTTGGCATTATCTCCTGCGGAATTGCCTTGCAAGTCATCCAACTCGCCGTGAGCATCAAACGAAGAAAAGAGAACCCTGCATCGAACGACCCCTGGAATGGCCGTACGCTTGAGTGGTCAACCACATCGCCGCCCCCCTTTTATAATTTCGCCGTCATCCCCACCGTTACGAGCCGAGAAGAGTTCTGGGAACAAAAGCAAAGAGGAGAAAAGCCGCAAATCCGCTACGAAGAGTTTGAGCTGCCTAAAAACACAGGCATGGGAATCTATCTCTCGGTTTTCGCCTTTTTATTTGCCTTTGCGCTTGTTTGGCAAATCCTTTGGCTTGCAATCGTTAGCCTTGTCTGCACAATTGGGTGTGTGATCATCCGTTCTTTTAATACCGAACACGAAGAATATAAACTCAGCGCTGAAGAAGTGAAAAAGATGGAAAGCCATGCTCAATGACATCAAAGTTTTCGGCTTCTGGATCTATTTGATGACCGACCTGGTGATTTTCGCGGTCCTCTTTGCCACCTTTGTCGTTTTGCGCCATAACACATATGGCGGCCCCTCCGGCCATGACCTCTTCGAGCTCCCTTCCGTCTTTGCCGAAACGATGCTTCTTCTCACTTCCAGCTTTACTTGCTCTCTCGTCACCCTTGCGGTTCACCGGAAGCAGAAAAACCAAATCATCTTGTGGATCCTTGCCACCTTCGCTCTAGGCGGAGGCTTTCTTGCGCTCGAATTAATGGAATTCCACCACCTTATCTCAACGGGCGATAGCTGGCGAAGAAGCGGATTTCTCTCTGCGTTTTTCACACTCGTTGGCACCCACGGCTTTCATATCTCTATCGGGATGCTCTGGATGCTCGTCGCATTGGTGCGCATTTGGCTTAAACCGATGTCGGAAGCTTGCATCTCCCAGGTGTACCGGTTTGCTTTCTTTTGGCACTTTCTAGACTTCGTCTGGATCTTTATTTTTTCTGTCGTTTACGGAATGGGGATTTTATCGTGAAAGAAGGCATGCATGCAAGACTCTCTTCGCGCATCATCGGATATGTATCCTCGCTGATCCTCACCCTTTTCGCCTTCTCCCTGATTGCCTATCCGGATTTCTTCCCCTTCAAAACAGATCTGGTCATTGCCATCTTGCTCATCCTGGCAGCGCTCCAAAGCGTGGCCCAATCGATCTTCTTTCTCAATGTCTTGGGGGAAAAAGGGCCGCGCTGGAATTTAATCGTCTTTACTTCGACGCTCTCGATTATCCTCATCATTGTGATCGGTGCAATCTGGATCATGCACCACCTGGACTACAATATGATGCCGCACTAAAAAAGCAATGTGAATGCGAGAGACCACATCATCAAGCCAATGCACCCATCGGTAATTTTCCAAGCTAGCGGCTTGGCAAAAAGAGGGGCTAATAGCCGGGCGCCATAGCAAAGCCCAAAAAACCATAAAATGGAGGCGAAAATAGCGCCAATGGCAAAATAAACTTTCTCTCCTTCGAAACGGGCCCCTATGCTGCCGAGGAGCATGACTGTGTCGAGGTATACATGAGGATTCAAGAAACTGACAGCCGCCAGCGTCAATAAAACCTCTCGCAAAGAACTTTCAGCATCCGGCTGTACTTCCATAGAAGATGTGCGGAAAGCGGATCGAAAAGATCGAAATCCATACCAAAATAAAAATGCCGCACCGCCCCATTTCGTGATGGAAAATAATAGAGGGGAGCTCGTCAAAATCACACCCATCCCACCCACTCCGACTGTGATGAGAAGAGCATCGACGAAGACGCAGAAAAGAGCTGTAATAAAGAGATAATTCCCCTTCAGCCCTTGTTTTAGGACAAAAGCATTTTGAGCCCCGATTGAAACGATTAGTCCTGCGCAGGTCATAGAGCCTTGCGCTAACGCTGAGAATATCATGACATCAGGAATTCTAAAGCAAGAAAGTGCATATGTCTAGCTGCAAAAAAAAGTTGCAAATAATCTTTAAGAAGCACTAAGATCCTCGCTCCAATGAAAGTAAAAACTTTATGACATACAAAACCAATCCTATCCAGCTCTTCTCGGTCAGGGACTTCGGACTTTCAATCCAACACTTCCTGACACAGACTAAACCTCTTTTTGAGGCCTTGCCTTTTGATTGCTACGATAGCAGAAAGGAGCAGATTCAATTTTTGCAAACAAATCTGGCCGAACCTCCGCCTCGGGACCTACTCTTCCGCTACTATTTAGGAGAGATTGAGATCCACAGTCTCGCGACATGCATTGAAACACTGTCTCCGGACAAGTTAAATGAGTTTAAGAAGATCCAAGCTTACCGCAAACGGGCTGTCAGCCGCTTCATCTTAGATAAAGAAAATATGAGCTGGCGCTGCAAGCGAATTCCTACCTCAGCTTTTTCCCAGGATTTCGGAAAAATCGACAAAGATGTCTTTGACATTCGCCTTCTTCCACGCCAATTCACTGAAATAGAAGAAGCTATGGTAGATAACGAACTGTTCAAAACTCTCTTATTCGGTGTCGCCTCAAATGTCGCCCAACTTCACCCATCCCTAAAACGGCTTGATATTACAGTCCATCATGTGCGTGTAATGACAAGCAGCGAAAGAATAACCAGCAATGCTCCTGAAGGGATTCATCAAGATGGATTTGATTATATTGTCTCAGCTCTTGTCGTAGAACGAGAAAATGTTTTGGGAGGAGAGAGCCAAATTTTTAAAGAAGACAAAAAAACAAAAATTTTCACCACGACTTTGCAGCCTGGTTTTGGAATTCTTCAGCCGGATAAGGGCACAGATTTATGGCATACTGTAACCCCTATTACTGTTCAGTCAGGAACCAGTGGCTATAGAAGCAGTATTGGATTTGATATCGCATTAGAAATTTCATAAAGGAGAATTTATATGGCAACCAGAACATGTATTGGAATTGCGGCAGATGTCCTACAACAATGGCCTGAAGCAAGGGTAGGAATCTTATTAGCTCAAGTTCCTAACCAACAGTCTAAATCAGGCCCTGTAGCAAAATATCTCAGCAATTTGAAGCAAGAAGTTGTGAGAGGGGTAAGCCGTGATGGAATTACCGGTAATAACTTTCAAGATTTACGCGTCTGCCAATCCTGGAATCACGTTTTTTCCACTTTTGGAACCAAGGGAATGGAATCGACGATCGTACGATTAATTGGACGTGCTGCAATGCAAGGCGACAAGCTAAGGGAAGGAAAAATCAAAAACGCCGATATGGGAAAAATTAGCGATCCTGTAGATCTATATAATTGTGTGTCCATTGAGACACGCACTCCCATGGGAGCACTTTGTCTTAATGGAATCCGCGGCAACCTTGTTTTAAGATATGGACAACAGGGAGAGACTTTTACAACTCTTGGAAGAGTGGAAGAGACATATCCTGTGCAGCCGGGAGATATTGTTTATGCAGATGATCATAGCGTAGTCACTTGGTTGTGGAATTACATGGATGCAAAGCATGCTTGCATTCCAAGGCCTGACAAATCTGATAAACTTGTCGATGTTATTTTCTTTGCGGACCAAGCTGAAGAAAATGCCGGCGATGCGAAGCTGGCAATCGAAACTCTGGCTCAGAGAATTGAACACATTGGCGGCCGGGTTATCCAGCTGGGACAATTGGATCGCGAAAATCCGGTTCTTGAATTAGTTTAAATATACTCTAACCCTAGTGCACCTTTTCATAAAGAATTGGAGTAATTTCGGCGTCAAAGCCTCCAGGATCGACGATCACAAAGTACCTTGTATTGAATTAATACTAGGTACTTTGTGATCGTCGATCCTGGAGAGCTTTCACGCTCGAAATTATCTCAATTCTTTATGAAAAGGTGCACTAGTTACATAGAAGACTTAAATAAAGGAGAATGTATGAGAGTTTGACAAGGCTGGAGCAGGGCGATTGCACGATAACTTG
>JAKBAE010000001.1:0-10694 GCA_021809325.1 bacterium
CGGAATTATGTGGGAGATGATTCGCAATGCGATACTGGGTGTATCCGAAGGATTTGAGAAGAAACTGACGCTGATAGGCGTTGGATATAGAGCGGCGGTATCAGGCTCTAAGCTCGATCTTCAGTTAGGATACTCGCATCCAACCGCTGTTGAGATCCCCAAAACATTGCAAGTTACTGTTGATAAAGGAACTGCAATTAGCATTAAAGGGTCTGATCGACATGAGGTTGGACAATTTGCAGCTGCGGTACGAGCGATGAAACCACCTGAGCCTTATAAAGGTAAAGGAATCCGCTACGAAAATGAGTACGTGCGTAAGAAAGAAGGAAAGGCAGCAAAGGGTAAATAGGAATTATGGATAACTCATTAAAAAAGAGAGCAAAATCCCGATGGGCGCGAGCACACCGCGTACGCAATGGATTGATATCAGGAACTGCTGTGAAACCTCGACTGACTGTTTCTAAAACAAACCTCCACATCTATGCGCAGTTGATCGATGACGAGAAGGGTGTGACGCTAGGCGGCATTGGAACTCAGTCAAAGACAAATAAGAATCTTAAAAAATCCAAAGAGTCAGCTCGTGTGATTGGCCAACAGATTGCCCAAATCGCTAAGGAGAACAATATCAATGCGGTTGTCTTTGATCGTGGCCGCAATAAGTATCACGGATTATTGGCTCAACTGGCTGACGCTGCCCGTGAAGCCGGCTTGAACTTTTAATTGAGGAAGAAACATGGCCAGGGAAATGGAACGAAATCGACAAGACGAATCGAGCAGCGAATTTGAAGAAAAGGTGCTCTACATCAACCGCTGTTCTAAAGTTGTAAAGGGTGGTAGAAAATTTAGTTTTTCTGCACTGATCTTGATCGGCGACGGACAAGGCAGGGTTGGATATGGATTTGCAAAGGCAAATGAAGTATCTGACGCTATCCGCAAAGGCAGCGAGGCGGCGAGGAAGAATGTCCTCAAAATTGAAATGGAAGGTACAACTATCCCGCATGAAATCGTTGTCGAGTGGGACGGTTCGAAAGTACTTCTAAAGCCCGCTCCTGAGGGAACGGGAATTGTAGCGGGCTCAAAAGTCCGGTCAGTCCTTGAATTGGGCGGCGTCAAGAATGTCGTTGCAAAAAGTCTCGGATCGAACAACCCGCTAAATCAGGTTAAGGCGACATTCAAAGCGCTCAAAAGACTGACGAACAGAGAAAAATGTCTTGCTGAAAGAAGAGGGGAAGCCCAATGATGGATCTATCTCAATTGAAAAATACTAGCCGTCCTGAAAAAAATAGCCGCAGGGTTGGACGGGGACCGGGATGCAAACGTGGAAAGACTTGCGGGCGTGGATCGAAAGGCGATAAGAGCCGTAGAGGTTACGATCACAGATATGGTTACGAAGGGGGCCAAGTGCCGCTATACCGTAAACTTCCTGTGCGTGGATTTACTCGGGGACGCTTTGTAAAAGCATCACAAGCAATAACCTTAGATCGAATTAATCAAGCCTATTCGGATAATGAATCGGTAACTTTCGAAACGCTGCGCGAAAAGGGCCTAGTGCCTCGCGAGCTTCCTGGAGGTTATAAGATCATTGCTACAGGCGAGATCACTAAAAAGGTATCGATCGAGGCCCACGCAATCACAGAGGGTGCAAGAAAGAAACTGGAAGAAAAGTCTATCGAGTTTAAGTTGATCGAAGCGTAAGGAAAGGCAGATGGTTGACGCAATCAAGCGGATATTTTCGATATCAGAATTAAGAACAAAGATCTACTACACCCTAGTCTTGTTGGCAGTGTGTAGAGTCGGAGCCTATATTTCTGTGCCGGGCATCAATGCTGATGTTGCGATCACCCTTTTTAAATATGCTACCGGGGGAGGCCAAAACCTTTTTCAGCTTGTAGACATCTTCTCCGGCGGTGCTTTTGCCCAGATGACAGTTTTTGCTTTGGGGGTCATGCCCTATATTTCTGCTTCGATTATCTTGCAGATCTTGATCACTGTCATTCCATCTTTACAAAGAGAGATTCGCGAAAGTCCGGATCATGGAAAGAGAAAGTTGTCTAAATGGACACGGATTGGAACTCTTTTTCTAGCCCTATTGCAGTCTGCAATGTATGCAGGATATGCCGTGAAGATGAATCAGCAAAATCCCGGAATCGTCCTTTCGCAATTGCTCGATTTTCAGATATTCGGGTTTTCGTGGCTCTTTTACCTTGTCTTCATCTTTACGATGACTGGTGGGACACTGCTCCTTATGTGGATTGGCGAACAGATCACGGAAAAGGGAATTGGAAATGGGATCAGCCTCATCATTGCGTTGGGCATCCTATCGTCTCTTCCAACAACGATTGGATCGATCGTACATCAACTAAACCTTGAGTCGCAAGAAGCGGGCCAACTATCTTTTGCAACCCTTGTAGTCTTAACTGCGCTATTTGTCTTTATTATCGTAGGGACGATTTTGGTTATCCAAGGGCAGAGAAGAATCCCATTGCAGTATGCGAGAAGGATAGTCGGAAGGCATGAGGTACAGGGAGGGAATTCACATATCCCTCTGAAAATAAATTATGCAGGCGTTATTCCAGTAATTTTTTCAGCATCTGTGCTCATGTTTCCTGCAACGCTTGGCCAGTTTCTTGGGAAAAATACTTGGATTGGACAGTTAACATCTTACCTATCGCCCGGAACCTGGGTATACATGTTTTTTTATGTCATGCTTATTTTCTTTTTTACTTACTTTTGGACAGCGACCCAATTTAAACCTGAGCAGATCGCATCCGATATGAAGAAGAATGGAGCTTTTATCCCCGGCATAAGACAAGGAAAGCCAACTCAAGATTTTCTTGAGCAAACAATGGGACGGATAACGCTAGCGGGAGCACTATTTCTCTCGATCATCGCAATTCTTCCTACTTTGGTTGGGCGGTTAATGGGTGTAGACGCAAGAATTAGCCAGTTTTTCGGCGGCACATCGCTGCTGATCCTGGTAGGTGTCATCTTGGACACAATGAAGCAGATTGAATCGCATTTACTCATGAAGCGTTATGATGGGTTCATGAAGAGAGGACGTCTGAAAGGACGTTGACGGTTGTCAGTAAACAAGATCATGTGTTATTTTATATTGTCAAATTAAGGAACGAATATGCCTAGAATTGTCGGTGTCGATGTCCCGGGGGAAAAGAGATTAGAAATTTCTCTTACATATATTTATGGGATTGGACGCACGCTCTCAAATCAGGTTATCGAAGAGCTTAGCCTCGATAAAGATATGAGAGCAAAAAATTTAACTGAAGACGATATCGCTAAAATCAATGCTTACCTCCAATCAAAGTGCATTGTAGAGGGCGATCTCCGCCGTCAGATACAAAACAACATTAAACGATTGATCGGGATCAACTGCTATCGCGGTATGCGCCATCGAACCGGCTTGCCTGTGAGAGGTCAGAGAACGAGAACGAACTCGAGAACCCGCAAGGGCAAACGAAAAACTGTTGCAAACAAGAAAATTTAATGAGCGATAGAGGAGAATAGAGCCTTGGCAAAGCAAGAACAAAAAGCCCCTCCGAAAAAAGCGGGCGTTCGCGTGAAAAAGAAGATTCAGCGCACAGTGCCATCAGGGATAGCCCATGTGAAAGCGACCTTCAATAATACGATTGTCAGCATCACTGATTTGGCGGGAAATGTTATTTCCTGGTCTTCTGCCGGAAAATCAAACTTTTCTGGATCGAGAAAGTCGTCGGCATTCGCAGCGACAGTGGCCGCGCAAAACGCTGGCCGTGAGGCGATGTCAGTCGGGATGAAAGAGTGCGAAGTCAACTTGAGCGGACCTGGAGCCGGCCGTGAATCGGCGGTTAGAGGCCTGCAGAGCGCTGGCCTCGTCATTACGACGATCCGCGATATGACGCCCGTCCCACATAATGGCTGCAGAGCTCGTAAACGTAGACGCGTATAAGATCAAACTGAGAGGAACAAGATATGGCAGTGAAGTATGGCAAATTCGAAATGCCAGAAAAAATTAAGGTAGACGAGTCGACAAAAACGTCAACTTATGCGCGATTTATCGTCGAGCCTTTTGAAAGAGGTTTTGGACATACTGTAGGAAACACCTTACGCAGAATTTTGCTTGGAGCCCTAGAGGCGCCTTCTATCCTCTCTGTTCGCATTGAAGGTGCTGCGCATGAGTACATGGCGGTTGAGGGTGTGATTCAAGATATGATCCATATTATCTTGAATATCAAAGGCGCCCTGCTCCGTAATTTGAGTGCGGAAGAGGGGTCTCACCCAAGGGAAATCCATCACCTTGTCAAGCAGCTCGAAATCACCGAAGACATGATCGAGGCGAATGGCGGCGAGTACAAAGTGGTCTTGAAAGACCTTATTGACTCTAACGAGTATGAGATCGTAAACCCGAACCATCATCTCTTCACCGTCACAAAACCCATGTCAAAGCGCGTAGATTTACGCGTATCGAATGGTCGAGGATATGTGCCGTCGGAGCGCCATGTGTTTGAACGGATGCATGATGAGATTGTCATCGACTCTTCTTTTTCCCCGGTCCGTTTAGTCAACTATTACGTTGAAAATACTAGGGTAGGACAAGACACGGATTTCGATAGGTTGATTCTAGAGATCACAACGGACGGACGAATTTCGCCTGTTGAAGCGCTTGCATTTGCTGCGCAGATCGCAATCAAACACATGCAGGTCTTTGAAGAGATTAAGACCCATATGATTGTTTTTGATAAGGGCGAGGCGATCATCAACCGCGACCGTGACGAGATCTTGCAAAAGCTCTCTCTACGCATCAATGAGATAGAGCTTTCTGTACGATCTACGAATTGCTTAGCGAATGCAAATATCGATACGATTGGAGAGCTTGTCGTAATGCCTGAGTCAGAAATGCTTCGATTCAGGAATTTCGGGAAGAAATCTCTGACAGAGATCAAACACAAGCTTGATGAGCTTGGGCTCTCTCTTGGCATGGATCTTGGAAAATACGGGATTACGCGGGAGAATATCAAGACGGTAATACAAAATTACCAGCAAGAAAAATTGGGAAATGTTGAAGTATGAGACACGCCAAGAAGACGTTTAAGATTGGACGCACAGGTGCGCATCGCCGCAGCATGCTATCCAATATGCTAAAATCCTTAATCGAAAATGAAAGAATAACAACGACTGTAGTTAAAGCGAAAGAGCTGCGCAGACATGCGGACCGCATGATTACGCTGGCGAAGCGCGATACCCTAGCTTCTAGAAGGGATGCCATAGCAAAGTTGCAAGTCGCATTTAATCCCCTAACTCCAAAGGAAGCTCGCGATGCAAAGGGCGGCGATAAGAGTTCGTATTCAAGAGACCGTTTGGTTGTTGGAAAACTCTTTGGTGAATTGAAAGATCGGTTTGCCGGGAGACACGGCGGTTATACGCGAATCATTCGCGGAGGCATCCGAATTGGCGATAGCGCTCCAACCTGCATCATTGAGTATCTACAGCAATAATTTGAATCGCGTTTGCTCCTCAAGCAAGCGCGGTTTTCTAATTTTTTCTTACGAGACTTTACAACACAGTCCAATTCAGGTATTCTGTACCTGAACTAAGAGAGGTCGTGTTCATGCCTATACGAATTGCAATCAATGGTTTCGGTCGAATCGGAAGGGCTGTTGCACGTATAGCAATGCAGCATCCGAACATCGAATTAGTGGCTGTCAATGATCTTGTTCCGGCAGACAATTTGGCCTATCTTTTTAAATATGACAGTGTGCATGGAACCTACGAGCAGCCGGTTCGAAGCGATGAAGGGGCGATATACGTAGGCGGGAGACATTTTAAAGTTTATAGTGAAAGAGATCCGGCAAAGCTTCCATGGAAGCAATTGCATGTCGATTATGTTGTAGAGTCAACAGGGCGTTTTACCCATCTCGACGATGCAAAAAAGCATATAGATGCCGGAGCGAGAAGGGTGCTGATCTCAGCACCGGGAAAGGATGGCGTCCCGACATTTGTCATGGGCGTCAACCACCAAGATTTTGATCCTGCAAAGGACGATGTCCTTTGCAATGCGTCTTGCACGACAAATTGCCTAGCGCCGATATGCAAGGTCCTTCTTGACCATTTTGGGATAGAAGAGGGGCTAATGACGACGGTGCACTCACTTACGGCGAGCCAGCCTACGGTGGATGGACCTTCTCACAAAGATTGGAGAGGTGGGCGTGCGGCAGGACACAATATTATACCGGCATCTACCGGAGCTGCTAAAGCGGTTACTCTTTGTCTTCCTGAGTTGAAGGGAAAGCTGACCGGGATGGCATTTCGTGTACCAACGTTAGATGTATCTGCTATCGACTTGACGGTTCGATTAGCAAGAGACACAGATTACGAAGAAATTTGGAATGCAATGGTCGGTGCGTCAAAACATCAAATGAAAGGAATCCTTGCTGTTACAGATGAACAGGTGGTTTCCTCAGATTTTATTGGAACGAGCCATTCAGCCATTTTCGATAAGATGGCAGGAATTGCTTTAAACCGTCGTTTTTACAAATTGATCGCATGGTATGACAATGAGATGGGCTATTCGCATAGAGTAGTTGACTTGCTGGAATATATGGCATCTCGGGAGTCGTGACAGTGCGGGAACTTATCTCAATAATGAGGCTTCGTCGATTTTCGGGATTATTTTGGTCGCTTTTCGATTCTTTTTGCGGGGGTTGTATGCTTCTTCTGATACTACTCCGGCAAAAAGAATCGAAAATCGGTTCAAAAGAACCCGAAAATCGACAGAAGCTCTTTGTTGAGATAGGTTCGGAACCAGAAAGGAATATTCAGTGAATTTTACTCGAGAACCTATCATAGAGACAATTATAACGCCGCGGGAGGGCTGCAAACTGGTCGTTCGCAGCAGCAAAGGCGGATCGCAGGAAGATTATTTTGTTGATGCAGTAGAAGTTGTGTCTTTTGGACACTCATTTTTCTTTCGCTCGACAGAGAGGCCTAAATCTTTTTTAGTGCCTGTAAGCGATTATGAGATTTTGGAGTTGAAAGAGACGCGAATGGTTTTGAAGAACGCTTCTTCTGAGCGCTCGATCAAGATCAGCGGCGGAAGAGAAGCGCCTGTACGTCAATCCCAGCCTTCTCAGCAGCAGCGAGTCGAAATCGAAGAGCCAGCAGCTGAAGAAATGGCTGCACAGCCTCAACAGCAGAGTGATCGCGGCATGGATAAAAAACGCTCTCGACGCTCGCGCAGACGCCGAGGCGGTGCCCATGGAGAGGAGCGTGAAGATGCAATGGCCCCGGCGCCGGAGCAGCAAGTAGAACAACAAGAGAGCGGGGAAGAGATTGAGGAGGCCGCTCCATCGTTCATCTCTAAATTGTTTCCGCCGCCCCCTACGCTTATTAAGGAAACTCTCGGCCGATATAAGACCAGCCCGGAAGGAATCATCGTAGAAAGCGATCAAGAGATGGCCCAGAAGGGTGTTTTTGAACATCCGCTGCCGATTTCGGAAAATAGCGCTGAGCCATCGGAGCCAAGCTTTTTACCGAATGAAGACCAACCTCCTAAAGAGGATGAAGAGAGAGGCGAATAGCAGCTCTTGCAATCAACTCTCTAATTTATATATCCTGCTTGTTCTTTAAGCAGGATGTTTGCTTGGATGGTGGAATGGTAGACACAGGGGACTTAAAATCCCCTGGTAGCAATACCGTGCGGGTTCGAGTCCCGCTCCGAGCATTTTTATTCTTTACTGTAATACACACGAATAGATTCTTAAAAAACTTTATACGCAGAGAGCCGGTGATCGCGTAAACTGCCTTGCTTTTAAAAGAGGACAGTGGAGTAGGGGCGGATCCCCACCCCTACTCCACTGTCCTCGCTCGACTTTGCAGGCGTCCTGGTTTCATGATGCTGAGTCGGTTTGTCTTTTTAATGCTTATTATTTTGTTATCCAAAGTTGTTCCTTTCAGGAAGAGGATGACATTACAGCCCCTTGTAATTCGTTGCGCTAAATTCGCTCCGAGAGCATCCTATTCTCCTAAAACTTTAAAAATTTTCGCATTTTTGCATAAAAAAATGCCTGCTTTAAGGAGGTTTTCAATGAGTAGTTTGGGAATTCAATTTTTGGCCAAGGAGCCTGCTTTTCAACCCGCCACTTATTTGGTTCGCAAAAAAGAAGATCAAAGTGCCCTCAAAGGCTATCTGTGGTTGACTGGCGGCTCTGTATTGGCAGTCGTACCCCCTTCTTTAATTGCGTTGACAATCGTTTTCGGAGGGGCTACCCTGGCTTCTTCTCCCGTTCCTCCGGTAGCCCTTTGCATGGCTGGCGGCTTTGTGGTATCGGGACTCGCTACATGCGCAGTTCTCGAAGGAGTCAAAACCTGCTACCAGAACGCAATGTATCACTACGGCCCGCAACTCGAAATTATTGGCTAATCACTTGGATGCAGGAAGGCTTTCCTGCATCTATGTTCTTTCGGTAATCAGTCCTTTTAAATTGCTCTTTTTGGTAATTGCCTCTATAAATATAGAATTTCTTATTTGCTGAAATATAAGAATGAATGAGGAAACAGCTAAGGTGCTTCAGGATTTAAAGAACGTAGGAAAGGCTACTTTAGCAGATTTAAATCTGTTGGGTATTGATTCTGTTAAAATGCTTGCCTGTCAGGATCCTACTGATCTTTTTCACCAAATGGAACAAAAGAGCGGGAAACGGCAAGACCCTTGTGTATGGGATGTGTTTGCTGCCATCATACATGAGGCCAAGACCGGAGAGCGCACCGCATGGTGGGAATGGACAGCTCAAAGGAAGGCTTTGGAAAAAGCTGGCAAACTTGTGCATAGGATATAGATTTTAGTAATGAAAGGGGCTATTTTAATTGCCATCGCCGCTATCGGCTATGCGACCGTTGCTCTCTTCGGCAAATGGATCATTCAGGATAACCTTTCAATTTATACCGCCCTGAGTTGGCGGTTTGGCTTCGCAGCCCTTTTTTTGAGCCTTTTTCAGATTCGGGCATCACTACGGCAAGTCGATCAGAAGGACTCTATTCCTTCTACCTCTCAGCAGGGTTGGAAAGATCGCCTTTTTTGCATTTTTCTCGGGATTGTGGGAGACGCTTTACAAACCACCTTCTTCTTTTTCGCTGTAGCAAGGGTTGGCGCTTCTCTCTCTGCGCTTCTCCTTTACACGTTTCCGGTGTTTGTTCTTCTCTTGCAGCGATTTATTTTTAATCGAGTTGTCACTAAAAGAGAATGGGCTCTTTTGCCTCTTGCTCTTTTCGGTTGCCTTCTCATCCTCGATCCGACTGAACTTTCTCTTGGAAATGGGTATTCCTCCGGCATTGGTTTCGGCTTCATGACTGCCATCGTTTATGCAGCTTACCTCTCCTTTGGAGCTTATGCCACCAAAAGCGTAAAACCTCTTTTCTCTTCTTTTTATTTGACCTTGGGCGCGTTTATTAGCTTTTCCTCAATAGCGCTTTTGAGGGGGAGCTTGCTTTGCCTCATGGCTCTGAGTGGGCGATTGGTCTTGGAATGGCTCTTTTTGCCACCGTGATCCCTCTTCTTGCCCTCATTCGGGGCATGCAGCTCGTTGGGGCAGCGCGCGCATCGCTTCTCTTTACCATAGAGCCGGTTGCAACCGTTCTTTTGGCCGCTTATTTATTCAACGAACCTTTGACGCTTGGCAAAATCGCAGGTAGCGCACTGATCCTCCTTTCTGCGATCCTGATCGGAAAAGAGCCTTTGTCTGAAAAGCGAGTCGAAGGGTACGATAGCTCTCCAACATAGGAGTGCTTTTTATGACGACCAAGCTCAAGGAGCTCATCGCAAACAATCCCGAGATTGTGTATCTCCGCCATGAAGAAAGCATGCCGACTGCTTCCCATGCATCAGACGCCCTTGGAATTGACGCATCAAAAATCGCTAAGACCTGCATCATTAAAACTTCCAATAACGAGTATGTCGCTGTGGTGCTGCAAGGCTCCGACCGTATTGACAAAGATGCGCTAAAGACGCTTCTTGGCTGTAAGAAATTCAGCTTTGCTTCTGCGGAAGAAGTCTTAGAAAAATCAGGTTATATTGCAGGAGGCACCCCTCCGATCGGTTTGAAGGAGGCTATTGTCCGCGTCATCCTCGATCGAAAAGTGTTTCAACATGAAAAGGTTTATGCAGGAGGCGGCGAGCAGAAAGCGCTAATTTGCATTACGCCGCAAGACGTTCAGCGCCTAAGCCATGCCGAAGTAGCAGATATTTCTTGTTAAGATGTTTTTGATGTAAAGAAAAATATTTAGGGGAATAAAGATCGTGTGAATACAATGGTCGGCCTTACCTTAACTTAAGGAGGGATGATGACCTTATTTCGCACTTGTTCACTTGTCGTAATTTCTTGTCTGGCAGGAGGAATGCCTCTTCTTGCCCAGCCGCTGCCGGTACGCGGCTCCGTAGAAGCGCAAGATCCGGTTGCCCAAGCTTTAGCTGAACTCAATGCGTATGGAGCCCTGCAGCAGCAGATCGGCATCCAGCAGCCCGATGTCGCCTATGGGATGAAAAAAGCTCTCCTTTTAGCTGAGCTGTTGGTCCAGCCCAACGGCGCCTTGAACTTAGCCCTAATTCCCCAAGCCAAATCCGTTTTTGTCCCCGTTATGCCGAAAGAATATGAGCTGCAGATCGAAAGGGTGCTCAATCAGTTAGACACTTCTTGGCAGCCGTTTTT
>JAKBAE010000001.1:10704-87563 GCA_021809325.1 bacterium
TTCGACTCTGTTAAAGCATCGGCCGATGCGGACAGCACAGGGAATTTGAGCCTGCGCAGCCTCTTTCAGCTAGAGCCTGGTCAACAGATTACTGATTGGCACGCAAAAGTAGCCGTTCTTTCTGCGCTCCTCGCCCCCTATAACCAAGGCTCTGTCGGCGACTGCTTCGCCGTGAATGTCGCCATTCGGGATCATGAAGAATATTTGCGCCATGCCGCTGAAGATTATCAATCGGCAGTCATGAAGGGATTTCTTGAGCGTTTGGTCGACGGCCATCCGGATGATTTCTTCTATCTTCCTCTTCTTGCAGACACGGATCTGGATCAGCCTTTTGCCTTGACACAAGACGGTCAGATTGCAGGGACAAATTGCTCTTTGTTTGATGCTCCGGGAGTCAAAGCAGCCCGCACTGTCATGGGGGGAGGCTCGATTGCTCTTTCCGATGTGGTGCGCCATTTTTCTGGAAACTCTCATGGCTCGCTGCAAGCGACCCCATCTCAGGTGATCGAGGCTCTCGCCCAAGAAATTGTTTCTCAGAGCGGCCAGCAGACGGTGCAGCAGCTCCAAACCTTGGGAGAATATGCCTTTAGCAGCCTAACTAACCATCCTGTACTGCGAGGCGTCGAAGCCGCCTTTTCTGCAATGGCGGAAGACCGGCCGCAAGATTCGACCCGCGGCAATATCAACGGCGCTGTAGCCCAGTCTCTTCAAGATGCCTGGACAGCGCTGCACCACACTTCGGGTGTAGCTGCATTTCAAAACGAGTTCAATCAGATCTTCAATGACTCCTATCGGCTCCTCTATAACCTCGACATCCCCCTCGCTGCTGTTTCCTCTGACGGCAGTTCAACAGATGGAGGGTATCAGCTCTATGAACGAAGCCCGGAATCGATCGCTATTCTAGGAAAAAGGATTGCAACTCCAGAGGATTTTGCCGGGCTTGTCTTGGACGCTATAGCTAAAACAACGCAGCAGCTCGGAGCCTCGCAAGATAATGTCACAATCGCCCAAACCTTAAGTTATTATGTGATGGATTCGAGCTTTATGCAGAACGTGCTCTGGAATTACGATCCGTCAAATAAACAGCAGCCGGATCCGGTCGGCAACTATCAAAAGTTGAGCCGAACTCCTATGCAGAGCTGCGATGGAGATAATCCCTTTGAGGTTTCCGATATCGATACGGAAGTTGACGATTCAGATGCCATCTCCTATACGCCGTCAAACGCCAAAGATCTGGTCGTCTGGGCGATGAACTTAGCCAAGAAGGCACCGCCGGAGTTTTGCCCCATGGTAAGCCCCCAGCATGCGTTCAACTATGTGCCGAACACGGCTGAGCTGAGCGCGTTTGTCCGAAGTGGTCTGACAGCAGACAAGTGGCTCAAACAAACGGTCATTACACCGGGCATGCAAGTCGCCACGCGCCCCGTTAGCGCAACTTTACGCCAGAGCATGACGGAGAGCATGAAACAGCTGCTTGCCAATGCGCTTCCTAATTGGACGGGATTCAATTCCTTGGTTGCAAATCTATCCAGCCAAAAACTGACCCTGCAGCAATATGCAGCCAACTTTTTGGCCGGTTTGACTTCGCTATTGCATGCCAATCGCGATGTCGCCAACCAGCTGAGCGTCCTCTTCGATGCAGCGCTGCTACAGTCTCTTTCCGATAGCGACGCGGCGGCTTTAGGCAAATCAGCCGTCCGTTTCGCATTCACCAATTGGAATATCGGGACAACCGATCTCTATTTCTGCGGTTATTTCAATCCCCGCACAATGCAGATTGGGTTTGGCACGATTGGCGAAGACAAAAAAGGGCTCCAGCCGATGGATGAAGACGCTTGGGTCAATCACCAAACTTGGGGAGTAGATATCACCCCTCAAGCGCCAAAAGCGTCATGATTGTATCCAAGGGGCAAGCTGGAACTTGCCCCAAGGCCATAGAATGGCAAAACAGATACCGTTCCAATAAAGACATTGATCCCGGAGGATTGCATCCGTCTTGAATCATACTATTTGTTTCTCGATATAGCCGTTGGACTAAATCCACACCTGTGCCAATGCCAATCAACGCATATTGAGGGCGTCTTGTGATTGCATAAGCACACCCCGGGAGGAGAAATCCTGCTGCCAATGTGGGAAGCCAATAATCCCTTGGCATCATGGTTGAGGCGATCTGGATGATCGCTGTAGGAACGGAGATGCTTGGGTGTCCAAAAAGGAGAGCGATCCTCGCTAGATCCCGTCCCCAATCAAAACCAGCACGAATCATTAATCCCTCGAAAAAAACGCATTAAAGTACATAATTGCTTCTATTTGCGTCAATAGGGTATTCTGTTTTCCATGTTTGCGGTGATTTATCGGGGTTATTTACAGCCAGGCAAAGAAGAAGACTATCTCGATGCATGGAAAGTCGTTGCCCAATACTTTGTAGAAAAGCGCGGCGCAATCGGGTCCACTCTCCATCGAGCAGAAGGGGGGCTTTGGGTGGCCTATTCCCGTTGGCCAGATAAAAAAACGAGGGACACCTCTTGGCCAAAAGATGGAACCGCCGTTTCGGAAGAGCTGCCGCCGAAGGTTCGCAAAGCAATACTTGTTCTCAAGGATTGTCTAGATCCAAAGAGGGCCCTGCCTGAAATTTGCTTGGATGTCGTGGATGAAGTTTGATCTGGTCGATGAGCGGTCCTGTTTTGCTTGCGGCATGGACAATCCGGATGGGTTGAGAATTGAGTGGACAGTAGAGGGAAAAACGACTTATGCCGAGTTTACGCCGGATGCAAAATATCAAGGTTGGAAGGGGATTTTACACGGCGGCATTTTAGCGACCCTCCTCGATGAGGCCATGACGCGGTTGGCTTGCATCGTTTTTGGGCCTGCTCTCACAGCCGAAATGACCGTCCGTTTTGTCGCTCCCGCCAAAATCGGAGAAAAATTATCTATTCGCGGCGAGGTTGTCCATGAATCGCGCAAACTCATCGAAATGAAGGCTTCTATCCACATGGGCAAGGCGTTGATCGCCCATTCAACCGGAAAGGTAATAAAAATTGGAGTTTAACATGGATCGGCCGAAAGTTGGCGTTGGAGTCGCAGTTCTAAAAGAGGGGCAGGTTCTTTTAGGGAAAAGAAAAGGAGCGCATGGGGAAGGCGAGTGGGCGTTTCCGGGCGGTCATCTGGAATTTGGCGAAACTTTAGAAGAGTGTGCAAAGCGGGAGCTGGCCGAAGAAACAGAGCTGCATGCTCTATCTGTAGAGAAGGGCGGTTGGAGCTCCGATCTAATGAATGGAGATAAACACTACGTCACGCTCTTTGCGACGGTGCGCCAGTTCGAAGGGGAGCCGGCTCTTCTCGAACCTGAAAAATGCGGGGGTTGGCAGTGGTTTTCTCTGAATGCTCTTCCGGAGCCTCTTTTTCCCCCTATCCACACCTATATGAAGCAAAGCGCCCCTCATGAGCGGGTTCTCTCTACTCTTCTCGACTTCTATCAAGAAAGGGAGTGGGGGCAATTCCATTCGCCTAAAAATTTGGTTATGGATCTCGGCTCCGAAGCGGGCGAGCTGCTCGATCTTTTCCGCTGGATGACAGAGACCGAGAGCTACCAGCTATCCCCGGAGATCCTGCAAGAGGTACGCGACGAGGTGGCCGATGTGTTCAAAGCAGTTCTCTATCTCGCGCACAAACTCAAGATTGACCCGATCGAGGCGGCTTATCAAAAAATTCAAAAGATGGGACAAAAATATCCCGCTGACCAAAGCCGTGGAAAGGCGCTCAAGTACACAGCGTATGGATCAAAATGATTGAACTAGATATTCTGTTCCCCATTCCATAGTCAGAGGTTTTTGTGCAGCTAGAAATATTTGAAACAAAACCGGAGAGTTTTGAAGGAGCTATACAGGCTGTCGGAGCTTACTTGGAGATTGATGGGCGTCTTCTCATTCTTCAGTTAGCAGATTTCAAAGAAGAAGCGGGTAAATGGGGCGTTCCTGCCGGAAAAGTTGAGAATGGGGAGACGCCAAAAGAAGCTGTTCGAAGAGAGCTTTTTGAAGAGACCGGCATTTTGGCAGACCCATCCTGCCTTCAAGACTTAGGGGCTCTTTATATTCGCAAGCCTCATGTCCAATACGTCTATTATCTTTTCCGGATCGTCTTAGATCAAAAGCCTGATGTCTCTCTTTCGAGCGAGCATCTGCACTATCATTGGGCTACTCCTAAGGATTTAAAGTTATTTCCGCTTATGGCAGGCGCCCAAGCAGCTCTTTCCAAATACCGAGCTGCTCTTGCCCAAACGAAAGGGATCGCAAACGTAAACGTCTATCTCATTTTAAAACACGAAGACCGTATTCTTTTGTCGCTCAGGCAAAATACCGGATACCACGACGATTACTGGTCTTTTCCGGCAGGCCATGTTGAGAAAGGAGAGTCGGCAACAGCGGGGATGGTCCGCGAGGCAAAAGAAGAAATTGGAATAGAGATTTTGCCGGAGGATTTGAAACCGGTTCATGTCATGCACTGCAAAACGAACCGTCTCAATGTCGACATTTTTTTTGAGTGCGTAAAGTGGCTGGGAGAAATTAAAAACTGCGAGCCCCACAAGTGCGGAGGCCTCGAGTTTTTCCACCCGGATGCCTTGCCCTCTCCCTTTGTTGAAGGCAATGCGCTTGCCCTTCAAGGAGCGAAAAATGGGCAGTTTTATTCGGAATCGGGGTTTTGAATGCTTATAAAAAAGGCTTTTACTTTTGTTCGCCACGGAGAGACTGAGCATAATAGACAGCAGTATAAAACGGATCATGACGATGTTCCCCTAAATGAAACCGGCAGACAGCAGGCGCTATCTCTTGCTCCCTTGATGGGGGAGTATCAATCGATCTATTGCAGCCCGCTTCAAAGGGCCAAAGAGACAAAAGAGCTTTTTGCGCCAAATGTCCCCCATATTGAGATAGAGGACTTGGGGGAGTGTACAGCCCGGGTTTGGGGAGAAATGACTTTGCTCAAATCAAGGGCTTTGGAGATGGGAGGCGAAGACGTGGTTGGGTTTCTCGAGAAGGTCAAGCGCGGCGTCAATGGGGTATTGGACTCTCAAGCAAACTTCCCTCTCATTGTCTCTCATGGAGGCGTGCACTGGGCCATTTGCTTTTGGATGGGGATTGAAAACCACGATTGGCTTATCGGCAATTGCGAGCCTGTTCATTTTTTTTACGACAATGGCCAATGGCGAACCAAACTATTGAAAAGGAATAACGATGAAAATTCCTCCGCGACTTAAAATTGGCGATAAAGTAGCCGTCTTATCCCCTTCGGCAGGATTGCCGGCGATTTTTCCTCATGTCTATGAGCTTGGCTTAAAGAGGCTCAAAGAAAACTTCGGATTAGAGCCTGTTGAGTTTGCAACTACCCGCCAAAGCCCGGCCTCCCTGGCTGCAAATCCTAAAGCGAGGGCGGACGACATCAACGCCGCATTTCTCGACCCGTCCATCAAAGCGATATTCGCGACAATTGGAGGAAATGACCAGATCCGCGTTTTGCCTTATCTGGATCAGAGGGCCATTGCCGAGAATCCGAAGATTTTTGTCGGCTATAGCGATAATACCAATCTCCATTTCCTTCTCTGGAATTTGGGGATCGTCTCTTACTATGGCGCCAATTTAATGACCCAGTTTGCCATGCAGGGCAAGATGCATGAGTATACAGAAAAATCCATCCGAAAAGCGCTTTTTGAAAGCGCATTGGGAGAGGTCTATCCGGCGTCTGAGTGGACGGATGAAGACCTTCCCTGGGATGATCCGAAAAATCTCTACAAAAGCCGGACTCTATACCCGAATGAGGGATGGCAGTGGCATCGGCATGAGGGAAAAGTTGTTGAAGGGATCCTCTGGGGCGGGTGTTTGGAGGTGATTGAAATGCATCTCTTGATCCGTCGCTATCTCCCATCGCCGGACAAGCTATCAGATACGGTCCTCTTTCTAGAGACGTCTGAAGAGATGCCTACGGAAGGATTTGTCTACCGCTTTTTTGCAGCCCTTGCAGAATTGGGTTTGCTCCAGAAATTCAAGGGGCTTTTAATCGGACGGCCGAAAGCCCAGTTTTGCGGCACATTTCCGACAGAAGGGAGGGATGCCTTCATAGCCCATCAAGCCCAAGCGATTCAGCGAGCGCTCAAAGATTTTCATTGTGATCTGTTAACCGTATTTAACGTTGATTTTGGACATACCGATCCGCAGATTCTCATCCCTAGCGGAGGGAAAGTGCGCATTGACGGATTAGAAAGGAGGATTTACTTCAAATGATTCAACGCATTGTTTTTTTTGGAGTGCTGCTTTCTAGTGTTCTCTTTACAGCGCCGATTCAGGACCATCGTTTGAATGCAGATGCGCTCTCTTCTTTGGCGGCAGCTTTGGATATTCCATCGGATGAAAATCTTGTGGCGGCTACTCAAGGGCGCTGGCTTCGCAGACCAGGCCAGGAGCGATGGGAGATGGCCGAGATTTCACAAGAAAAAAGGGAGTTCGTGCTCCGGTGGGCAGAAGAACAGGGACTTTTTTCCCCTTGGATGCCGTCCGAGCCTTTTTATGATCAGGCGCTGATATTAGGCGCGACCACTTTTCGCATGGAGAGCCGGCTTGCCTTTCTTGTAGATCTTTGGAAGAAAGGAACCCGCTTTGACAAGATCGTATGGCTAGTTGGAGAAAGACCTCTCGATCCGCGCGTTGAAGGCTTGACACAGCGGGCGCAAACAGAAGCTGAAGCTGCCCGAATTTTGTGGGAAGAAGCGGAGCTTCCCGAAGAGATGCGCCAATTGCCGGTATTGTTTGTAGCCTCGCCCATGAAAGAAGGGGGAAAACGGCCTAATACAGCCGATACGGTTGAGCTCTATCTAGAAGTTTCTCCCAAACCTTGCAGTGCGCTCTTCATCTCCGACCAGCCCTTTTGCGGCTATCAATTTGCTGTAATCAAATCCCTTCTTCCCGACGCCTATTTATTTGATGTCGCAGGTGCCGGCGTCCAATCGACCAATCACCCCGCAGCCGGCGCGATTCTTCTCGACTCTATCGCCCGCTGGCTTTATCAAGAGAATTCCGACGCGAGTTTTAAATAATATTGGCTCTATTTTTGGAATTCCTTTATACTTGCGCGCCTTATGGAGCAAGATGAAATTCAATATCAAAGAGCCGTATTTCTTGATACAGATTGGCTTGGTCCGGACGTCTCCTTGGAAGGGTTAAAACAGCTTCCGCTCGATTGGACGCTCTATCCGGATACCCTTCCTTCAGAAATTATTGAACGGATGGCAGGAGCTCAAATTGCAGTCGGAAAATACCCGCTCTTTACCAGAGAAGTTTTTCAAGCTCTTCCCAGTCTGCAACTGATCTGCGTTGCTGCGACGGGCGTCGATTGCATCGATCTGGAAGCGGCAAAAGAAGCCGGAGTCGCTGTATGCAACGCCCCCGGCTACAGTACGTTTTCCGTCGCACAGCACGTGATGCTGCTGATGCTCACGCTTAGCGTGAACTACTCCGGCCAAGAAACTGCTTCCGGCTTCTTCTATGGCTATCCTATCCGCGAGCTGAAGGGAAAAGCGCTCGGGATCATTGGTTTTGGCAACATTGGGCGAGAGGTTGCCCGTCTCGCGATGACCTTTGGGATGAAAATTCTCGTTGCCGAGCATCCGGACAAACCTAGCTCTCATGGCGCGTTGCCGCTCGATGAGGTCCTCCGGGCATCCGACTTCATCACACTGCACCTTCCTTTGAAAGATTCAACTAGGCGTCTGATCGGGGAAAGGGAGCTCTCCCTCATGAAGCCAACAGCCTGCCTCATCAATACGGCGCGCGGAGGCTTGATCGATGAAGAAGATCTCGCCGAGGCTCTGCGAAAAAAAATGATCGCCGGTGCAGCGCTTGACGTCTTAAGTCAAGAGCCGCCGCCCCCGGACCATCCTCTTATGAGTGCTGATGTGCCGAACCTCATCCTTACACCGCATATTGCTTGGTCAAGCCGTGAAGCCAGGATGAGGCTCATCAACATCATTGAGCAAAATATTTCCGCTTTTCTTCGGGGTGGTCTTATGAATGAAGTCATTCATCAAAAAATGTTTCAATAATAACCTTTATAGGATAATTATGGCTGCAGTTTCTCGCGTAGCAATTTTTTTAGATATAGATGGTGTTTTGTGCACGCATCCAAATCGGTTAAATCAAGTCGAGCGAAATCGTCATGAAATGAAATGGACGAAGGTTCAGGAAGAGCTCGAATCCGACAGAGCCAATAGAGAAAACTATTCTCAAACAGATCTTTCTCTACTCAGTTCGGCCATAACAGCAGGGTATTTCTTAGACCCGGGGGCTCTCCAAAATCTTTATGCGATGATACAAAAGATCTCCCGGTTTGCCGAGCCGGTCATTGTGATTACCTCTTCTTACCGCGAGCTCTGCACGTCCGAGGATTTCAAAAAGCGTGTCTTTGGCAATTATCCGTGGTTAGCAGATAGAATCATCGGTACAACCGCTGAGAAAGAAGGCCTCTATAAGCTGCGTCAAAAAAAGAGCATACACCCGCCCGGAGAAACGCCGCATGAGCTTTATCGTAAATCCTATAATGGAATGAACATCAATTATTCGAGGGGAAGAGAAATCGAAGGATGGCTGGTCCAAAACAGGGAGCGATTTCATGTGCAAAATTATGTTGTGCTCGATGATTGCTGTCATGGACGATTTGAAATCAGCGATCTGCACCCGGATAACTTTGTCGAGATCAATGGACAACATCTCTTAACTCGAGAGATGGCAAGTCGGGCTGTTAAGATTGCGGGTAAGCCTTTTAAGAGCCAAACATCACATTGGGCCGAAGGTCCAGGTGACGCTCATGATGGCAGAGGCAAAGTTTGAGCTGCTTCGTCCATAGACGGAAAATTGCGTTCCAAAAAGCAATCCTAGGTTGGGGCTGAAGTTGTATTCAATCGCGGGGGCAAGGCTTAAATTGTCGCTATAAGGGCCCCCGACAGAGGCTACAGCGCCACCGGGCGTTGCCGTTCCCGGATTGCCGGAAAAGTGAGTTGCATTCTGGAATGTATAGACGAGGTCATTGGCCAATACCCAATTTTGCGTGAGAGCCACTTCCAGGCCGAGATCGATCTCGAAAGAGCCGCCCGGATGAACTCTTCCCTTTGTACCATATCCTCCGCCATAACTGTTGAAGCCGTGTACCGTTACAGGAGTTGAAACGGTGTATCCAACAAAAAGACGCGTATTGAGTGGATGCTGGGTATTCCAGAAAAGCAATTTTGTGATAGCAAGGCCAAAGCGTGTCGACCAAGCTCCGGCCCCCGTTCCACTTAGTCCGTAGCCATTTGTGCTGAGGTGCTGGTAGCGCCCTGTCGGAAAGCTTTGCGACAAAGTAAATTTGATCGCGGGAAGATATAAGCCTTGCCTGGTGATCGGCCAGCCGACCGTAATGCCCATATCTCCATAACCTCCGCCGCTCTCTTCATACTGCCAATTCCCGAATCCTTGCACGGCCAGGGAAATGTCCATCGTAGTCGTGATGCCAAACTGCATGCTGAGGCTGGGATTCAAAGTGATCTCGCTGCTTTTGTTGCTGCGGGAAACCCGTTCGCTGTCAAAGCTCGCATACGAGTCGATGATGAAGAGATACGGCTGTACGTTTCCGTACCCGGGAGGCATCATATTGGCCGATGGCGTCAAGAGAGGACCGGTATACCACGGGTTGAACATGTCAAGCGCTTTGTTATAGAGCTTTTCATCTTCTTCCAGCTCAAGCTGAATTTCTTGAGGAGTCTTGATCGGCTCCGGATTTTGCTGGGCGAAAAGGATTGCCGGGCTCAGCGCAAGGAGTAGGAGTGTATGCTTATTCATCATTTTCTTTATTTAATTTTTGTCTGATTTCTGACAACAAGAGAATAAAAGCTGGAGGGTGATATGTCAGTTGAGGGTCCTGGAGCGGGTCTGCCGCCGCTCACTTCGGGAGATAGAAAAGCGTACACGGAAGAATATATGCATGGGTTGGATCTTTTCGGCCGAGCTCTTGAGCAGTGCACGAAATCCCAGAACATGCATCAACAAGAAGCGTTTAAACATGTGATGGGACGCGCTTTGCAAGTGCTCAATGAGACGGCCCGCGGTCTTAGGCGCGACGATCTTTTGCAGCAAAACGATAAGATCGCGCAAGACTTCCAAGCCTACGGCGAGAGAAAAGACTCCCTCGGCGAACGGGTGCTTATGGAAGATCTTGAGCAGGCAAGAAAGAAGCTTTAGTACCTACTCATCCAGGGTTGGATGGAGTAAATCCCCCTCTCCGATTCGCAGGCCTCGTATAGGAACGGGTTGATGTTGTGGCAGAGCTTGTCAAAGTCAAAAGGCACGAATAAGGATCTGTCCCGCTTGTCCAAGTCAAAACGATTGGGTTTCCCCCTGACGAGGCGATGCCGACTAGTGGGCCATTAAATGCAGTAGACAAATTGGTGGCAAACTGAACCGGGGTGCTCCAGGTCCTGTCGGCGACGTTGAAGGCGCTGACTTGCCCGTTATTGCTAGAATCCTGCCAGGCAGCGATATATCCGCCGGACGCTTCGCCAAGCGCGATCGCTGCACCAATACTCGCATTGATGCCTGTAGCAAATTGTTGCGGCGCACTCCAAGAGGTTCCTGTCGTCGAAAAGCTATAATAGCCATTTCCTGCCAAATCGACCCAAGCGGCCATAAATCCTTGATTTGTCGCACTGACTGTGACTTCCGAGTAGGCTGTATTGTTTGTGGTCAGTTGATGAGCAGTCCAGCTAATATAAGGAGAGGTGTTAGATAGGCTTGCAAATGCATTATGGGAGTTGTCGGCCCATCCGGAGATAAAAGTAGTGCCGTAGCCTGAGACAGATGTTGTGTAGGACGGGATTGCGCCCGAACTATTATCGACTAGCGAATAGGCACTCCAGGACAGGCCATCCGCAGAGAAGGATGAGTAAGAATGGTTGGGGTTGGTCGCCCCGATAGATACGGTAAAAGCCGCTAGAAATCCGGCGTTATTTGCAGCGGCCGATACATAGCTTCCCACTCCCAAATCTGTTATGTTTGTTAAAGTTTGCGGGAGCCTCCAAAGAACCCCATCGGTCGAAAAACTAACGGCAGGAAAGTTAGCTCCTCCAATAAAGGATGAGTTAAACCAAGAGACTACGAATCCCGAAGGTCCTGAGCAAATCGAAGGGTTGAAAAGAGCCGTTGTAGTGATCGCCGATATTGTATTAAGCATCCAGCTTACGCCATCAATCGAGGGGCTTTGCATGATTGCTTCCATGGTGTCGACCCAGATTGATAGGTATTCGCTGCTGGATTTGGCTACAGCAGTTGTAGAGTTGAGTGGAGTTGAGTGGGGAATCAGCTGCGGGGCTCCGACATTTATCGTTGTGCTGGCAAAACCGACCAAGGGAATTAAAATTGAGGCTAGGGTTCGTGTAAGGTGAGACATGAAGCGCTCCTTTGATTTTTTAAGCCGAGGAATGTACACTATTTTCTTAAAAATAGGTAAAGATTTTTATGGTCTTAGATCAAGGGCCTCTTCCGCCCCATGCAGCGATTGAGTATTTGGCTGAAAGCCGTTACGGATTTTCATGGGTCGATCTAGGTGTGTCTTTGCAAGAGATGGAGGATTTTGATCTGATTGAGGTTCGAAATCCGGGAGATTTCAACCGATGCAAAGATTTAGAGACGATGGAGAGCGATTTAATTGCTTTTCTTGATGAAGTGGGAGTTGCCGATCCGGATATCCTCCAGCGCGCGGCAGCGCGCATCTATAAGATTGCCCATTCGATCTTGCGGGCGTCAAATCGAGAGACGGCGTGGATTTGGCTGCGAGCTACGCCTCCAAAGGAAGAAGCGCTTTTGCCGAACTGGCATTTCGATGCCGGGTTCTATCCAAGCCAAAATGGAGAGGCGCAATACAAATTTGTCATGACTCTCATCGGCCCTTCTACCCATTTTTACCCGATCCCGAAAGAAGAGATGGCTCTTCGCCAATCTCTTTGGCATCGGATCTCCGATCAAAACCGTATAGTGCCACTACTCGACCCGGAAGCGATTTGGATTCCCCCAAGAGGGACGGGCGTTGTTTTTCTAAACCGTTTTCGGGAGGGCGCCTTTCATACGGAGCCCTTTTCAAAGCATCAAGGACGCCTCTTTTTTTCCATCGTCCTTTGCAGCCATGAAGAAATGCGGATCGTGGAAAGGAGGGTCCAAGAAACTTTTAGCACTCTGAAAAAAAAACCTTAATCTTCTCTAGAAAGGATTTTCTTTGAGGTTGGTTCTGCGGTGCCTCATTCTCCGCAAGCTGGCGGAGAAGCTCTTTTTGCTTTTCGCTAAGCTTAACGGGGGTTTCTACATTGACCTTCACGAGAAGATCGCCGCTTCCTCGGCCATGGACATTGGGAAAGCCTTTGCCGCTGGCGCGGAGGATTTTTCCGCTTTGCACGCCTTCAGGAATTGTCAGCCGCACCGTCTCTCCTAAAGGAGTGGGAAGCTCTTTTTTGCAGCCAAGGGCCGCTTCTGTAAAGCTGATCGGCGTATCGAGCAGCACATCATCGCCTTGCCGGATAAATACATCGTGCGGCTCAACCGTTATCGCGACAAAGAGGTCGCCGGCGGGGCCGCCTGCTTCGCCTGCATCGCCATAGCCGTTCATCTTGAGCGTCATCCCGGAGTCGACGCCGGGGGGGATACGGATCTTGATCCTTTGCTTGTCCTTGACCCTTCCTGCGCCATTGCAATCCTTGCAAGGGTCGGTGATCACTTGCCCTACTCCCTGGCAGTGGGGGCAGGTGCTTGTCATGCTGAAAAAGCCGCGGTTTTGAAAGATTTGCCCCTTGCCTTGGCAAGCGCCGCAGCCTTTGATCCCCGTTTTCGATTTCGCGCCGCTTCCCGAGCAGCTCTCGCAAGTGATGTAATTGACGATCGCAAGATCTTTTTCAACCCCTCGCGCCGCCTCTTCGAACGAAACGGTGATGCTGACTTTTTTGCTGGCCCCTTTGCGCGCCGTCTCGCCGCCGCCTTCGAACCCGCCTCCGCCAAAAAAAGAGTCGAAGATGGAGCCGCCGCCGCCGCCTCCAAAAGCGCCCATGAAGGTGCGAAGCGCTTCTTCCATCGAGGAAAAGCCCCCGGGATGAAAGCCTCCGCCTCCCATTCCTCCGCCCTTCAGCCCCTCTTCTCCATACTGGTCGTAGATTCTGCGGCGGTTTTCGTCGGAAAGAGCCTCGTAGGCTTCGGATATGGCTTTGAAGTCTTTTTCGGCTTGTGCGTCGCCGGGATTGCGGTCGGGATGGCACTCGAGCGCTTTTTTGCGGTATGCTTTTTTAATTTCATCCGCTGAAGCGTCTCGAGAAATTCCTAAAGTTGTATAGTAATCTTTCATAATTATAACAATTTGTTGAGTCTATCTCAGACTATAACAAAGTCGGAAAAATGGCTCAAGCAAAAATTAGCAGAAAACAAAAGGGAGTGCTAATACCCGCGCCGGATTGCTGTTTTCGTTCGCTTGGTCGCAGCTTTTGATTTCAGGCGGCTCTTGACCGAGGGTTTATCGTAGAACCGGTGAGCTTTTGCAGCTTTCATGATTCCTTCTTTATCGAGTTTTTTCTTGAGTGCGCGAAGGGCCTTGTCAATAGGCTCGCCGATACGGACTTTTACGCTGGGCATTTCCTACCTTGGTTGTTTTAAGTGATCTTCTCTTGTCCAAGCACGCTGCTGGGGCAAGAATGGATTCTATTTTAGAGTATTTTACAGCTTTCCATCAAGATAAGCAAGCGGGAAGGGGGCAAGAGGGCATTTGCCTTCCTCGAGAGAGAGGCCGGAAAGGAGGGCGCCGTTCGGCTTTGCCTCATGAATTTTTCGAGAAAGGCGCTTCTCGATTTGGGCGCTGTGGGGCGAAAAGAGGGTGTAGCCTTCTAAGAGGGCAGACGCCTTCTCAATGGGGAGCAGCTCAGGGCCCGGCGCATCGCTTCTTTGGCAATAGAGGCCTCCCATCCTGGCATCGGCGAGAATGGCAAATGGGGTTTCGGATGAGGAGGGAGGTATAAAGCTGAGAAGGCTTGGGAAGCCGAGAAGGGGGATGTTCCAGCCGTAGGCGAGGGCTTTGGCGATCGCAACCCCGACCCGAATACCGGTGAAGGAACCGGGTCCGGTCCCGACGGCAAGAAGGCTCGGGCGGCGGCCTTGCAGGAATTTCTTGATATGGGCGCCGAGTTCTTTTGAAAGTTTTTCTCCTCCCTCCAAGAGGAGGAGATCGATTGCCTTTCCTTCCTTAGCCCAAAGGAGAAAAGGGCGGTTGCTGCTGGTGTCGAGAATTAAGCTTTCCATGGCCAAAGAGTATACGTAGATTGCCTGATTTTGCACAGGATGGTAAAGTCTTTACCTTATGCGGAAGTGGCATATCCTTATCTTTGACTCTATATCGCTATCAGAGTAATAACCAGATAAAGGCACCGAAAAAAGAGAGAGCATGAACGACGAAGACAAGCCGTTGGAAGAAATTCAGAATCAGAATGAAAATGAGGCTCCGGAGGAGGCAGAAGAAATCCTTCTTCCGAAAAAACAAGAGAAAGCATTGGTTTCAGGCCAGTCCCATCCAGACAAACTTTTTTTGCTTCCCTTGAACCGAAGGCCCTTTTTTCCGGGCATGGCGGCCCCGATCGTCATTGAGCCGGGCGCCTATTACGAAGTTTTGAAAACGGTCGCCAAGACGGAACATAAATGCCTCGGCCTGTTCTTGACCCACAAGGAAGATGCGAATATTTATAAGCTTGGGATCGGCGATCTCTTCCAAGTCGGCGTTGTGGCACGCATTTTGCGCATCATCCCGATCGAGCAAGGAGGAGCGCAGGTCGTCCTCAATATGGAAAAACGGGTTGTCATCGACAAGCCCATCAAAGGGAAATACCTTAGCGCTAAAGTTCACTATCAGGACGATCCGCCGGTGGAAAGCCTTTCCAAAGAGCTAAAGGCCTATTCGATCAGTATCATTACGACGATCAAACAGCTCTTAAACCTCAACCCTCTCTTTAAGGAAGAGCTGCAAATTTTCCTTGGCCACTCCGATTTTACAGAGCCCGGACGGCTCGCCGACTTTGCCGTGGCGCTGACCACTGCTACGCGAGAAGAGCTGCAGGAGGTCCTCGAGACGTTCGACATCCAGGCCCGGATCGACAAGGCGCTGATGCTGCTGAAAAAAGAGCTCGACATCAGCAAGCTGCAGAGCACGATCAACCAAAGGATCGAGGCGACGATCTCCAAGACGCAGCGGGAGTTTTTTCTCCGCGAGCAGCTCAAGGCGATCAAAAAAGAGCTCGGCATGGAAAAAGACGACAAGACCGTCGAAGCCGAGAAATTTGAAGAGCGGCTCAAAGAGCGCAAGGTGCCGGACGAGGTGATGAAGGTCATCCGCGAGGAGCAGGACAAGCTTGCGACTTTGGAGATCCAATCGGCCGAATACGGCGTCTGCCGCAACTACCTCGATTGGCTGACGATTGTCCCTTGGGGGATTTTCAGCCAGGAGACCCACGATTTGCGCAAAGCGGAAAAAGTGCTCGAAGAAGATCACTACGGCTTAAAAGACATCAAGGAGCGGATCCTCGAATTCATCGGGGTTGGCAAGCTGACCGGAGGGGTGAAGGGGAGTATTATTTGCCTCGTAGGGCCTCCTGGTGTTGGGAAGACCAGCATTGGCAAGAGCGTGGCCCGTGCGCTCAACCGAAAGTTTTTCCGCTTTTCCGTCGGCGGCATGCGCGACGAGGCAGAGATCAAAGGACACAGGCGTACCTATATCGGCGCCATGCCCGGAAAGATGATCCAAGCGCTAAAGTCGGCGCAGACGATGAATCCGGTCATCATGATCGACGAGGTGGACAAGATGGGGATGAGCTATCAGGGCGATCCCGCATCGGCCCTGCTCGAAGTGCTCGATCCGGAGCAAAACCGCGATTTCCACGACCACTATCTCGATGTGGGAGCGGATCTGTCAAACACCCTCTTCATCCTCACGGCCAACGTGATCGATACGATCCCGGAGCCGCTTAAAGACCGGATGGAGATCTTGCGCCTTTCGGGCTATATCCAGGCCGAAAAAATTGAAATTGCGCACAAATATCTCGTGCCCCGAAACCGTAAGAATATGGGGCTCAAGGCAAGCGACATTGTTTTTACCAAGGGAGCCCTTGCCCAGATCATCAACGGCTACGCCCGGGAAGCGGGAGTCCGTTCGTTGGAAAACAACATTAAAAAGGTGCTGCGCAAAGTTGCGGTGAAATACGCGCGCCTCTCCGATGAAAAGAGAGCGTCGCATCCGAAGACGGTGGTTTCGGAAACTTCTTTAAAGGAGTATCTTGGCAAGCCGATCTTCTTGAGCGACTGCTTTTATACCAAGATGCCGGTCGGCGTCTCGACGGGGCTGGCTTGGACCTCGCTCGGCGGTGCGACGCTCTATATTGAAGCGGTCCGCTATCCGGCTGAAAAAACCGAAATGAAGCTTACAGGACAAGCTGGCGATGTGATGAAGGAATCAGCGCAAATCGCTTGGACTTATGTGCATAGCCGCAGCCATGACTATGCGCCCGAGATCCCGTTTTTTGAAAAATCGCAGGTTCATATCCATATTCCGGAAGGGGCGACGCCGAAAGACGGCCCTTCAGCCGGCATCACGATGGTGACGGCCCTCTTGTCGCTTCTCATGAACCGGCCGGTACGCGAAAATCTCGGTATGACCGGCGAGCTGACGCTGACAGGCAGGGTGCTGCCGATCGGCGGCTTGAAAGAAAAGCTGATCGCTGCACGGAGATCTAAGCTTACGACGCTGATTTTCCCGAAAGAAAATCTGCGCGACTACGACGAGCTGCCTGACTATTTGAAAAAGGGGCTCGATGTTCATTTCGTTGAAGATTACGACGAAGTGTTTCCGATAGCATTTCCTCATGAGAAAAGACATGTTTCACCCAAAAAGCACGCCGTGGCTCGAAAAAAAGTTCATCGAGCCAAAAAATCTTGAAGCGGTTGTTAGTTCGATCCGCAAAGAGGGGCAAACGATTGCAACTCTCAACGGTTCGTTCGACTTGCTCCATGCAGGGCATCTCTATATGTTGCACCAGGCATCGCTGCAGGCGGACAAACTGATTGTGCTCCTCAATAGCGACGATTCGATCCGCCGCTATAAGAATCCGCTTAGGCCCATTGTCACGCTGCAATACCGGCTGGAGTTGATCTCCGCCCTTGAGTTTGTCCATTTCGTTTCCTATTTTGAAGAGACCGATCCTTGCAGCGTATTGGAGCGCATCGTTCCTGATGTGCATGTCAACGGGATCGAATACGGAAAGGATTGCATCGAAGCGAAAACCGTAGCGAAACTAGGCGCCCGGCTCCATCTCGTCGACCGGATCCCCTCGCTTGCCACAAGCACCCTTATCGAGAAGATCCGCCAATGCGTTTGATCGGCACAATTACCCAAGAAGAAAACGCACAGCGCTTCAGCGGCTATCTCTTGCAAAAGGGGATCGAAAACCGCTCGGAGGCCGGGCAGATCTGGGTTTCCGATGAAGACCGGCTTGCAGAGGCGGCAGAAGAGCTGAAGCGGTTTTTGGAAAATCCGGCAGATCCGCGCTACAATACACTCGCCCTCCCTCCCAAACCTGCTGAGGATGAGGAGGAAGAAGGTGAAGAGCCTCTTCTCAAGCCAAAGCAGCGACTAAAAGCGCCCGTTACCATGTTTTTCCTCGCTCTTTGCGTATTTCTCTACATGCTTAATTTTATGCAGGAGATGCAGCTCTCCAAGGAAGAAAAAGAATCGAAGGGCCTTGTGCTAACTCCTGTTCAAGAGGCGCTTCTTTTCGAAGTACCCCCAACTTCCCCTGAGACGCCCTATTGGCAGGGACTCTACGATCTCGTTTCTTTGAAGCTCAAAGGAGAGAGCGCTGAGGAGGCGGAGGGGCCTCTCTTTGTCCAGATTCGCGAGGGAGAGATCTGGCGGTTTTTTACCCCATGCATCCTCCATCTCAACTTTTTGCATATCCTCTTCAACATGATTTGGCTTTGGATGTTGGGACGGCCCATTGAAGCGAGGATCGGATCATGGCGCTTGCTCATCTTCACGGTCGTGGTCGGCGTTTTGACAAATACGGCGCAATACTTGATGAGCGGACCTCTTTTTCTCGGATTTTCCGGAATTGTGATGGGATGGGCAGGCCTCATCTGGATGCGTGAAAAGGTGGCTCCTTGGGAAGGCTATCCATTGCAGCGAGCGACAATCCTATTTCTTGCGATCTTTATTTTCGGGATGCTCGGCATCCAAATCGTCTCCTTTATTTTAACGGTTTTTACACCGATCTCTTTTCCGGTCAGTATTGCAAATACGGCGCATATTGCAGGGCTTATCTTGGGGGCGCTTTTTGGCAGGACGCAATGGCTGGCTAGGAGAGTGCGATGAGCGTAAGAGATATTACGATCCTTGGATGTTCGAGCCAGCAGCCGACGCGCCACCGCAACCATGGCGCCTATCTGATCCGCTGGAATGACGAAGGGATTCTCATCGATCCGGGCGAGGGGACGCAGCGCCAATTTATCTTTGCCGAGATCGCACCGCCCGTTGTCACGCGGATCCTCATCAGCCACTTTCACGGAGATCATTGCCTCGGCGTCGGCTCGATGCTGATGCGGCTCAATCTCGATAAGGTCAAGCATCCAATCCATTGCTACTTTCCTGCAAGCGGGAAGAAGAACTTCGACTGCCTTCGCTACGGTTGCATTTATCGGGAAAATATCAAGGTCATCGAGCATCCGGTTAAAAAAGCGGGGCTTGTAGAAGACGACGGGAAATTTAGGATCGAAGCGGCCTTTTTGCAGCATGGAGTCGAAAACATCGGCTGGCGTATTACCGAGCCCGATACCATCAAGTTTGATCGCGAAGCCTTAAAGCGATTTGGCATTGACGGGCCGAATGTCCGAAAGCTGGAAAAAGAGGGCCGACTTGAGATCGATGGCCGTCTTGTGGCGCTTGATGAAGTAAGCTATGTACGTCCGGGGGATGCGATTGCCTATATTGTCGACACCCGCCCTTGCAAAGAGGCAGTGGAGATTGCCCGCGGAGCCAAAGTGCTGATCTGCGAGAGTACCTATCTCGATAAAGATCGCAATCTTGCGCATGAATACATGCATATGACGGCGCTGCAGGCGGCGCACATCGCAAAAGAGGCCGGCGTGGAGCAGCTGATCTTGACCCACTTCTCAGCTCGTTACCGCGACCCTGAAGAATTAGGGGCGGAGGCGCGCACAGTCTTTCCAAATACCCACGTGGCGGAAGACTTAAAACGGTTTCCTTTTCCTAAATCATGAGCCTTTCAATTTCTTTAAACAGAAGATGCTTTAGGTATTTTAAGCACTCCTCTCCCAAGAGAGCCCCTCGCCGGACTGCAATGTATTTAGTTTAATTCTTTTTTGCATTCCATGTTTCAAAATCAACGCGGCCATTTGTGATTTCAAAAAGGCGTTGAGCTGTGAAACGATGGGGCTTCGAGATGTTTTCAGATATGCGATAGACAGTTGAGATTGCAATTCCAGAAAGTTCAGAAAATTTTTCAAGTGTTAAGCGTTCTTCATCCAGGTATTTACGCAGAGGATTTTCCATTTTTTTTCATCTTTTCCTTGTGGAAATTCTTGGTGCTTTGCCACGATAATAGCACCGCAAATGTGCAAAGGCAACGAGGAACGCTTAAGTGCTGGAGCTCGATAAGACTTCAAGATATTTTGTTGAAGACTACATTTTCTTGAGAGAGGCGAAGAAGTGCATTCTTTACAAGATGCACTTTGAGAAGAAACAGTATGAATATTGGAAAACCCTACCAATAGAATAGCGTTTTAATCACCGCATGCGGAAAGGCCGCAATCATAGTACGTTGAACCAATATTGCCCAAGATAAGAAGACAGACCAGAATGAAGGTAGCAGTTTCAATGCCCGACCATGTAGGGAGGTACTCTACTTGAGATGCATACCCTTTAATCATCAAAAGGACAGCGCAAGAAAAGATAGAGAGGGTGAAAACAATAAATGCCCACATGTATAGATCGAATCCAAAAACAGGTTCGCCGAAAACAGGGAATTGAGGGCAAATATGAAGGAGAATTTGGCGCAAAGATTCTGCTTCTCCTAAAAGGGCGCAAACGATCGCAAGGCCATAATGCTGCGCTTTAATTCCAAATCGAAGATTCATAAGAAGCGAAATTGAAATTCCCATCATGGAAAGCCTTTGTAAATAGCAAAGCGGGCAAGGCTCCTCGTGCTTAATGATTTGGTAAGCAAAAGCCGAGGCAAGGACAAAGCATAGAACTAAAATGAATATGATGTTGAAAGTTCTTTGTAGCGTTAACATTCCGCTCCACTCCTATAATCGGATAGGTATGCTACTTGTAGCATGGTACAAAAGCATCAACAAACCTAAAGCTACATTAATGAGCACGATGACGAACGTGGCAAGACGCTTTCGAAGCAAAATCAAGATTAAGCATGCTAGATAGATAACAAATAGCCCGATCATCATATTTCTTCACAATAAGCTAATTTTCTTTTTTTTAAAGGAAAATTTTTGGGCGATGCTTTTTTTCAAGGCGAAGTCCGGTAAAAAAAAGTTTTCCATTTAACCGCCCTTGATCTAAAATTTACTGTCTATTTGTTTTTTTTGGAGGGAGCTCTTGTGATGAAATTTTGGATCTCTGTATTTTTAACAACCTCTGTACTCTTAGCCGATCCGCCTTTGACGCTTTTTAAGATTGATCCGGCGCTTCGCGGCCCCGAGATCTCGTCAATTGTAACGACGTTCACAGATCCACTGGGAACTTATTATACAAGTCTTTCAGAAGTAGCGGTTCAAACGTCGAGCGGGTTTATCACCAGCCCGATCTTTGCCCGCTTTGTGCAGGGAGGCTTTATTCCTTATGTACAAAGCGCAGTTTCCTCGCCAAATGGGACTTTGTTGACAATTACCTATCTCCCAAGCGGGGCTTCAACCCAAAATCAATACATCATCGTTCCGATTGAAATGATGGCTACGGTGATGTATTCGCCCCGGGCGATTTCGCCGCCCGGACCTGTTTCTTTTTATCCGAAAGGGGAGCTGCCTCGCTATGATATGGACCCAGCCTTACGAGCGGCGGACCTCGTTTCGGTATTTACCGATTTCACGACAAATCCGGACTTTAAAGACAATTTTAAAGCAGGGCAAAACTCGATTGGGATTTTTACTACGTTAGCGGGGCCTTTCAACCCCCCGATTACAAATGGGTTCATCCCGTTTGTTCAGTCGATTACTGCTACAGGCGCTTATCTCACCATCACCTATCTCCCATTTTCACAAAATGGGCGCACCTATAACAAGACGACTGCAGTCATTATCGTCACAGCTGAGCAGGTGCGCCAAATGGTGTATTATCCAAACAAGCTCTATTCATCCAGCGGGCTTTGAAAAATGAGTGTACGAGCTTTATCAGACCAGGCGAATTTGAAACAGCATTTGCTTCATCATCAACGCAAAGGGGATGTTATAAAAATAGGCAGCATGAACCAGTTGCGCTCAATCGTTAAAATTAAGAGGAGCGATGCTGTTGCCTTTGCAATGAGAGGGGAGACTTGTAAATATCCTAAGCTTCCTAAACGAAACTATCTAATCGCTTGTGTGGATACAGGGTGTGATGTTGAAGTATGGGGTGTTTACACCTATGAACAAATGATAACTCTCAACGGGGGAAATGTTTACTGGGGAGTTTTGGAAATTCCAATAGAAATCGAGTGTTTTCTAAGCAAAGAAATTAAAGGTCAGTCTAATAATTGTTGTGCCATAGTCTAACCAATTTTGAATTGGGTGCGGATTTGAGCAGAAGCAATGGCAAATGCGCAGGCGACATTCAGCGAATTTTTTGCTCCGAGAAGAGGGATTTCTAAGAGCGTATCGGCTAAAGCTAAAGAGCTTTTTGAAACTCCGACCTCTTCGTTTCCGAGAACAAGGGTAAAAGAGGGGGGGAAGAGGTAGTTGGAAAGAGGGATCGCATCATCGCTTGTATCGAGGACGAGGATCGGCCGTGGAAGCTCTGAAAGTGGAGTGCCTCTATAGCAAGATACAAGTGTTGCAGCCCCCATTGCCGTCCGAGCGACCTTCTCGTTGTCGACAAAGGGAGTCTTTTCAGAGAAATGGACTGAGCCGATCCGCAGGGCTTCGCAAGTGCGTAGGATGCTGCCGACGTTATAGGCTGAGCGGATATAGTCGAGGTAGATGGCAACCGGAAGATAATCTGTCTTGGGCGTCCGGTCGCCCGTACGAAGGCTTGGCAGCAAATTATGCTCTTTAAGAAAGCGCCCCGCTTTTTCCAAGTGCCAGTGATAGCGGTTGGCGATCTCTTTTAAATCTTGTTTTTCAAATGGATCCAGATTCATCCAAGATAGGATCTGTTGGTAGCGATCGAAAGAGACCTCTTTTTGATTGAGAAGTTTCTCATACGCATCGCGAAGCAGTTGAGCGCATTTTTTGTGCTGCTCCGCATGAGTACTTTTGAGAAACTTTCGCCGGGTTGCCGGAATCATTTCTTCACGTTTTTTCTCGTTTCCAGATACTCTTCCAGAGGGCCTTGGTAGATTTGGATCCCCTCTTCTTCGATGGCGATGATCTTGGTTGCAAAGCCGTTGATCAGATCGCGGTCGTGCGCTGCAACGATCGCCGTCCCTTTAAAATCTTCTAATCCCCAGGCAAGTGCTGAGACCGCTTCGAGATCGAGGTGGTTATTGGGCTCGTCGAAAACCAGGAAATTTGGGGATGACAAGAAAAAAGATGCGAGGATGAGACGCGCCGTTTCTCCTCCGGAAAGGGCCCGGATTGGCTTAAAGGCGTCGTCGCCGGAAAAGAGCATTTTTCCTAAAGCTCCGCGCACATCCTGGTCGTACATCGTCTTGCATCTCTCTTTAAGCCAGTCAAAGGCGCTCATCGGGCTTTTCTTGTCGATGATCTCTTCGTGGTTCTGCGGAAAATAGGCAGTCTCGACCTGATGTCCAAAGGCGATTGAACCGCCATCTTGGGCCAGGGCGCCTGCAAGCATCTTGAGAAGAGTCGTCTTTCCCCGGCCGTTATTTCCAATCACGGCGATCTTGTCCCCTCGATGAATCTCGAGAGAAAAATTCCGGATCACCCGGTTGTCCCCATAGGCTTTGTTCAGTGAGTCGATCTTTGCAACCACTTGCCCGGATTGCTTTTCCGGAGCTGAAAAGCGGATGTACGGCCTTTGGATGTTCGATTTTTTTAGATCGAGGGGCTGCAGGCGCTGGATTTCCCGGACTCGGGATTGCACCTGGCTAGCGCGCGTTCCTGCGCCGAATTTAGCGACGAATTCTTTGAGCTGCGAAATCTTTTTTTCTTTTGCCTTATTTTCATCTTCCGCACGCGATCGGACAGCCGTTTTGGTAACCAGCATTGCATCGTAGTTGCCGGGATAAATGATGACCGTTTCATAGTCGATGTCGGCGATGTGGGTGGTGATCGCATTTAAGAAATGGCGGTCGTGGCTGACGACGACCAGCGTGCCTGTATAGTTGCGCAAAAACCCTTCGAGCCAGGAGATCGATTCGAGGTCGAGGTGGTTGGTCGGCTCATCGAGAAGAAGCGCTTGCGGATGGCCAAAGAGCGCTTGGCAGAGCATGACGCGGAATTGGCGGTCGGTTGGGATCTCCGACATCTTTTTCGTATGGAGATCTTCAGGCAGCCCCATGCCGGTAAGGAGCACTGCTGCATCGGACTCGGCGCTATAGCCGTCTTCTTCGGCGATTACCTCTTCCAGCTCGCCGAGGCGCATGCCGATCTCATCGGTCATCTCTTGCTCATAGAGCCGGTTTTGCTCTTGCATCGCATTCCAAAGCCGGTTGTTTCCCATCACAACGGTATCGAGGACGCTGTAGTTTGCAAATTCCTCGATCTGCTGCTTGAGAAAACCCACCTTTCGCGGAAGGGCTACGGTTCCCGATGTGGAAGGCTCCACCCCCATGACGATTTTGAGCAGGGTCGATTTGCCCGAGCCGTTTGGGCCGGTCAGACCGTAGCGGCATCCTTCATTAAATGTGACGGTAACGTCTTCGAAAAGAGTGCGTCCTCCGACGCGTTTGGTAATCGCTTGTAAAGTAATCATTGAAAATGTGTTCCTTGCTGTTGCATTTTATCAAAAATGCGCTCTTAATTAAAAGGAAATTATGCACTTTGAAGAAGCGAAAATCCGGTTTTTGAAGCATTTGCGGCTAGTCAAGGGGGCCTCCGACCATACGCTTCGCGCTTATGCGCAGGATTTCGATGGATTTGCCTCCTTTGTCCAAGAAGAAGGGCAAGAATTTTTCCTTGCCTCGGTCACGAAACGAAGTGTTCGGCGCTATCTTGCCCATCTACATGCAAAAGGGGCGGGCGTGAAGACAATCCAAAGAAGGCTCTCTGCTTTGCGAAGCCTCTTTCGGTTTGCGATCCAAGAAAAGCTTATAGAAGAGAGCCCTCTCGATGAAATCGAGAGTCCGAAAAAAGTGCGAAAGCTTCCTGTGAGCATCGGCTATTCCCAAGTCGAGCAGCTCTTTGCCCAGCCTGATACGAGCTCCTATCTTGGGCTGAGGGACCGAGCGATCATGGAGCTTCTTTACAGCTCGGGGCTTCGCTTAAGCGAGATCGTAGGATTGAACCGTCTCGATTTTGACGAGAGGAACTTGACTCTTTCCATTTTCGGCAAGGGGAAGAAGGAAAGAAGCGCCCCCATCACGCAAACCGCGGCGGGTTGGATCACGAAATATCTTTACAGCCCGGAGCGTGGCCTTGAGACAAAAGAGCATAAACCCGAAGTCGATAACAAAGCGATCTTTCTAAATCGATGGGGAAAGCGCCTCACATCCCGTTCGGTCGACCGGAATTTTGCCGCCTACTTGAAGGCAAGCGGCCTGTCTGAGCGGATCACCCCACATACCATCCGCCATACCATTGCGACGCATTGGCTCGAAAACGGAATGGACCTCAAAACAATCCAACTCCTCCTTGGCCATGCAACGCTTGCTACCACAACAATCTATACGCACGTTTCTACTAAACTCAAACGGGATGTTTATGACCGGACGCATCCCCGAGCTAATACCAAAGGACACTAACATAGGACTACCTTTATTTAAGGTAATATTACCTAATATTGCGGTAGATGTTAAGGGGCTTGAATAGTTTCTGCTAATCCGTTATGGAAATACGGGAATGCGGTTAAAACTTGTCCTTGCATCTTTGGCCTGCTGCTCTACTCTTCACTCCGAAGAGCCATGCGGAGTTGTGGAGCCAAAGTGCAGCTGCTTTGCTAGAAGCGCTCCGAATGCGAAGGGATGCGCATTTCAATTTGAGTTTCTCTGGTGGCGCTCTGAAAACCACGGCTTCAGCACAGCCTTGAGCGAGAGCAGCGGAGGGAAATATTCCGCCGTCGACGGAGGCAATAGCATCGGGTCGATCGTCCGGGTTACGCCCGATTGGGATCCCGGATGGCGTCTTGGCATTGGCTGGAACAGCGATTACGACCGTTGGGATCTCTTCGTCAACTGGACTTGGTATCAGAATCATGCAAAATCGACGAATATCCGGAGCGATATCCCGCTTGGGTTGAGTAAAGATGGCTATTATCCCCAGTGGCCGGTTGCTGACTTTACGAACTTTGGGCCCTATCGCATTGCTTACGGGAGCTGGAAGATGTTCTTCAACGCGATTGACCTCGAGCTAGGGCGCGCCTATTTTGCGACGCCCTCTCTTTCCTTCCGCCCGCTTTTCTCTCTTCGCACTGCTTGGATTAACCAGAAGTTCATCAGCAATTTTTCCGGGCCTCTGCAACTGACGACCCCTTTGCAACAAGGATTTTTTGCAAAAAACAATTGGTGGGGAATCGGCCCCAGGCTTGGTGTGGAGAGCGATTGGCAGATCGGCCTTGGGATCTATCTTCTTGGAAAAGCTTCCGCTTCGCTTCTCTATGGAAAAACAAGCGTTTGGACCACTTCGGATTCACTTGACTTAGGCTCGTCAGAGTTTGCTCTCGACCGCCGTTTCGTAGACGCCTTTTATGCGCTTGTTCCCAACTTGCAGCTCTTTGTCGGTCTTGGGTGGAAGCGCTTTTTAGATTGCGGCAAGGTAGCTTTGAGCGTGGATGCAGGATGGGAAGCCAACTGTTGGTGGAACCAGTTCAACTTGCCGGTCGCTTTGCGAACCTTTGCTGCGCCTCTGCCAACGGTTGGCAATCAGCCTGTAACGATGGAAGGTCTTACCTTCGATTTTCATGTAGATTTCTAAAAAAGATCGGGGAGCTGTAAGCCGGATTTTGTTTCCGCTTTCGCGGATGACTATCATTCCTCTGGGAGATCCGTCGCCGGATCCCTCAGGCGGCCTGCTAGAGCCTAGCGGGAGATGCTCAAACGGCTCGATTCGGCCTTGCTTCGGATAGGGTTTCCAGCGCCCCGGGTTCCCCCGGGTGCGATCGGCCCACTAGACCGATGTTTTCAGGCTTCCCGGCTTTTGGCCGACGCTGTGTTTTCTGTTAGACTTTCCGTAGCTCCCACATGTGAGAGCTCCCAGCCGTTAGCTGGTATCCTCTCCTCTGAAGTCCGGACTTTCCTCTGCTATTTGCAGCGATAGTCCACTCCCCGACAAAACTTATACACCTGCTAGGCGGCGGCGGCGGCGCTTCGGCCCGCCTGCACCTTCTCCTGCCTCTTCGCCTGCTTGCCAATAGTGGATGCGCGAGCAGTGTTCGCAGAAGATTAGTTTTTCGCCTTTTCGCACCACGTTTTCGTGCTGCGCCGTCAACGCGATGTGGCATCCGCTGCAAGTTCTGTTTTCGAGCGGGACGACAACGCGGTCTTTCTTATTTCTCAGCAGACGTTCATAAATACGCAATACTTCGGGATCGGCCGTCTTTGCCAGCTCGTCGCGGCCCGCTTTCACTTCCTGCCCTTCTTGGTTGATCGCGCGGATGCTCGCTGCAATCTCCAATTCGAGATTTCGGCTGCTCTCCTCCGACTCGGTCAAGCTTTGCTTGATCTTCTCGAGAATCTCTTCTTCCAAGTTGCGCTTGTCGATCAAATCGCTCGTAATGTTTTCGGTTGCGATCCTTTCTCTTTCGCTCTGCGTTGTCTCTTGCGTCAGCGCATTGAACTCGTCGACTTTCTTGACCGAGTTCGAGCGCGCTTCCAGCTTCTTGATTTTTTCTTGGATTTCCTGGATCTTTGCTTCTTGCGCTGCAATCGTCCGGTTCAGCTCGGAGATTTCCTCCTCCTTTTCGACCTGCTGCTTGCGCAGCTCCTGGCGCAGCCCCTCGATATGCTGAAGCTCTTTGAGCCTCTCCAGTTTTAGCCGCATGAGGCGGATCATTTTCATATCGAATTCTTGGATTTCTAGAACAACTTTAAGTTCCTGCAACATGGGAATACACCTGAAGTAAAAAGACCTGCAAGTACTTTAGCTCATGAGCGAGTAAGGCGCAAGTTTCAAATATTGTTTACGAATGCGGTGTTCATTTAAAGGCTCCGCCCTTAGACCGGCCAAAGGGACAAGTCCCTCTGGACTCCCTTTTGCCTTCGCAAAAAAACAATGGGGTTCCAAGGGGACATGTCCCCTTGGCCAGTCTAAGGGCGGAGCCCTTAAAAGTTGCATTGGTTTGCGATTCCTAGTATCTTGGGCTCTTTAATCAGGAGGAGGGGGATGGCGGTGATGGAAAAGCAGATGAGAGCAGGGCGTTCCTCGTATTTAAAAAACTATTTTACGCGTGTGCCGGAAGAGAAGCAAACGGCTGAGGCGATTGCTTATATGGCGTCGCTCGATGCGGTAGGGGCGTCGTTTCCGGAGATTGCCGAGAGCGTTGTCAAGGAGCTGAGGGATCAGAGGTCCCATTTGAAGCTGATTGCATCGGAGAATTTTTCTTCTTTGCCTGTGCAGCTGGCGATGGGAAATTTGCTGACCGATAAGTATAGCGAGGGGTTTGTGAACCACCGCTTTTATGCCGGCTGCGAGAATGTCGATACGGTAGAGGGTTTGGCTGTCGAGTATGCAAAGCGCGTTTTTGGCGCTGATCATGCCTATGTGCAGCCCCATTCCGGAGCCGATGCGAACCTCGTCGCTTTTTGGGCGGTTTTGGTGCAAAAGGTGCAGACGAGAGAGGTGGAAGCTCTTGGAAAAAAGAGCGTAGACGAGCTGAGCCCGGAGGAATATGAGCGGGTTAGAAAGATTCTCCTTAGCCAGAAGATGATGGGGCTATCCCTTTCTTCGGGCGGCCATTTGACCCATGGCTTCCGCCACAATATTTCGTCTAAGATCATGCAGGCCGTCTCTTACGACGTTGATCCAAAGACGGGGTTGATCGACTATGCGAATCTGCAGAGCCAAGTGAAGAGGGAAAAGCCGCTCCTTTTGATTGCCGGGTATTCGGCTTATCCGAGGCTCATCGATTTTGCCAAGATGCGCGAGATCGCCGACTCGGTTGGCGCCGTACTAATGGTCGATATGGCCCACTTTGCGGGCCTTGTCGCAGGAGGGGCGCTGACGGGGGATTTCAATCCGGTGCCATTTGCCGATATCCTCACCTCGACGACGCACAAAACCCTTAGAGGCCCAAGAGGCGGGCTGGTGCTTTGCAAGGAAGAATTTCGCGAAGTGGTCGACAAAGGCTGTCCAATTGTATTGGGAGGGCCCTTACCCCATGTGATGGCGGCCAAGGCGATTGCGTTTAAGGAGGCGGCAGAGCCTGCGTTTCGGGTGTATGCGCACCAGATCATTGAGAATGCGAAGGCGCTGGCCGAGGCGTTGATCGCGAACGGCGCTCGCGTTTTGACCGGCGGCACCGACAACCATCTGCTGATCCTCGATGTGATGGAGAGCTTTTCTTTGACAGGGAGGCAGGCGGAGACGGTGCTCAGGGAGGCGCGGCTCACCTCGAACCGCAACGCCATCCCGGAAGATGTCAACGGGTTTTGGTATACCTCGGGTGTGCGCCTCGGGACGCCTGCGACGACGACCTTGGGGATGAAGCAGGGAGAAATGAAGGAGATCGCCTCGATCATGGTCGATCTGCTCAAAGCCGCCAAGCCGGAGATCGTAGCAAAAACGGGAGCCCCGTCCAGGGCAAAGGCGTTTGTTGAGCCTGCGGCTCTTGAGGCTGCGCGGGAGAGGGTAGGGGATCTTCTCAAAGCTTTTCCGCTCTACCCCGAACTCTTTATCGACGAAAATTGATCCGGCTGGGACAATGAAAGAGAAGGAGAATTGCCATGCCCCCATCTGAATCTACCGAAAAAAATTGTATGAAAACCTTAAGCGACAAGATCGATCTTGCCCTTTTGGAAAAACGCCGGATTTTCCTCTCCGACGCCGTCGATTCGGACAGCGCCAAGGAGATCATCCGCAAGCTCTGGTACCTGGAACATATCGCTCCGGGCAAGCCGATCCTCTTTGTGATCAACTCTCCCGGCGGCTCTGTGGACTCCGGCTTTGCGATATGGGACCAGATCAAGATGATCTCGTCTCCCGTCAGCACGCTCGTGACCGGGCTCGCGGCATCGATGGGATCTCTATTATCCCTTTCCGCAGCCAAGGGCAAGCGTTTTGCGACGCCCAACTCCAGGATCATGATCCACCAACCCCTCATTTCCGGGGTGATCCGCGGCCAGGCGACCGATCTCGATATCCAAGCGAAAGAGATGCTCAAGACCCGCAAGATGATCGTCGATATCTACGCTGAGTCGACCGGCAAAGATCCGGAGGCGATTGAAAAGGCGATCAACCGCGACAACTGGATGTCGTCGAAGGAAGCGAAAGACTTTGGGCTTCTCGACGGGATTATCACCAGCTTGAAAGATCTCGAAAAGCAGCACGGAAAAGAGTGATCGAACTTTCGTTTTCCAAATACGAGGGCGCGGGCAATGATTTTATCGTCGTTGACGATCGCGCCTCTTTCTTTCCTAGCGGCGATGCAGATTTAATTAGCAGGCTTTGCGATCGCCGTTTTGGGGTGGGCGCCGATGGCGTGCTGCTCCTCCAAAACGATCTTCAAGCCGATGCCCGCATGCGCATTTTCAATAGCGATGGAAGCGAGGCGGAAGGCTGCGGCAATGGCGTGCGCTGTTTCGTCCGGTTTTTGGAAGATTTAGGAATTGATCGTGCGGTTCACCGGGTTGCTGTCGGAGAAAAAATCTTGTCAGCCGAGATGGTTGACGGCCAGGTGCGCGTGGAAATGGGGGCTGTGAGCGGATGGGACAGCCATTGGATTGATGGTCAAGAGGTCCATTTTGTCGATAGCGGCGTGCCGCACGCAGTTTGTTTTGTCCCTGATGTAGGGGCCGTTCCTCTACATGAGATAGGCCCCATCCTAAGGAGCCACCCGCTTTTTGGTCCGCGCGGGGCCAATGTCAATGTCGCGGCGGCGGGGCAAAACTTCGTCCGCGTCAGGACTTTTGAGAGGGGCGTCGAGGGCGAGACCCAGGCTTGCGGGACCGGCGCTACAGCCGTTGCAGTGATTGGCGCTCGGGTCTATGGATGGGATAGCCCGGTGCGGATCTGTTATCCCGGAGGCGATCTCGAAATCCATTTCGACGGATCGTTCAGCCGCATCTGGATGGCAGGGCCGGCGCGCAAGGTATTTGACGGTAAAGGCCTATTCTAACGAAAGTCCTTGGGGCTTAAAATCTCTGAAATTTCCAAGTTCGCTGCGTAGATACATGTTTGTCGGGAGGTAGTCATTTGCTCGCAGCTTTCTCCAAGAAAAAGAGGGGAGCTCGCGCCTTTTGGTGCTCGCATCGAAAATTTCGTGGATGAGGCGTCCAGTCTTTCTGTCTAGAACATCGATCTGTAAGTTCTGCTCTTCGAGGAGGGCTCGTACATAAGGGATATCATCGAGATCGGTATCGATGAAGGCAATGGTTTTTTCCAAGATGGGGATATCCTTTAACACAGCCACCCATAGGCTATAAAATACCTCTCCGTTCGGCATCCTTCCTGTGAAACAGGCGCCTTGTGTATCTATGAAGCAGCTTTCATCAATTGCAAACGCATGGTGCCCATATCCAAAATTCCCCTCATTGTTACAAGAGACGTAGGTTCCGGGGCCTGCTGCGCCATTGGCAGACTGCTTGATCGTCTCCGTTCGGATGATGTTTTCGAGGCCGGCCCTTGTAGCATGGAAATAATCGGGCAAGGGCACATTGATCCCTTCTTTTAATTTCGCTGCAACTTTTCTAAAATAGCCGCATACTTTTTCGTCTTGGTACTTAGGAGTGGTTTGAATCAGTTTAATCGCGTTTTCTACCCGCTCTTGTTTTTCCGCAATTGCAACTACGGTTGTTAGGTAGTCTTCACCAGCATAACGGCAACAGCCAGGCACCGGATAAGTGGAGAGAAGTGGAATAAATTCTTGGAGCCTGGCCTTTAGCTTGCGGGCGATTTTAAGCAGGCGCCTGTCTTCAGGCGTCTGGATTACATGATTTTGAATGGCATCGCTGAGTTTTGTGATCGTCTGGGTTACAATCTCTGTTTTCTCTGCAAGGGTCTCTTCCGGGCATATCTGCATTTGCAAGATTTGAGATTCCAGCCGCATTCTGCGCATTGTTGCTTTGGATGACGAAATAGTTGTAAGGGGGGCGGACGGCAATTTTAACGGTTCGGGGATGGGATATCTCATCCGGAAAGAGGGTTGGATAGAGTTAAATGAAATATTTTCCATGCAGAGCCTTGGTTTTGTTTTATTTAAGCATATTGATTTGTGTGTTTATTTTGAAGTGCTATGGATTTTTATAATTAGAAGAAATGTATTTTGTATTAAAATTGAATAGGAGCGGGAATCCGCTCCTATCTTGTGCTCTCGGCTTAAAATCCCCAGCCGTAGCTGAGTGCTACCATTGGAAATGCTGTGACATCTACATGGTGGTGATGCATCCAGCTCACAGTTGGAAAGGTCACTTGCATTTGCAAGAAGCGCATGTGCTGGCCTTCAGTGAGGTACTGTTTACCAAAGACAAATTCCGGGCCGGTAAACCAACCGCCATGATCGCCAATGATCGATCCCACCGTCACTCCGCCGCCGGCGTAAAACTCCGATGTAGCACACGGGTTGAAGTAATGAAGGTAGTAGCCATTGGCTTTCAAAAGCGTCCAGCTCACAACCGTACTTACTTGCAAAGAGGCGTCGGCGCCATGATGCCCGCTTTGCATCCGATATCCCCCGCTAAAGATCGGAAGGGGAATAGGAGCAGGCCCGAGGCCAAAGCTCACATAGCCGTGTTCTTGTTTGACGGTTGGGGCGGCCGTCTCTTGAGGCTCTTCGGCGCTAAGCGCTGTCAGGGCAAGCAGTGGAAGGAGAATCAATTTCGTTTTCATGAGACACCTCATTTAATATAAGAAATCTATTTTCTAATTGGTTTTGATATTTAGTCAATTCAAGCAATAATTTTAGTTAATTAAAAATATTGCTATATCTATAAATTCGGATTGGCGTAGCGGGAAAAATAGCAACCAGCATAGACTGAGAAGAAGGTCTACATAGGTTCCTAAAGGATGGACGCGCCTCTCTTCGTTTCTGAATACGAGAAAGCCGCAGGAGCTCTTTTGTCCAGAAACGCTGTACAAGAGCCAATCTATTCGCGCGGCACCTATCAGGTTGAAGTGGTAGACCGCAACACTTCATTTTATCCCTTTTTGCAGATCCAGGCAGAGGGTTTAACTGATGCATTCTGCACTTGCGCGCTGTCTGAAAAGGCGGGAGGGTGCCCCCATCTGGCGGCCGCGTGGCTTCGGATTTTCAATCAAACGAACGAGCCGCTCCATGTCCGCTTTCAGAGATCGTTTTGGAACCGTCTTTTTCAAATGGCAAGCAAAAGACACGGTTATGAGACGAATTGTTTGAACCAAAAAGAGAATGCGTACGTCTGCGAGTCGACGACAAAAAAGGAACTCTTTTTGATCGAGGGGATGACGGAAGAGGGGAAAAGGCGCCTAAGCGCAATTGTCTCGGACAGGGTTGAAGAGACGGAAGAGACGTCGATCAAATTCTCCAACCTCTCGGCGGAGGAGTTAGAGCATTGGCGCGAGGGACAAGCGAGCCATTCGCTGCGCTTTGAGCTTTCCTTTTGGTGCGATCTGGCCAAATGGCTCATGTGGCTGGCCGATTCGGGACAAGAGCCTGAAATTGTCTTTCAAGGAAAGAGCGGCGAGCTGCCGAGAGAAGTGGCCATCCGCTTTTCCGATGTGCGGATTGAGTGTTATATCTCGGATGCGAACTGGCCTTGGATCATCCCTTCTCTAGGAACGGTGAAATCGAATCTTACGGTCGTGGACCGTGAAGAGATTCTTCTGGAAACAATCCATTACAATGCCGCAGGGCGCTGTCTGGAGATCGGTCGAAAAGAAGAAGCTGAAGAAAAAAAAGGGGGAGGCAGAGGCATCCCTGTCGGGGAGTGGCTCTATGTGGAAGGAACCGGGTTTTATCGGCAGCGGGCCGACCCGCTTCTTGAAAAAGGGAAGATTGAAGAGAAAGAGATCGGCCCCTTTCTTTCCCGATCGGCCAAGACGATTGAAAAATGGCTGGATGTCCCTCTTCATCTAGATCCTGTCCGCGCCCGCTACCGGCTTTACTTTGATGAGACGGCCAATCTCCACATTCAGCTCTATCTTTTCGAGCCAAAAGAGATGGAACAAGAAGAGGCGGCTCCTTTTTTTCCTTGGGTCTATTTGCCGGAAAACGGTTTTTTTTGCGTTGAAGAGCTTATGTTTGAAGAGGCGCATAAAATCATTCCCCGTGAAGGAGTGGCCGATTTCATCAACCGCCATCGCCACTGGCTTCATCAGTTTCCGGGATTCCAGACCCATTTTGGTTCGCTCGAAGCCCACCTTACCTATTCGTTCACGCCGGATGGAGACCTCTCATTCGGAGCTCAGCTCGACTATCCAGAACACTTTGAAGGGGCTATTGATTTCGAAGAATGGGTTTATTTGAAGGGGCAAGGGTTTTATATGAAAAAGCAGAGCCGTGGAAGGATGCCTCTTCATCCCGGCCTTGTCGTTCCCCAAAAAGAACTGGGTAATTTCCTATCGCAGCATAAAGAGGACCTTGAACAGGTGCAGGGGTTTTTTGCCCAGCGCTCTCCCATCGAGCGGATGGGGCTTTCGATCCGCGTCAACGATGAGGGGCGGATTGCGATTGCTCCGAAGTGCGAATTTGCAAAAGGCATTCTCCCTTCCGAAGTCGGTTTCTATGGAGATTTCGTCTACGTGCCCAAAGGGGGGTTTTTCGAGCTGCCGCCTACCTCGCGCCTTCCTGAAAGATATCGGGAACAGCTTGTTTTAAGCGAAAGCCAGGAAGGGGCTTTCCTCGCTTATGAATTGGAGCCTCTCAAAAAGCATCTGTTGGAGTGCGACCCGAAGCTTATCAAGCCTCAAAAACTCCATCTGCAGATCCGGAAAATCAGCCGCGAGCGCAAAAAGCGGTCCCCAGGCTGGCTGGTCGACGCCCTGTATGTTTCGGAAGGGGGCCATATCGATCTCTTTGCGATTTGGGAGGCGCTCCAAAAGAAGAAAAACCATCTCTTTTCCTCTGCCGGACTCCTTTTCTTGAAAGAGGCCCGTTTCAATTGGCTAAGGCAGCTGCCGAAAGCGCGCCTTGATAACAAGCGGGGCTGTGTGCGGCTCAATACCCTCGAGTGGATCCGCCTCACCGTCTTTGAAGAGATCCGCCCTCCGGAAGGAGATGATCCGGAAGCCGTAGCCGCACGCGAGCTCTTGGGGGAGATCAGCCGTTTTGAGACCCACCGCCTGCTCGATCTCAGCCGTCTCCAGTCGACGCTTCGGCCCTACCAGGAGATCGGGGTGCAGTGGCTCTGGTTTCTCTATTGCCATGGACTCTCCGGCCTTCTCTGCGATGATATGGGCCTCGGCAAGACCCACCAGGCGATGGCGCTTCTCGCCGCCATCCTCCATGAAGATGAGGCGAAGGAAAACAAATACCTCGTCGTCTGCCCTACCTCGGTCATCTACCACTGGCAAGACTCCCTCCAGAAATATCTTCCCCAGTTGCGCATCTGCACCTACTACGGCTTGGAGCGATCGCTCGAGCAGTTCGAGGAAAAATACGATCTTCTTCTCACCTCTTATGGGATTTTGCGCACGGGAAGAGAAGATCTGCGCGAGTATTCTTTTGAGATCGCGATCTTCGATGAGATCCAGATCGCTAAAAACGCAGCGTCGCAGACCCATCGGGCTTTGCGCTCGCTCCGCAGCCGCATGCGCCTCGGCCTGACCGGCACGCCGATTGAAAATCGGCTGCGCGAGCTCAAGGCGCTCTTTGATCTGACTTTGCCTAATTACATGCCCCCCGATTCAATTTTTCGCGAGATGTTCGTCAACCCAATTGAAAAAAACCAAGACCCGGATAAAAAAGCTCTCTTGGCGCGGTTTGTCAAGCCGTTTATCCTGAGGCGGAAAAAGAGCGAGGTGCTCACCGATTTGCCGGAGAAGATCGAAGAGATCGCCTATTGCGACCTTTCGGAAGAGCAGATGGGGCTCTATCGGGAGACGGCGATCAGGATGCGCGAAACGGTGTATCGCGACTTACAGGATCAGGGGAAGCCGGTTTCGTACATCCACGTCTTTTCCGCTCTCTCTACTCTTAAACAGATTTGCGATCACCCAACGCTTTTAACTGGAAATGTCAAGGGGTGGACTTCCCATGCGTCGGGCAAATGGGACCTTTTCGTCGAGCTCTTGCAAGAGGCGCTCGGCAGCGGGCAGAAGGTGGTTGTTTTTTCCCAATACCTCGATATGCTCGCGATCATCGAATCCTATTTAAAGAAAAAGGGGATCGGGTTTGCGACGATCAAAGGATCGACCCGCGATAGGAGAGAGCAGCTCCAGCGCTTCCGCGAAGATCCCGCATGCGAGGTCTTTGTCGCCTCTCTTTTAGCCGCAGGCGTCGGGATCGACTTAACTGTTGCCTCAATTGTCATCCATTACGACCGCTGGTGGAATCCGGCCAAAGAAAACCAGGCCACCGACAGGGTTCACCGTTTGGGCCAAAATCGAGGCGTGCAGGTCTTCAAGCTGGTGACAAAAAATACCATTGAAGAGCATATCCACACCCTTATCGAAAGAAAAAAGGGGCTTATGGAAGAGATCATAGGCCAGGACGAGGCAGATCAAATCACTTATTTAAGCCGCGAAGAGCTGATCGCCGTTTTTGATGCGATCTGGAAAGAAGAGAGCTAGCGAGCTTTTTCCAGGTATTTGAGAGTTAAATCTTTTTCATCAGCAGTCAGGGTGTTATTTCTTTGTGTGCGCCTGATTGCTCCTTTTAACGTTTCCTCTGAGAATGTTGTTTTAAATAACAAAGCTTTCACAATATCCGGCAAAACGTCCGGTTGTCGATAGCCCCTCGCAACACTTTTCAGAAGAAGTTCCTCTCTGTCCTTTTGCGCCACTTTTCCGGCAGCAAGCGATGACTTCAAACGAGCCGGTCCCAACCGCTCGAGGATCTTCTCCCGAACTTCATCAGTCAGGCTTTGGTTTTCATCCGTTATATTGATCGCATCATCCAGCACTGCTCTTGAGACTGGTCCGTTTAATAGCAGGGCATATACAATGTCCGGCAGAGTGCATTGTTGTTCAGGAGGCGTTTTGAGGATCTCTAAGAGAGCCGCTTCTTTTTCTTTTTTCGGCATTTCCCCGGCTTCAAGTAATGCCGCTAAGCCACTCAGATGCCCCCGCATAGCGCAAGTGCGGATAGCCGATATTAAATCCTTTGGTTCTATCAGCTTGCATTTCAGCAGATGTGCAATAATGTCAAAGTGATTATTGTTCGCTAAAATCCAGACGGCTTCAGTTTTCCATTCAGGTGAACAGGTGTTCCAGTGGAGCAACTCTTTTATTACAAGCAGATGGCCGCCGCTTGCCGCATGCCACAGCGCAGCACCATGAGATTGTGTTGGAAATGTGCAGTGCTTTAAAAAAGCACATACAGAGTTTAAGTCGCCTTCCATGGCAGCCTTTAGATACTCTGAGTTCATTTTGTGTTGTGAAAGTTCGGCATTGATGTGAGGATCCATAGCGCTTGACTCGCTGCTTGAGGCAGAAACCGGCTGAGAGGTTGGTGCCGGCTCATCGAAATCAGGTAGAGTAGGATAGGATCTGGAAAATGATGGAGAAATGCGCATGTCGGCCTCAGTGGTTTAGGAAAAGGCCGACGATGATAACCTATTTTTCAGATTTGCTTCACCTAATATTGGCAATTGCCCGGCTTTTTTCAGCCATCACAAAATCACAGAGCGCGGAGTATTCGTTTGCTATGCCCTTATCTTTTGCGTAATCTAAAAAACCCTTAAGCTCTTGAGGTTTTTGTATGCTTTCGTAGTCTTCTTCGAAATGACTGCCCAAGTCATTCACTAGGATCCCGTATTCGAGATCGATCTTAGCGAGAGCTTCTTTTTGTTTAGTTGCCATCCGCTTTTCCCAATAAGAGGAGGTAGAGAGCAAATCCTCATCCGAAAGAGACGAGATTGCATCTCTTGCCTCTGATAATTTTTTCGGAGTGACATTGGCGTAAGATTCATGTCCCATCTTCCGGGTTGTGATCGGTAAATCGAGATCATCTTTCAGATGGATTTGTAAGTAGAGGAGGGTTTCAAGTTCTTCATGCCCCGGATGGTGGGATAAAACGTATTGTTTGAGGCGCTCATAGCGCTCGGCGCCGAGGGCCAACCGCCGGAACTCTTCGTCGCTTAGCTCATTTCCATAAAAATGGGACATCACTTCGATATCGTTTAGACGGATGAGTGGGTTGTCGTCGCAATCCGTTTGCGCCTCCGTTAAGAGGGCGATCAGATCTTCTCGGAACTCAACATTTTGAGACGCAAGATGGAGCATCTGATAAACGCGCTCAATGATGCCTGCCCGGCTTTGGCCGCCGTCTCGATAGTCTTTCACTTCGCGGACGCGCTGCAAAAAGAGCTTTAAGACAGATTCCTTGTCCCCTTCGAGGGAAAGTTCCGGCTTTTCGCATATTTGGGATGGATTTAGCCTTTGATATTCATTGAGCCATCTGTCAATGATATGATCGAGGCTTAAGTAGGGGTTTTTTCTCACAAGCAAAACAGCATCTTCATAGGAAATCGAATCTCGGATTACCTCATCCCCTGCGACTATTGTGGTTCTCAGGTAGGCGATGTGTTTTAAATGGTTGAATTCGGGACGCTGGCGCAACTCTTCGCCTGCGAACGCAAGAGCTGACGGCATATGAGCAATAGCCATCCCCACGATTTCATAGTCGTCGCAAAGCTCTTTCGCATATTCCAATATGAAAGGGTCATTTTGAATTCGTGAAATTACAAACTCTCGAAAAACGGGATCTTGATAAAGCTCCTGGCTTGCGTATTGGATTTCTCTTATGTTTAGCAGGGCCAGAGAGTGAAAGATCTCATAGTCGTTTTGAAATTCCGGAAGGTATTGCATGAGAGGGCCATTTCGCCATAAATAAATTGAGTTTAGTGCCCTAGAGACAATATTGTCCTCATTTCTATAGAGATGAGTATACGCGGCCACTGCTTCCATTACGATTTCTCGAAAGCCGGCTTCTTCGCGAAGCGTCTTGCCTGCATGCCGGATGGCAAATGGATCGCGTTTGAGCGCTGCGCGAACGATCTCAGCGTCATTGCTAAAATGGGGGAGCTGGCCCAGGCTCAGACGCCCCTCTTGTAGATATGCGAGAGCGAGGTTTTTATCTTGAATATTCACCGGTGCGGGCTCTTTTTGGATCTGCCTCCAGAAAGCAAATCCTCCGGCCGCAGCTCCAAGTGCAAATACAGAGCCCGGGATTGATCCCACGATTTGGCTTGTGGATTGAGAAACAGCTGTTAGCGCACTGGCTACCCCTTCTTGAGGGAGGGCAGAAAATAGGATTTGCGTTGCATTGCTAGTTAGATATCCAATAGAATTCATATTATTACCTTTTATTGGTTAGGTGATTATTTTACTATGAATGATAAATTAATGTAAATTAAAGAATTTTTTAGAGATAGCCGGCCCTTCCCTTAATCGGGCAAATCAGGTACTCTCTTAGGGCTATGGAATCCTTTTTGCCTAAAATTGCCCTTGTCGGACGCCCCAATGTAGGTAAGTCGGCCTTATTCAACCGCTTGAGCGGAAAGAGGCTGTCGATTGTCGATGAAGAAGAGGGGATTACGCGCGACCGCCTCTATGCCGAAGGGGAGAGTTTTGGGAACCGATTTTGCCTGATCGATACGGCAGGGATCGATCCGGCGTCAAAACTTCCCTTTAATGAAGAGGTGATGAGGCAGTCGGCTTTGGCGATCGAGGAAGCGGACGCGGTCGTTCTTGTGGTCGATGGGAAGGCGGGCCTCATGCCTTTGGACATAGAAGTCGCCAAAATGGTTTTAAGGGCAAAAAAGCCGGCTGTCGTCGCAGTCAATAAGATCGAAAAGAGAGACGACGAGCTGCTTTTGCATCAGTTTCACAAATTGGGGCTGCAACACTTGCTTGCGATTTCGGCGATGGACGGCAATCAGACAATTGAATTGGTCGATCTTCTTTTTACTCTTCTGCCTCCTCGCGCTGAAGAGCCGGCTGATGGCAAAACAGCATCAAAGATTCGTGTGGCGATCGCCGGCCGCCCAAATGTCGGCAAGTCGACGCTGCTCAATCTCCTCCTTGGGGTTGAGAGGGCAGTGGTCAGTCCGACGGCCGGCACGACGCGCGATTCGATCGATGCGGTTTGGAAGGTCGATGGCGAAGAAGTGCTTTTAGTCGACACCGCTGGAATCCGGCGCAAGAAAGCGGAAAAGGAGACGGTCGATAAGTTTGCCGCCATCCGGACGCAGGAAGCGATCGGGCGCTCCGATGTGGTGCTGCTTCTCTTTGATTCGTATGAAGGGTTGACGGCGCAAGAAAAACGGATCGCCAGCGAAATTGAGGAGATGGGCAAAAGCTGCATTCTCGTATTCAACAAGTGGGATCTCATCGAAGGGCTGAGGATGGAGCATGCGCTCCGCGGCGTCCATGAGGAGGTGCCGTTTCTCAAGCATTGCCCGACTGTTTTTATCTCCGCGAAATCAGGGCGCAACGCCGATAAGATCTTTCCCCTCGTCAAGAGCGTCTACGAAGAGCGCTCCAGGCGCATCGGGACGGGCGAGCTGAATAAGTTCATCGAGCGCTGCGTGCAGAGGGTGCACCCTCCGATGCATCTGGGCAAACGGCTGCGTATCTATTACATGACGCAAGCGCAAGTCTCTCCTCCCCGTTTTGTCTTCTTCGTCAATCGGCCCGATTTGATGGTGGAGAGCTACAAAAAGTATTTGATCAATCAGTTTCGCGAGATGTACCTCTTCAAGGGCTGTCCGCTCTTTTTTGATCTGCGCGGGAAAAAGGCATCTACTCTTTTATCTGAATCCCCTCTATAAGGGGAATTGAACGATCTCTCTGATACCTATGCGCGTTCCAAGAAGTCCTTCTGTATCTTTTCCCCCATTGAGACGCGAGTTCAGCGGCTATGGGCTCAAGCCGTTTTCAAATGATTTGCTTGCAGCCTTTGCGGTTGCGCTGATGACGATCCCGCAGTCGATTGCCTATTCGCTTTTGGCGGGGCTCCCGCCTACGGCAGGTCTCTACTCTGCGATTTTCGGGACGATCTTTACGGCGGCGTTAGGATCATCGCGCCACCTTATCTCGGGGCCGAGCACGGGAGTTGCGATCCTGATCCAGACCTCGATCGCCGATATTCTCTACAACTATTTCGACACCATTGAAGGGGCGGCGAGGGACGATCTTGTGCTCCATATCCTAGGGCAGATTGTGCTTCTCTCCGGCCTGATCCAAATCGGGGCGGCGTTTTTTAATGTGAGCAAGCTGCTCCAGTTCGTGAGCCGGCCGGTGATCCTCGGCTATTTTATGGGGATCATGATGGCGATCTACATCAACCAGTTTTATTACTTTTTCGGCATCCCCTCGCAAGGGCCCGATGTCTCGCAAGTGTTCAAAGCGTGGAAATTCCTCGCCCATCTTCAGTTGACCGATTGGAAGACGCTTCTAATTGGCCTCGGGACGCTCGGTCTTCTCCTTTTGATCCGCAAGAGAAAGAGCTGGAAGATCTTGCCGGACGCATTGTTTGTGCTCGTTATCGCCTCCCTCATCGTCTATGCGTTAAGCCACTGGCTGGTGAATGCCCCTCTGACTCCTACTTTAGAGACGTTCGGGCTGACGGACCACCCGCTTCCCAAGCTGACGCTGCCGCTCGTCGATTTTTGGCTGATCAACAAGATCTTTGCCGCGGCTGTGGCTATCGCGTTTCTTGCGACGTTGGAGGTGTTTTCCATTTCGCGCCATTTTTCTGCCCGAAGCGGCCAGCAGATCCAAGTGAATCAAGATGTTTTAGGACTTGGGGCCGGTAACTTCGTCCTCTCATTTCTGATCGGCTCAATGCCGGCGTCGGGCAGCGCGACCCGGACGTCGGTCAACTTCAATGCGAAGGCCAAGACGCGCCTGGCAGCTATTTTCAGCGGGTTTTTCACCGCTGCGATTGTCTTTTTCGGATGGCCCCTTGTGCAGCATATTCCGCTTGCTTCCCTGGCCGCGCTCCTCATTGCTTCGGCGCCAGTTCTCGTTGATTTCAAAGAGGTCAAGCTCTCCATGCGCACGACGACAGAGGATCGATGGGTCTTTCTTCTAACCTTTGTTTCTTGCTTGATCTTCAGCCTCGATATCGCCTTTTTTATTGGGATTGTGATCTCCATCGGCACGTATTTAAGGAGATCTGCCATCCCGCATCTGGTGGAATACGCTTTCAATGCTAAGGGGAGGCTGATGACGATCGGCCCTAAAGAAGAAGTGCACCGGAAGGTGCGCATCATCGGAATTGCGGGCGATCTCTATTTCGGCTCGGCCGACGTCTTTCAATCGGCGCTCCAATCGGTCGCATCGGATCCAAACGTGCAAGCGATCGTGCTCCGCCTTAATAACGTCTATCATATGGACGCTTCGATGTGCCTTGCGATCCAGCAGCTGCACGAAACCCTTGCCTTGACCAAGCGCCACTTAGTGATCAGCGGCCTTACCGAAGAGGTGTGGCACGTCTTTCACCGCGCAGGCTTGGTCAAACAGATTGGGCTTGAGAACCTCTACTTCACCGATGAGAGCAACCCGCAATTTTCCACCTGGAAGGCGTGTCTCCATGCCCAAGAACAGATCCATCGGGATATTGGTTAGTCTTGACTGCCTCTTCTCTGCATGTATCTGTAGGCGGAGTGGGCTGCTGCTGCTGCACCCCCAAGCGCTGCTCCTTGCCACATGCTCTTTCCGGCATGAGCTAAATAGCGCTCTCCCAGGTTTGGATTTGTGCGAACGTAGTTGCGCATCAATTCCCAATTCGATGCCGCTCTCGGAAATTGCCGGAGGGCTGAGCGAGTTTCACTGCAGGCAAAGGCTACGGGAGAGACGGTGATGCCGCCGAGCATACCGCTTGCAATCCGCTGGCATCGAAACGTCGGCTCTTCACCATGATGACTTTTGCTATACTCTTCTTTCAGCCTATTGAAGTGCGAATTAATGCCTTCCATTGCGCCTGCGGTCGCGACCATTTTTGAGAAAGTTACTCCTGTCATTTTGACCCTCCTTTTGGGTTCCAAATTGACTTAAAGAGTTTCTTCCAACTACAGAAATTTATCAATAAATTTAAGCGCAAGTCTATTTAAGTAAAAATTTAAATTTAATTCATGTGTATAATCATTCATTTTTATTTATGTTAATTTAGTTTTTCTGTATTATTATAAATAACCATAATTTAAAACGGAGTATATAATGTCATCAGTTTCAGGTTTGCCAAATAGTACGAGTCAAGCTTCAACAGAGCGTCCACTTCCGGCTGCGTCAACGGCGTCGGGAAAGCTATTTACATTTCCCTATTTGGAGGCTGCCAAGAGCGGCAAGCCCTCATTTATCCCTTTTTCAACCAATTCGACTGTTAAAGGCTGCCAAGGGATCACAAGAGAGACTGTCGAGATGATGGCATCAGGGAAGAGAACGCTTCCTTTGCCTTTTATTGAAAATCCGGTGTTCAAGAGTGCTGTTGTCTCCTCTGAGGAAAGCGAGGAAGCGCCATCTCAATCGGAACATCCGCTGAAAACGCCAGTGCAGGGGATTGCAAAAGGCGGCGCATCTACTGTTGCAGCGGCGCCATTCAACGCAAGGCTAGCCCAGGTTGCGATTCTGGAGCCGGGCAAGGACAAACCTCGCATGGGTGCGGCGTTCAATAATATTGGATCTGCATCTGCAGTTGCGATGGTCGGCAGGATGGCGGGAGGGGTTATTTTTATGTCGGCTTATTCTGCGACATCCGAGTTGGCGAAGGAAATGACAGACTCTCCTGTAGCTCAGGCAGTATTACCGCCTGTAGTGGGTGCGATCACAGAGACGTCCGTAAAGACGCCGGCTGAGAATATCACCTTGCGACTTCAATTGGATTCCCGTAAAACGACGCCGCAGTGTGCGAAAGAAATTTTTGCCGCAAAAGGAGTTAGGGGGTTTTATCAAGGAAATGTTCCTCAATTGAGCGCTGCCATGCTAGGGAGCGCGATTATTTTTCCGGGCTCTAAGATTGTGAATGCCTATCTAACCGGTGGAGAAAATTCGGATGCTCCGGGAGCAATTAAGCTGGCTAGCAACTTCTTTTCTGGTGTTGTCGTAGGTACAATTGCTACGCCGGTCACTCACCCGATTTATCGTACGATGATCGTACAACGAAATGATATGAGCTCTTTTACAGAAGCAGCAAAAAAAATCATTCAGCAGGGAGCCGGGAAGCCGGAGGGAGCTTTTAGAGGCGTCCTGTCGGAAGCGTATAAGGGCTTTGTTGTGGCTCTTTGCCGAAAACCGATCGTGGCCGGAGCTACGATTGGAGGAATTGAAGCGGTTCGACTGGCTTTTGAAAAGATGGATCAACGAGCCGAGTGATATTTGTCTGACCAGGCAGGATCGAATTTATAGGTCTTGCCTTCGATTTCGACCGTTCTATAGACCCACTCCTCGTCATTTTCGCGTATGAGGCGGTCGAATCCCATTAAGAGTCCTTGAAAAAAGCCATAGCGCTGCATGGCTAGCTGCATGTATCTGGATGAAGTTGGGCGAAATGAGCTTCTTGGTCCATCGACCGGGGAGAGCACTTCCTGATGGAAGCGGATAATTGAGTCGGCAATCCGCGTCGCAAGTCCTTCTTTTTTTTCTTCTATCCTTTCAATTGGCGGCGTTTTCAAGCCGGCATCGCATCCCCATGGCTCTGAATAGGGGCCCCGTGCGGCCAGAAGAATGGGAAGAAGCAATACCAGAATTTTCTTTTTTTCCGGCGCGCGCCGGAAAAAATGAAATGGGTTTCCAAAGGGCTTGCCTTTTGGGGGGGTTGTTAAGGGGCGGCGCCCCTTAAAAGGCGTGGCGGAGCATGAGGACGGGAAAGAGGGAGTGTTCGTTGAGGACTTGGGTGGCATTGTATTCATAGATACGCTCGTTGTAGTACTTGGCTTCTTCACCGGCGCCGTAGATGCCGCCGAAGTACCAGCCGGCCTCGAAGGTGGTGGTGATGATCCCTGCGGCGATGTGGCCGCGGTGGAAGAACTGGTAGGCTGCGGCGATGAAGAGGCCGTTGAGGAGGAAGGCGGTGGCGGCAGACTTTTTTTGTCCGATATAGAGATAGCCGGCTCCCGGGAGGAGGGCGTTGAGGGCTTGGGCTTTGCCGACGGATTTGTGTTCTTTTGCGTAGCAGGCGAGCATGGGGTCAAGATAGGAGGGGTGGGGAAGGTCGCTGTTGAGTGCGAGGAGGCCTGGGAGATCGCCTGTCCGAAGGGAGTAGGAGACTTTGAGCTCTTCGGAGGTGTCGGGGTAGGTTTTTTCGATCAGTTCGGCGATGCGCTGCTCTTTGTCTGGGGCCTCTAGTTCGCGGTAGCATTCGAGGAGGACGAGGAGGAGGTCGTGATAGGCGGGGAAGGCTTTGTCTGCGTGGGCCAGGGTGCTGATCTCAAAGCTCTCGATCGCCTCGTCGTAGCGTTTTCCTAGATAGTAGCATAGGAGGATGTCGTATTCGATCTCTTGCTTGCGGGAGAGGTCTGGGGGGATGAGGATCTCGGCTCTTTTGTAGGTTGAGACGGCGCGGTAGAGGTCGAGCGATTGGGCGAAGGCGGATGCGATTGCCATTTCGCGGCCCCAGTCGGTCGCGCGCTCATCCGGTGTGAGGGAGGTGAAGGCGGATTGGAGGCGGGAGAAGTGGCGCTCTTGGATTTGGTAGGAGACGCGCGGCTCGATCTTATCGGAGACGCGTGTGCAGGCAGCGAAGAGGAGGCAAAGAATTAAGAGAGGTCTATTCATCTTCCGGCGATTTGATGTACTCCATCGCTTCATCGAAGTTATGCTCGAGGAAGGGTGTGCCGGTCTGCTCTCGGAAGAACTCTTCTTGGTCCGCCGTCAGCTTCTTCATCTCGTCGAGAGAGTTTAGGATTGTCGGCCGGATGAAGATGACGAGGCTGTTGAGCGAGTCGAGCTGGTTGTTTTGGCTGAAGGCGGCGCCGATGAGCGGGAGTCCTCCTAGACAGGGGATTCCGGCCGCTTGCTTTGAGTTGCTGTTGTTGACCATGCCGCTCAAGATTAAGAAGTGCCTGTCGGGGACGTGGACGGTGGTCTGCAGGTTTGCTTGGTTCGTCGTGATCCCTGAAGCTTGTCCGGCTTGGAAGTCAAAAGTAGCGCCGCTGCTGTCTGTGGACTCGCTCGAGTTGTCGATGGTCAGCTCTAAGGTGATGATGTTCGAGTTGCCAAGCACTGGGGTGATGCTTAGGCTGAAGCCGATATTGCGATACTCGAGGTTGGAGGTCGTGACGGTGTTGGCCGACTGGTTGGAGATGAATGAGCCGGCAAACGGGACGTTTTGTCCAACGAATACGGTCGAGGTCTTGCCATCTTGAGCGATGATCTTCGGCGTCAATACGACAGACGTTTCTCCGTCGGTCTGGATCGCGTTTAAGAGCGAGCCGAGCGAGAGAAACGACTGGCTTTTGTGCATGATGATATCGCCGATGACGCCGAGGTCGAAGCCGGAGCTGAACGGAATGTCTGTCGGTACGGGCGTATTCGATGCCGTGATGTTTTGCAAGTTGGAGGAGAAGGTGCCGTTCGAGACGGTGTCTGTCGGCAGGAGGTTGTTGAAGCTGCCCGAGAACTTGTTTTTGTATTTGATCTTACCGCCCCATTCCAGGCCGAAGTCGACGGCGTTGGTGAGAGAGGTTTGCAGGACGAGCATTTCGATGAAGACCTGCTTGAGCGGGATGTCGAGGTTTTTGATCAGCTCGCGCAGCTTTGTGAGCGTCTCGGCGTCACCGGAACAGAGGAGGGAGTTGGTCACCTCCAGCCATTGGATCGATTGGATTGCATTGAGGAGTCCCTCGTTGACCGTCGCTTTCGATGTCTTCAAGTCATTTCCAATCTGGCGCAGCGCTCCTTGGATCTCGTCGCCGCGATGGAATTGCAGCTTGTAAACAAGGAAGCTTGTGTTGTCGATCGACTGGATTTCTGAAGCAGCGGGTGCAGCCGTTTCTTCCTTGGGAGATGGGACGTCGAATTCTCTGAGAAGCTCTTTAACGCGATCGAGTGTTTTGGGGTTTCCTGTGAAAAGGAGCGATTGGGAGTTAGAGACAAAGCGCATCGATTCGATTGATTGGAAGAGATCGGGGTCGTTGAGGCCGCTGAGCTTGAGGTTTTCTGCAAAGTCGTTGATCGTTTTTCCAAGTTCTTCTGCGGTAGTTGCCTGAGGGCGGTAGATGAAGAAGTTAGACGGCCCTCCGGTTGAGGTCGGTAGCGTGAGTTGCGGCTTGGGGGCGGCTAAACTTGCGACGTCGAATTTTTCGACCAGGTTTTGCACTTTCCCGAGGGCATCTTCGGTGCCTGTGAACATGAGCGAGTTGGTCTCTTTCACATACTTCATGCTGCTGAGGGCCGAGACGAATTCTTTATCAGCCGCGCCGGATTTTTTTAAATCCGTTGAGATCGCTTTGAGGGAGGTCGTGATTTGCGTGGGGCTCGCATTTTGCAGCTTGTAGAGGAGGAAGGTCGTCTTTCCGATGTGCTGGATCGGCGCATGTTTTTGCGTCGGGATGTCGATGTCTTTTAGCATCGCCTGGATCTTCTGGATCGCTTCCGGCGATCCCGTGAAGATCAGCGAATTGGTGCTCTCAACGTATTTCATCGATCCGATGGCAGAGAGCAGCTGCGGGTCTGCTAAGGCGGATTGCTGCAGGTTCGATGCAATGTCCCGAAGCGACTTTTCGATGGCCGCGGCCGACTGGTTTTGCGGCTTATAGAGGAAGAAGTTCCCGGGGCCCGAGGGAGCGGCTTTTCGCGGGTAGTCGTATTTGGCGATGATCGCTTCTGCTTCCGTGACGGCTGCGGGCTCCCCTGTCAAGAGCAGCGAGTTGGTCGCTTTTACGTAGCGGATGTTTTCCAGCACCTTCATCAAGGGGGTTTCCTTCATTCCCGTAGACTGCATATTCTTGATGAGGTTGTCGAGGTCCTCTTCGATGACATCGCCTGTCGTGTTCTGCACTTTGTAGATGCTGTATCCCGGCTTGACTTCAATCGGCGTCTGTTTGGGGACATCAATGGTAGAGAGGAGCTGATCGAGCCGCTTCAAAGAGGCTGGATCTCCCGTAAAAAGGATCGAATTGGTGTTTTTGACATACTTCATACTACCAAGAGCGCGGAGAAGGGCGGGATCTTTTAGATCGGAGGACTGCAAGCTGTCTTTATAGTCTTTCATGGCGCGGACGATTTCTTCGCCGGTGAGAGATTTTGGTTTATAGATCAAAAATTGGCTGCTGCTGGCGATGGCCTCCGTTCCGGTATCAAATTGCTGAGCTAAATCCTGCGCCCGTTGAATAGCCTCGTTTGGTCCGGTAAAGAGGATCGAGTGGGTTTGTTTGATATATTTCATCCCGTCGATGGTCCGCACCAGCTCGGGATCTACCTTTGCTTTTGAGAGGTTGGATGAGAACGCTTTTAAGGCGTCTTGCAAATCGCCCGGATCTGCCATTTGGATTTTATATACGGCGAAGTTGGCCTGGCCGATGACTTTCCCTGCTGCGGCCGTCAGCTCGCTTGCTTTGCTGCCGGTATCTAAGGAAGAGATCACTTCTTTGAGCTTTGCGTTGACAGCCGGGTTTGCGACGAAGACGAGCGTGTTTGTGTCTTTGATCCAGTTCGCATTGTCGATCGCTTCCTCTATTCCCGGCGTCCCTTGCATGCGGGTGGCAATTTCTTTGAGGTTTTGGAGTACGTCGTTGCCCTGGCGATGCATGAGTTGAACGACCAGAACCTCCGATTGTTTTTGCATCTCGGCCATCGCTCCCTTTGTAGGAGGTGTGTCGAGAGAAGCTAAGACCGCCGCCGCTTTCTCTCCAAGCTCCGGGGTTGTGACGATGAAGATCGTATTAGCAAGAGACTGTGGGACGAGGATAAACGGGCTTCCTTGAGCGATCGGGTTCATGATCTGATGGGCTAAATTGATCAGATAGTCGGGATTGTTGAACTGAACCTGATAGCTCCGGATTTCTATGGGGGAGTGGGGGGTATCGAGATTTTCGATCAAGGCCGCGGCTTTATCGACGCTTGCGGTGATGTCGGTCAAGATGAGCTGGTGCGTTTCTTGCGAGACCTCGATCAGGGCGTCGCTTGAGATCATCGGCTGGAGGATCGCTGCGATCGAACCGGGGTTGGCATACTTGATGCGGAAGACCCTAGTTACGATTGGAGCGGTGGATTTGTCTTCGAAGACGAGGGAGGCAATCTCCCGCACTGCTGGGTTTTTGTGGATGACGAGACTGTTTCCTTGTTCGAGAAGCGCTAATCCATGGATTCTCAGCGTTTGCAGCAGCGTTGCCATTACATTTTCAGGTGTGATCGGCGCGTCTGAGACAACAGTTACAGTAAATTGCAAATCTTCTTCGCTGAAGATGAAATTAATGTTGCAAATTTTGCTTGCAAATCGAATGTATTCAATGATCGAGATCGTGTTATAATTAATCGTGTAGCCCTCTTGCATCGGGGGCGTTGGATCGGTTTCTTCAGCGTGCAAGAAAATAGGTGTGAATACAAGCAGGAGCAGTGCGCTGAGATAGATGAGAAAATGTCTTTGGCTCAGATTCATGCGTGTAGATTCGCAATTCGTATAGGTGGACCTGCTTGAATCGTAAAATACCCGCTCAATTATTGCAATGGCCCAAGAGGAAAATCTCCCTCTTTTTTTAGATGAAAATCGATGTGTCATTTTTATAAAAAACTTTTACCAAAATAAAATACTTTTAAGCTGTCTCGAGAATGCGGATTCCGAGCTGTTCGCCTAGATAGACGATCTCTGCCCTGCCAACTTTTTGTCCGTTGACAGTGAGGACGACTCCCTGCTGCGGGTCGATCGGGAGTTCGAGAAAGTTACCGGGGGATAGTTTCATGAGCTGGTCTACCGACATGCGCAGGCGTGCGAGCTCGACGGTCACAAAGAGGGGAAAATCTTTGACGGCCATCGATTTTCCTTCTTCCGGGGGGATGGCATTCTCTTGTGGTAGTTCAGGAACGGATTCGTTTTCCAGTTCGGGAGAAGGTTCTTTTGTTTCCATATCTTCCTCATAGAATAGCGCGTAATCGAGCAGTTTGATCTTGTTTTCTTTAATGGCGACGTGAAAGAGCGGTGTAGAGCCTAGCATCAAGGTTGCGGCGCCGGTTTTTTGTTTTGCGTCGTAACTTCCTTTGTCGAGGAGGACGAAATCTCCTTTTTTCAGGTTTTTCCACTCTTGGGCCCTCAAAAGGATGCTCCCCGTTTTCACGCCGATAGGCACCTCGATGCTTTTTGCAAGAGGGGAGAGGGAAAAAATCTCGCGCAGCGATGCGAAATGTCTTTGCCAAGAGGTCATCAAATGCGAGCTGATGATAAGGCGTCCCCAGCAGCTCTTTTCTTCGAAAGAAAGTTTGATGTCTGCGCACCAGCAAGCTTCTTGGGGGAGGGGAGCCTCTTCATCGAGTTTTAGAGAGATCTCTTTCAGCGGCTCTTGGGATTGGAGCGCATCGAGCGCATTGAGAGCCAGATAGCGGTAAAAACCCTCTTGCAAGATCTCGGAGCCGACGCTTGGGCCTTGGGCCTTTCCGTTTAAAAGCCATGAGGTGAGGGAAGCGATATCTTTTTTGTCCATGACCCAGAAGAGCTCTCCGCTCAGCGGCGTCAGTGTAGCTCCGAGGGTAAGCAAATTACTGCCGAGCCCCTCGGTGAGATGGAAGGCTTCTTGCCATGAACACTCTCCCAATTCTAAAGCAAGGCCGCTGACCCCGAAGCAAGAGGAGATGGAAGAAGAGATCTTCTCAAGATCGAACCTCGGCGCATTTCCGTAGAGGGGGATGCGATCTAGAGCAAAAAGCGCTTCGTCAATTTTGCGCACCCAGTGAAGAGGGGCTAGATTTTGCATGGTCTACTCCTCCGATCCTTCGTCTGATTCTTCTTCTTTATCCCGATGGGAAGACCATCTTGAAGAGAGAGCTGTTTCTAAGCGCACGACGCGAAAATCGATCTCGCGGTTATCGTAAGCCACCTGAAAGGCCATTTTGAGGTTTGAGAGGTTTTGATCAAAAATCTGGACCGCTTGGGGAGATCCTTGCAGGTAGATATTTAGTGAGCCCGGAGCGGTTTTATGCTGTTCGATGACAACGGTTGTATTGTTAAAAGGAGACTGGTTCAGCTCTGCTCCTCTCAAAACGATCTCGGTACGGCTCACGCCCGGAGTCGTTGCTTGAACAAAGATGATGGCTTTGACGAGCTGTTGAAATAGGACTTCGGTTACCGGATTTAAATACGAGGCAGCCGCAACTTGGGCATTTTGGGCGATGAAGCCGAACTGTGCGGGAAGGGGATCGGGCAAGATGAGCGGTTTTTCTTCGCGCTCTTTGTCGGCCTCGCTTTTTTGCTCGATTTTGGAGGCAGGGCCCTTTTTCTCTTTGGGAGCAGGGCTTTGCCTTTCCAATTGCTGTTTTGGCTTTTCTTCGCGGCTGCTTGGACGAAGAGCTCTGGCGGCGGCTTCTTCATCCGTTCCTTTTTTTGGAGGCGGCGAGACCGAGGCGAGGAGTTCTTGCTGGGAGTTGAGTTTTGTTTCTTTCTTTGCAAGCGGGGTATGCTCGCCGGCCTGGCGCTTTCTTTTCATAGGGGCTAAACTTGGCTCTGACCTTTCCTCAAAATTCCTGCGGGGCGGCGGGTCGTCCGGCATGTCGAAGTCTTGCCAGAATGAATCTGATTGCGGAAGTTCATTTTTTAGATGGGACGGAGGCCTTGCCACCGGTTCATCGATCGAAGGAGGAGGAAATTCCGGAGGTGTTTCAATGATTTTGTCTGCTAGGCGCTCGAAGCCTTCGGGAGCCGGATTTGAGGGGATCATTGAAGTTGGCCGCTCAGGGGCTGAAATTTTTCCCTCGATAGTTTGATAGCTGTGAGCGAGCTCTAGCGGGGATGGGGAGAGGAAAGGAGGAAGGGCGTTCTTATTTTCTTTTGCAGGGGTTGGAAATGGGTGGCGGAGTTTTTCTTTGTCTTGGCTGTGCAACTCGTGTGTTTTTTCGATTTTCGGGAGTATTTTTTGAAGGGGGTCTTGATGCAAATCTGAGCTGTTGGATGGATCAAGAGAGCCAAAGTTGCCAATTCCGTTTATCATAAAAACCTACGTAAGGAGCGAGCCGGGAGATGTACTCGCCATACCTAGACTTTAAAATGGAAAAAATAAAAGATCAATTCGCATTATTTTTTTGAGGCAAAGTTGCTTGATATACCGCTAACAACTTCTCTTACCTCAGCCCTGTGTTTTTTCATCAGCTTTAGAGTTTTGCTGAAACGCGGAGATCGCGGAGAAAAAAAACGGGCCTTGCTCGGAGAAAGAGAGAAGCATTCAAACAATGATGAAAAGAACTCGATCTTTCAGCTTGAAAACTTACTCTTTCGAGTTTTTGCTTCTCTCGGCATCGCGTTTGCGAAGAGTATGGGTTGCAGAGCCTTGCTCATCTTGTTCCGCACCCTCTTTTCTCTCTGTCCAGTAGTGCATCTCTTTTTCCCATTCGGCCTTGTGCATTTCCAGTTTTTCGAGATCCTTTTTTTTCTGGAAAACCTCTTCGGTCGCCGCATCGACTTGTTTTTGCGCCAGATCGAGAGCTTTTTGGGCTTCGACGACTTTTTTCTCTTTTTCGGCCAGCTTTTCGTCGACGATTTTGAGATAGCCTTTCATTTGCTGGATTTTGTCGGTTGTCGTTCCGCTGTCGAGCTCCTCTCGCAGCTGGGTCAGTTTCGCTGTTTTATGCTCGAAAACAGAGTCCCTTTCCTCTTTTGCCGCTGTGAGCTTTTGAGACGCCTGCTCTAGAAGCAGCTTTTTTGCTTCAAGCGTTTTGATTGCTTGGTCGAAGCGGTTTTGCTTGATCGTCATCAACTGTTCGAGAGGATAGGTCAAAGGCTTCATACGAAGAGGCTCTTCAGCATGCGAAGTGTCTCTTCAAAGGTGATTTTCTCTTCAACTTGCTGTTTGAGAAAGCGGTTCACTTTGTCGATATATTTCAAGGCGAAATCGGCGTTTTTGTCCGATCCGGGCTTGTATTCGCCGATGCGGATGAGCAGTTCGTTTTTCTTGTAGTTGGCCAGCACTTCGCGCACTTTCCCGATGAGATCGAGATGCTGCCTCTCTACAATGCTCGGCAAAATTCGGCTGACCGAGGCAAGGACATCGATCGCGGGGTAGTGGTACTGCCGCGCCAGCTCGGAAGAGAGGATAATATGTCCGTCCAAGATGGAGCGCACTTCGTCGGCCACAGGCTCATTCAGATCGTCCCCTGCGACGAGGATCGTATAAAATGCGGTGATAGAGCCTTTGGCGGAGTTGCCCGATCTCTCGAGCAGTCTTGGGAGTATGGCGAATACTGACGGCGTGTAGCCTGCCCTCGCGGGCGGCTCTCCTGCGGCAAGTCCGATTTCTCGGAGCGCTCTTGCAAAACGGGTAACCGAATCCATCATTAAGATCACCGATTTGCCCTTATCGCGGAAATACTCTGCGATAGCCGTTCCTACATATCCAGCGTTAAGCCGCATCTGCGCTGCTTGGTCCGAGGTCGAGACGATGATGACGGAGCGCTTCAGCCCTTCTTCGCCGAGATCGTTGAGAAGAAACTCCCTCACTTCGCGCCCGCGCTCGCCGATCAAAGAGATGACGTTGATATCGGCGACGGCGTTGCGTGCGATCATGCCGAGCAAGGTTGATTTTCCGACACCTGCCGCGGCAAAGATACCCACTCTTTGCCCCTTGCCGCAGGTCAAAACGGCGTCAATCGAACGGACGCCGACGGAGAGCGGCTTATCGATGAGCTGGCGGGTGAGTGGGTCGGGCGGAGAGTTGATGACCGGGTAGCTTTCTTCAGCGCGAAGAGGCCCTTTGCCGTCGATCGGCTGCCCAATGCCGTTGAGGACGCGGCCAAGGAGCTCCGGACCTACTTTAATGTGCATAGGCATGCGCATCGGGATCACCTCGGAAGAAGGGCCGATCCCCCTCATGTCTCCCATGGGAGAGAGGATCACCTCGTCTTTAGTGAATCCGACGACTTCGGCTGCCAAAGGCTCTCCCGCCCGCTTGATGAGGCACATCTCGCCCATCTTTACTTGCGGAACGACGGCGCGGATCAGCATCCCGATCGCCTCGGTGATGCGTCCGTGGACCGTGGTTAGCTCCACATCCTCTAGATGAGACAAGAGCTTATCAAAGGATGGGGTGTGTTCCATAGATTAAAGCTGTGTATTGAGGAGTTGTGTGAGCGCAGTGACGGCTTTGCTGACCAAAAGGGAGGAATAGTCGATTTCCTGCTGCGCTTGGTTTACCTTTGTTTGTATGAGTAAAAGCTGTCCCGGATTGATAAACCCCCCTTTTTCGCCTAGTTTCTGCAGGCTGTCTTGCGCAGCGCTGAGCTGGGCCTCTCCGTCTGTGAGATAGCTAAATACCTTGGCAAGGGGGCCTTTTTCCGTTTGTAAAGGAGGTGCCGGCGGCGGTTCGACTCCGAGTGTTTCGTTGACTGCACGTAAATGGGTGGCGCTGCTCGATAGCTTGCTTCTCAGCAAGCTTTTTTGCGAATTGGTGAGCTGAAGGTTTTTTGTATTCAGTTTGGTTTGCAGGCTGCCGATCCCATCTTGGGCCACTCCGATCTGAGCCAAAACTGAGTCTACCGTCGGTTGCGCTTGCGTGAGATTAGCCGCTTGCGGCACTTCTGCAGGAGAGATGCCGGGAGGAGGGGCTGTAATGCTTTTTTGCAGCCCTTCCGACTCTTGCATTAGCGACTCAAACTCACTTTGAGCGGGGAGTTTCGCAGACTCAGGGCGCCCCTGGATTAGAGGCTCTCCCGGTGAGATCCTGTCTGGTTTATCTGGAGAGCTTGTCATATTTTATTTTCTTTTTTGGTGTCCCTCAACAGGCGACGGCGCCTTTTTGATAAACTTGTTCACAAAATCGAGGGCGGTATCTGAAAGAGTTTGAATCGCCTGATTTTTTGAGTGATGGGCCTCGTGCAAAACTTTCTCTGCTTTAGAGGTCATGTTCGGATCCAGGCTCAAAGCGATGCCCAACATGGCTTTTGCCATCTCATTGGAAGGATCTTTTTCCAAAACTTCCTCGTATACTTTGCATGCATTTTTTAGATCGAGCATGTGGAGATAAAGATAGCCGATCCCCATTTTCGCCAACTGATCGGTTGTATTGAGCTGTTCAGCGGCTCGAAACAGTTTGAACGCTGAATCTTCATCCGCCTGATTGACGGCAATATAGCCCGCCTCGACCATGAGAATGTAGTCTTCTTTGTATTTTTCTTTCCAATTTGCCATAATAAGTCCCTTTCCTTTTTTGGCTTATTAGCCGCCTTTGAAGTTTCGGATTGAGTTTGAATTAATCGATTGTGTTTGCGAAAGCATGTTTGAGATTGCCTCGCCAACCTGAGTGACCTGTCCCATGGCAAACTGCAATACCAAAAATTTGCCTGGATTCATACTTGAAAAGTGAGCTGTCATGGACGCCATGCCGGAATAGAGCATATCGTTCATGGTCATGAAGTTTTTGAACATCGTGTTGAATGCCGAAGCGGTAGAAATGTGTTCTGACATATAAATCTCTCCTAAGCGCTGATTTTTTTAAGAACTTTTTGCAAGGCGGTGTAGCCGTGCAGCAAAAGTCCTAAGTTATCGAAGTCATTTTCGTTTACACCTTCTCTCAGGGCCATCTTTACCTCTTGAGCGCGCGACATAGCTTTTTCAAGCAGTTCTTTGCCTCTTGCTGGATTGTCTTTGATTTCCAGCTCCAAGTCATACATGAACTTGGGTGTTGCTTTTTCCTTTTTTTGTTCGAACATGAACATTCTCCTTTCCGGCTGTGCTAGCGGGTAAAATTGATTTTATATTTCAATCCATCTTTTTCAAGAAAAATCGTATCGGAGCCGATGGAAATAATATGCATCCCATCCAAATTTTGCCCAATAGTGTAAATCCGTCCATTGATGATCGCGTTGTATCCTTTTGAGTCCTGCAGGGCAGTCCCTGTCACTGCATATTGACGTGTGAGATCGATACTGGCGTGCCCTCCCTTGACAGCGATGGCAAAACTGCGCACGGAGCTGACGCCTTGCAATTTGTTGATCTTATCGACTACGTCTTTAAAATTTCCCTCCTCATCGCCGGGATAAGAGCCTACGAGGAGAACTGATCCGTTCGTGACTTGAGAGGTAACTGCGCCAAAGCCGTTTGTAAGCAGCATGCCTTGGACTTGCGTATGTAAAAGATCCTCGGCGACGATCTGGTTTTGCAGAAGATCGACGTAAGGGAAGTTGAGGGATAAATACTCTGCCGCCCCTGCCGCTTCTTGTGCTGTTTTTACATAGCCGTGAGCGATAAAATGCCCAGGCTCCGAGGCTATAACGGAAATGTTCTGCCAGTCCGGATGGGAGCTGAGGACTTCGTTCATCGATTTGGAGACCCCTTCATCGATGATGATGTTATTTTCGATGGTAAGGTTGGGGAGCTGGTCGAGGTTGAAGAGCAGCTCTTGGAAATCGACGGCAGTGAGCACGTGGCCTGCTAAAAATAACTTTGATGCCGCGGGGTTATAAGCGTAATGGACGCCCGGGTAGTGCTCTGTCGCTTCTTTAATTGCGTCGCGAGGAAGTTTTTCTGCTAACTCGACATTTTCAGATTTAAAGAGAGAAAAGAAGCTGATGAAGACGATCAAGAAGATGGCTGCAGCAGCGCCTGCAAAAACGAGATATTTGGAAGGGATTTTTTCCCGTTTCCAATCGAACTCTTCTTTTTGCTCTGTTTCGGGCAAAACGATCTCTTCTTCGGGAGTCGCAGCGGCTCCGGCCCCTTTTTCGGCCGTGATTGCCGCCTCAAAGACGGGCAAGGCAGGGGAGAAGATCGTTTCTTGGGCGGCCTCGCGATCGATGATGAGGAACACAGTTGTTCCCATTGCGATGAGATCTTGAGGGGTGACGATTTGTTTTTCCGTGATGGGCGATCCATTGACGATCGTGGAGTTTTTCGATCCGAGATCTTCCAGGTCGATGATCCCATCGGAAGAGATGTTCAAGCGGGCGTGGTTGCGCGAGACGCTAAGGTCTTGAAAGACGATATCGCAGCTCGTCGAGTCTTTTCCTAAAAGATAGCTTCGTCCTTTTTCAAGCCCGATTTCAGCGCCTGCGTTGGGCCCGCCGATTACCTTTAATACGAGAGGCGTTTCCGCAAGCAGGTTGAATGGCATCTCCGATTCGGCTTCCAAATCTTCGAAGATGGTGTCGTAAGCGCTCTTGGGGGGAGGCGCCTTTTCTTCTTCTTCAAGCTCCCCTTCTTCGGGAGGGGCGGGAGGCGCTCTGCTTTCGAGGGGCTCGGGTTCGGGAGGCAGTTCGGGCTCTTCGAGGTCGCCGAAAATATTGTCGTATCCGCTTGCCTCTTTTTTTGGCGGCGTCTCTTCTTCGGCAGGCTGAGCGGGTTCATCGGTAAAGAGAAAAATGTTCTCCCCGATTTTCACGCGATCGCCGAAAGTTAAAGGGACATTTGGCTGGATCGGTTCATCATTGACGAGGGTGGGGCTGGTGCGGCTCAAATTTTTGAGGAAAAACTCATCGCCGCTTTTGGTAATGCGCAGTTGTTTGCGCGATACGGTAGCGTCGTCGGTTAAGAGATCGGCTTCATCGGGATCTCTTCCGACGATCCACTCTTCGCCGTCTTCCAGATCTAGGACGAGCCCTGTAAGCGGGCCTTCTTGTGCAATCAGATAGGGCATGGATTATGTTTCCTTGAACTTTGCCGTTTCTTCGCGCCAATAAAGTACATAATTGACAAAGTCTTCAACGCTCTCTTTGAAGGTCTGATAGTCCATCTCATACGCAAAGCCATGAGACAGTGTCAAGAAATTCTCGTCGGCATCCATGCCAATTCTAGCGCCGCCCGTCCCTTGTCCGAGAAAGTTAGCGCGCATGAGATAAGAGTAAAACTCTTCGCGTTTTTTAACCGTGACGGGAGCGATCTTCGCATGAAGCGAAAATCCAGGGTCGAGATCGTGCAGATCGATCGACAGCGTGGAATTGATTGTAAGCTCTGCCATTTTTTCTCTATTGAATGTGGGACACTCAACAGTGAGCTCTTGGCAAAGCTGTTCGAGATGTTCTTTCAGTGTCATATTGCAAAAACGAGGGACTAAGCTTCCCGATGCCAATTATTCATTGGAGGTGAAAATCAAACAAGCGAAAGGAATATCTTACATCATTTTTTGAAGTTGCAAGCTGCAAAACTGTCGATGATGTCAGATTGAGAATTAAGGCGATGAGAGGATTTTCGAGGCGGAAATTTAGGTTGTATTTCACGATTTCCGAGTTTGCTTAAAAAGCTATTCTTGCTTCCAACGGCGTGTATTTTCATCAGCTTTAGAGGTAATGGCAGAGATCGCGGAGAAAACATACGACTGCAAATTTTGGCCATGAAGCTGTTCCCGTATATTCCTCATCGACGGATGGGTCAATACAAGTTAAAGCCTCAAGTCACAGTTCTGGAAAAACATCGATGGAAAGTAGAGCGAGGCATTTCCTGGCTGCAAAGGAAATACCGGAGGTTGGTAGTTCGATGGGAAAGAAGGATGAAATATTGGGTACGAGAACTGGCCAAATCAGGTTTGTGTGGATAAAACAAGGGACAGGATATGCAAGATCGCAAGCGGCATGATGCGCAGGATAGATTTAGTAAAATAACAAAGGCGATCTTAGGGTGCTGCTTCGATGTAATCAATACGCTTGGCAGTGGATTTGTCGGTTGGCCTGTTAGCAAATTTTGGAAAAAGGAAGCTGGAATATAGAAGAGTACACCATCCTGCGCATCATGCCGCTTGCGATCATGCTAATCCTGTCCCATTTTGAGGAGTAAAATGTTGTTATGCACATTCAAAAAACTTCACCATGCAGATCTTGTTAAGAAGTCGGGGATAGGCTCGTCTTTACCTGAAATTTATGTTCGTTAAGAATGAAAATACAAGTATTATCTCTATATTAACATTTCATAAAAACAAACAAAACTACTACAGAAACCTAATCTTAATAAGATATTATTTTGTGTATTAAATGTAATTAGATCTATAATTGACATTGGAGAGATTTGAGATTTTAAAACAACGACGGATTTTTGAAATGGCAATCATATCGAGAATAGACGAGATCCTCGAGGAACCGGGGAAAATTACCCCGGAAACACTGAGGGAGATCTTCGGAGAAATCTTGGTTTTGTTTGAAGAGCTGAAGTCTCAGTTGAGCTCGAAAGAGGAAACTGTGCGAGAAGATGCTTTGAATACCATCGCAGAGCTCAAAGAGCAAATCGAAGAGAAAATGATCGCCCTTTGTCAATTGGTCGGGATGGACCCCAAGAGTTTTGAAACATATATAAGCGACCCTAGTCACTTTAACCGACACGAGTGGGAAGCGATAGAAAGGACCAATTCTGAAGTTGCTGACTTTCAAAATGAGTTAAACGATATCGCCCGATCCGGGCCAATAAGAAATATAAAACATAACCGGTACACATAATAGGTAAGGAACATGTCAATCGTATCGAAATTAGAAGAGATATTTAAAGGACAGGGCGAAGTCACAAGTGAGAGCGTCAATGCGTTTGTTCAAGAGGCGGTTCAATTCGTTCAAAACTTAAACGAAAAACTCACATCTAAGGATGAAGCAATTCGAGAAGAGGCGATGAAAGAGGCTGTGAAGATGCAGTCTGAGCTCAGCGCCCAGCTAGAAAAAATGGGTACGGCGATGGGGCTCGATTCGAGCCAATTGGGGAACTACTTTGCGTTTGCTGAAGCGAACAATGGATCGAATCCATTCGCCCAAGCATTGAAAAATATGCAAACAGAGCTTGCCGGTAAGCCAAAAAAGAAGAAACCAAAACGTGTAAAAGAGTGGCTTGCGAGCTAATTAATATTACAAACAAGGGAAGGCAAATATGGCATCAACAGATACTAGTGCAAATGATTTATATGATTCGATGGGAATCGAAACCCCAGCGCCAAAGGCGGCGCACGGACTAGGCGATGCGGTTCTGGCGATGGAACAATACGCCAATGCGATGCAAGGCTTGATCGGAGCTCTTGCAGGGTTAGCGATGAGCTTGAACGAAGTTGTAATGGAGTATTCGGATCAAGAAAGCCAGTGGTTATCTGAGCAAACTGAAATTCTACAAGGGCTTCCTGCGGATGCTACGACTAGTCCGGACAATACGGAACAGCAAAAAGCGATTACTGACCAACAGACAGAGATTCAGACCGGCACGCAGGTATTTAATGCAGCTATTGCAACTCCCCAGACGTTGGCGGAGCAGATTCAGAGCGATACCGGAACGATGTCCCAGCAGGAATCTATGCTGTATAACAATATTAGTACGGTTCTCGAGATTAATGATAATCTTGCAGCAGATCTTCGTTCTTAAAAGAATAAAACAGTAATGCATAACTTTAAAAGGAGAATATTATGTCAGCAGCAGAAATTAATAATTATTCATCTACTTTAGATCCGTCAAGCGCACTTATAATCGCTTTAGAGCAAAAAGGCTCATCGGTTGCGGCGGGATCTAATGCACAGCCGCAGCTAGCTGAAAGCTCAGCGAAGAGTTTTGTCGTTGCCACGGCGGCCCCTACATTGAACAAGGATCCAACGGGAGAGCGATTTGGGATCTTGATGCAAGAAACTTTGCTGGAGATCATCAACGAATCTGACACCTCTGATTTCGATGCAGAGTCGTTTATTGCCGGATTCAAAGAACAGATGCTTAAGTTTGGAGGCGCATCGTCTTCTGAAGAGAGTTCTTCTTCTGAGGGATTCAACGGGACGACGACTTCAGAGGCCAATAAGAACATGGCTCTGATGGCGATGATGATGAACGCTGCGGTTACAGCTGCTTCTCGCGTGCAATTAGAGCAGATGAAAGAAACGCAAGTAGCGTCTGACAAGAATATTGACATGCTCATTAGCCAGAGAGATATGCAAGATCAAAACTATGATCAGCAGGCTCAAAACGCCCAGAAGCAAAAGAAGATACACAGGTGGGCAAGAATCGGCAAGTGGATGGCAGCGGGCCTCATGATTGCAGCGACAGCGGCTATTTCCGGCCCGGGAGCAGCAGCTATGGCGGTTGCTGTGATGGGAGCGATGAAAGCAATGGAAAAAACGGGTGCAATGGAGGCGATCCAGAACATCAATAGCCCGGCATTGAGAGCTTTAGCTGAAGTGGGAGTGGTTGTCGCAATTACTGCTGCCGCTGTTGTAGGCGCTGGAGCAATTGAAGGGGCAGCCCAGGCTTATAAGGGTGCTGCGGAAGATGTCGCTGAAAAAGCTGTTAAGAAAGGAGCCATTACTGCCGGCGTTGCAGCGGCTTCAGCTGCGCTTATGAGTACCGGTACCATTGCGTTGTATGCCCAGGGCATGACAAACCTTATCTTTACGATTGGCAGATTGGATAAGGACAGCGAAGCCTCTAATAGAACTAAAATGGCTATCCAAGCATACCTCACAATTGCTCTTGTAGTAGGAACAATGGCTACTATGGGCATGATGGCGGACGGTGGGTCCGCTGGAAAGACTCTTCTGCAACAGGGGCTTAATATCGGCACTTCGGTAATGAACCTTGCTACCGCCTCGACCGGGATTCCGGAAGGACTCCTTGGAATGGATATGGCTAAGCTCAAAGAACAGGCAGCATATATTCAAGCCGGCTATGACGGGGCTCTTGCAGCGAGCCAAGCAAGCTTGTCTTTAGGAGAGCAAATGCAAAAGGACGAGCGAGAGAAGATTAAATCGATGCAAGAGATTGGAAATGCAGCCTTGCAAGAACTAAGCGATCCGGTAAACGCAATAGCCAGAGCTTTGCAAGCATAAAAAATTAACACTTAAAAGAGGTATATTATGAGCGATATGATTTTAGGACAAGTTCAGGAGACCGCTGTAGCTTTTGTGGGACTGCAATCGCCGGAGATGCTCCAAATTGAGATCGATCTGCAAAAAAAAGGCTATGAGAACAACATAAGTGCGATCGTGGCTGGAAAGACCGGTATCGATGATAAGATGGATTCGACGATTGCTTGTGGAATAGATGAGAAGAAGCAATTAATGAAACAATCTATAGGGGGCATGGTTGGCTCCGGATTAGCTATGGGTGCCGGTATAGTTGGTCTAGGCGGGTCTGCATATTCTGCATCGCAAGCTAGCACAGCGAAGACCCGATTGAACAACCTCGATCAACTTGAGAAGCAATTAAACAGCATTACTCCAAATGATATTGCGTTAAACCGGAGCGCTGCTAATTCATATGGGGATATAAATTTTTATCCAGAAGAGGAATTTGATACAGCTAAATTCTTGAATGGTCCTGCTGAAGGAAAGGGCGTATTGTTCGATGTAGATCAAAGCAAGCCGAACTACTTTAAAAGTGCAGCTGTAAATATCGCTGAATTAAACAAAACAGTGGAAGCTCAGAATAATATCGCTGAACTAAGGAGGTCTTTTCAATCTGATCTAGACTCAGCGAAAAAGAATTCTATGCTTTTCCCGGAGCAATCGCAGGTTTTTGGAAGGGCTGCTTCAGGGTTGTCTGAAAGTGCCGGTAATATGGCTGGTTCGTTTGAAAAAGTTGCTCTAGCCAAGGATCAGATCAAGCAGCAATCGGCTGATTTTGCAATGCAATTCGCTAAGTCTATGCAGGATACGATGAATCAAAACATCGAGACCGCTCGGCGGATGGCAGATGCGATTATCCAAAACGAGCAGACGGTGTCTTCGTCTCAGCGAGTATAATAAGATCCTATTTTGCTTTTTTCCCTGGCTGCCGCCCCTTTCCGGGCGGCAGCCTTTTTTTTTGATATTTCGTAAAGCATAAATCAAGCCAAAAATATTAAGCAAACCCCTGAAATAGAGCGTTTTGCGTTCGTTTTGCTCTATAGGCGGCCATTCGGCTGCTTAAAAAACCCTGCTTTTTTCTTGCAAAGTATTTATATAGTGTTTATAATGGTTATTAGAGGGGTTTAACCTTTTGAAAAGGGAATGGGTTTTTACAATGGCAATCATAGATAGAATCGATGAGATACTTGAGGATCCGGAAAAGATCAACGCGGAAACAATGCCTATGATCTTTCATGAGATCTTGAATCTATTTGGAAGCCTGAAAGCTCAATTGGAATCTAAAGATAAGGTTGTCCGCGAAGAGGCTTTGGATACAATCGCAACCCTCCAGACTCAAATCGAAGAAAAGATGACCTCTCTCTGTCAATTGGTTGGGATGGATCTTAAAGGCTTTGAAGCATTTATAAGCAATCCGGCTCATTTTAATCAGGATGAATGGGCATCGATAGAGAGAACTAATTCAGAAATTGCCGATTTTCAGAAAGAGCTTAAAATCATCGCTTCTAGTTCAGCGCTAAATTAAAAATATATTGATTATTTAAATATTGTTTTGTATAATTATAAATAGAGAGTTAAGACTCTATAAAAATTGGAAAGGAAAATAAGAATGTCAATCATTTCAAAATTAGATGAGATATTCAACGAGCCAGAAAAAGTCACGAGCGAAAGTCTCGATACTCTTGTTCAAGAAGCAGTCCAGTTTCTTAAAAGTATACAAGAAGGGCTTGCATCTAAAGATGAAGCAGTTCGCGAAAAAGCGATGAAAGACGCCGAGAAGATGCAGTTAGAGCTCAATGCACAGGTAGAAAAAATGCAAACAGCGGCGGGGATTGATCCAAGCCAGTATTTAGCGATGGTCAAAGAACCAAGTGCATCCAATTCATTTTCTATGGCTTTGAAAAACTTACAAAGAGGGCTAATGAGCCAGCCAAAGAAGAAAAAACAGAAGCGCGTAAAAGAGTGGCTCGCTAGCTAAACAAATTAATAAAATTAAAAAAAAGGAAGGATTTATGACAACACCTGCTGATCAAACATATAATGAGATGCAAAGCCAAAACACAGCGCCAAAGGGAGTAAATGGACTTGGCGAAGCGGTTTTAGCGATGGAAGAATATGCCAATGCAATCCAAGGCTTGATTGGATCTCTTGCAGGCTTGGCGATGAATTTGAATGAAATCGTAATGCAGTATTCGGATCAAGAGAGCGAGTGGTTAGCACAGCAAACTGAATATCTACAAGGGCTTCCTTCCGGCAGTACAGATCCTACAACAAACTCAAACCAGCAAAAAGCGATTACTGACCAACAGACAAAGATTCAGACCGGCACGCAGGTATTTAATTCGGCAATTGCAACTCCCCAGACGTTGGCGGAGCAGATTCAGAGCGATACCGGAACGATGTCCCAGCAAGAATCTAGTCTATACAACTTTATTACTAGTGTTCTTGGAGTTAACGATAACTTGGCTGCGGCCCTTAGAAGTTCTTAAAAATAAACAAAAGTAAATTAGGAGAATTATTATGTCAGCAGAAGTTAATGATTATTCATCTACTGTAGCGCCATCAAGCGCTTTGGTAATCGCTTTAGAACAAAGCGGCGTGTCGGTTGCGGCTGGATCTAATGCCCAATCAGCTGCAAGCTCAGCGAAGAGCTTTGTAGTTGCTACTGCGGCTCCTACATTGAAAGACGGCAGCATGATTGGGACTGTAATAGGATTGGTTAACTCAATTCAGCTGCAAAACCAAGAGTTAGATCAAGAAGAATTCGATACTTTGTTGCAAGAAACCGTATTGCAAATTATTAAAGAATCGGATGCGTCTGATTTTGATGCGGAAGCATTTCTTGCCGGATTCCGAGAACAGACAGCTGAATTTGATAGCACACCCTCTTCTGAAGAGAGCTCTTCTTCTAAATCATTTGGCGGGACGACGACTTCAGAGGCCAATAAGAACATGGCTCTGATGGCGATGACGATGAACGCTGCGGTTACAGCTGCTTTTCAAGTACAGTTAGAGCAGATGAAAGAGACCCAAGTAGCGTCTAACCAAAATATTGCAATGCTCGAGAGCCAAAGAGATATACAAGATCAAAACTATGATCAACAGGCTCAAAATGCTGAAAAGCAACAGAAGGTACACAAGTGGGCTAGGATCGGTAAGTGGACGGCAGTGGTCGTCATGGTTGCAGCGACGGCGGCTGTTTCCGGTCCGGGTGCGGCGGTTATGGCTGCTGCTATGATTGGAGCAATGACAGCAATGAAAGAAACGGGCGCAATGTCGGCAATCCAGAACATCAATAGCCCTGCGTTGAGAGCTTTAGCGGAAGTAGGAGTGGTTGTTGCATTCACTGCTGCTGCGGCTACAGGCGGCGCACTGATTGATGGTGGAATCGCTTATGCACAGGGTGCTTCAGAAGAAATCATCCAAAAAGCTGCTGTTAAGTCAGCTTTCACTGCCGGCGTTATGGCTGCTACAACGACATTGATGGATACAGGCAGCGTTTCGATGTATGCCCAGGGGTTGACAAGCCTTATCTTTACGATTGCCGGATTAGATAAGGACAGCAAAGCCTTTGAAAGAACCAAAATGGGTATCCAAGCTTATCTCACGATTGCTCTGGTAGTAGCAACGGTGGCTACGATGGGCGCAGCGGCGACAAGCAGCGAATCTTCTGATGGATTGACTCTTGCGAAACAAGGACTTGGTATCACTGCTGGAGCGGTGAACCTTCTTACTGCCTCTACCGGGATCCCTGAAGGAATCCTTGGGATGGATATGGGTAAGCTCAAAGAACAGGCGGCATATATTCAAGCCGGCTATGACCAGGCCTTAGCAGCGAGTCAAGCAAACCTGCAAATAGGAAAACAAACGCAAGAGCAAGAGCGTAAGCAAATCGAATCAATGCAAGAGATTGGATATGCAGCCCTACAAAAACTAAGCGATCCGGTAAACGCAATCGCTCAAGCTTTGCAAGCATAAAAAATTAACAATATAAAAAAAGGTAATAATATGAGTCAGATGTGTTTAGGACAAGTTCAGCCGACCGCTGTAGCCCTTATCGGGCTGCAGTCGCCGGAGATGCTCGAAATCGAGATCCAACTGCAAAAAAATGGCTATAAACAGAATGCAAATGCGATCGTCGAAGCAAACGAGGCGAACAAAAAGAAAGAAGACTCAACGATCGCCTACGGAAAGTCTGAAAAGAGCCAATTCGTAAAACAATCCATAGGGGGCATGCTTGGCTCCGGACTAGCTATGGTTGCCAGTGGAGCCAGCATTGCAGGAGGGATTTATTCTGCAACGGAAGTTAACTCCACGGAGACGCAATTAGGTAATCTCGATAAATTAGAAGGTGGATTGCAGCAACCTAGAGTGGCCGATGATATTGCATTAGCAAATCCGGCTCTGGAAGGTAGTGATGATTTTTCTGATTTATCAACTCTTTTTAAAGAACCTGAAACTCCATTTAGGGACGATTTTTTAAGTAAGCCTTTAAATGAAAAGCGCGCTTTGTTCAACAATAAGTTGGGAGATCCTAACTATTTTGAAAATAATGCTTTGGAATTTTCGGATGTAGATCAAGTTGCTGCTCAGAATAATATAGATGAGCTAAGACAATCTTTGAAAGCTAATCAAGACTTTGCGAAAAAGATAGGTGGAGCTTTTCAGGCAATGCCAGAATTGGGAAGGGCTTCTCAAGGGTTTTCTGACAGCCTTGGTAACTTCTATGCTTCGCGTGAAAAAATTGCTCAGGCTATGGATCAGATCAATCAGCAATCGGCTGATTTTGCGATGCAGTTTGCTAAGTCGATGCAAGAGACGATGTCTCAAAGCATCCAGACTGCTCAGCAGATGGCAAATCAGATCATCCAGAACGAGCAGACGATATCCGCTTCTGGACGAGTATAATAAGATCTCAGTCTCTTTATTCTTCCCCGGCTGCCGCCCTTTTGGGCGGCAGTCTTTTTTTTGTCCTTCCACCAAACGAGCGTTGTAAGTCTTTGGTTGTCTTTGGGCTTCGCACAAGCTATTCATCCTCAGCTACTTTAGAAGCTGTTTTGCATATTCCTGCCGAAGGATTGGTTAAATGAAAAGGGGGCAATAGATACAAAAGCCGCCCTATTTCTTGTCTAAAAAGCGCAACCTATCTGCTTGATAATTAGCCGCTTATTTAGTTTTAAGGGCAGTTGGTTTGTGCGTTAATAATGCTCTTATTTTATTGATTTGTTAATCTATTTATAGTATAATTAATATAAAACGAAAGAGATATGTTAATATGTCAGGTGGTTCATCTACTGTTTCAATGAGCTTCAACCGTTCGGTTCATGGCGACCCCCCCCCAGTTCCGAGTCCTAATAAGTTGATTGCTAAAGTTGAAGATGAGAAAGGCGTTACGTTTAATCAGGTTTTCTATCTTTCTAAAAATCCCGATGGCACACCTCGGACTCGTACAATCCCAGTCACAATAAATGGACCTCAATCTGCTATTGCGGAGACTAGTAAGAAACGCTTGTTTGAATTACTAGAATCAAAAGGGCATAAAGTCTCAGCTATTTTTCTTCGATCTATGACGATGAAATTAGCCAATGGGGATATTGTTAAGCTTGATCCTACTAAACTAAATCCTGAGAACTCTGCTGAGATTAAGCAACATATAAAAAATCTTCGCGATATCTATAATGCGCATCTTGAAAGCGAAGATAAAAGCCCGATGAAATGGTCAGACTATTCCGAAAATGGCCGTGGCGATCGAAATGGTTCTCGATGTCTGGATTATTCTACTTCAACACGCGCATTTACGATGACCCAATGGCCAAGAGAGAAGATTGTTACAAAACTAAAGGCAGATGCTAAAGAGGAGCGTTCTAAAAAAGTCGATGAATTTTTCACTAAAATGCCTCTCTTGATTGATCGAAGGATTGCTAGATTAGAGACAATCGATCCAAAAGAACCAGAAAGAATTCAAAGACTCCGGGCAGTGAAGGCGGAGATTGAGCGCTCGCGTGCCGTAGTGACTGCAGCAGCATGTCTAAGTTCAGAACTAAAGGATGTTGATGCTGATCTTAAAACACTGCAAGAGGCTTTCAAAACAGAAGATGGCCCTCGAGAAGAAGGGTTCTTAGGTAAACTTGGACGGACGAATAACGAAATCACTGATGGCGAGCAGGAATTCATGTTTGATATTGCTCTTCTCCGTGCAAGAACGGGGGAAGAATATGTATTAGAATCTACCAAGAGAAGGCAATTGCCTAAACAAGATTGCTTTGAGTCCGCCATTTACAATGCCCTTTTTGATTCCGGGCTGCTGGATGGAGCTGTAACAGAAGAGAAAGTTGATAAGGCTATAGAGATTTTCTGTGATCACCCTTCCTTTAAGGGACGTTTAGGTGAAGAAGATCTGATAGCCTTCATAAATGATTTCAAAGCCATCGTGTGGGAGAGGGGACTTGTACACCGGAGTTTGCCTACCAAAATAGATGATACTGACTAAGCCGATTGATCGCGTATGATACGCGGCGGCTTTTGGTCGACGACGCACTCTTTCTCAATGATGATCTCTTTGATGCCGGGATCGGACGGCACTTCAAACATCAAGTCTCGCAGCATCGTTTCCGCAATCATCCGTAGCGCTCTAGCGCCTGTTCCCGTCTCTTTCGCTTTTTGAGCCATCGCTTGCAGCGCTTCTTCGGTAAATTCCAGCTTGACGTTTTCCTCTGCAAAGAGAGCCTTGTATTGCTTGATGATCGCGTTTTTCGGCTCGACAAGGATGTCTACGAGGTCCTGTACGGTCAGCTCGTTGCAGTTAGCAATGCTGTTGAAGCGGCCGACAAACTCAGGGATCATCCCAAAAGAGATCAGATCTTCCGGCTCTACCTTTGAGAGCAGGTAGTTTGTCTCATGGACGTCGAGCGCTTTTTTGGTCGATGCGTCAAAGCCGATCGTGCTTTTCCCCAGCCTTTTAGCGATGAGCTTGTCGAGATGGACAAATGCGCCCCCAACGATAAAGAGGATGTTTTGGGTGTTGACCTTGATGTACTCTTGGTTCGGATGCTTGCGCCCTCCTTTTGGCGGGACGTTCGCTACCGTTCCTTCTACGATCTTTAGGAGGGCCTGCTGGACGCCCTCTCCCGAGACGTCTCTTGTGATCGAGACGTTGGAGGTTGTCTTGCGGACTTTGTCGATCTCATCGACATAGATAATCCCCATTTCCGCTTTGGCCACATCATAGTCCGCCGCTTGCAGGAGGCGGAGGATGATGTTTTCCACATCTTCGCCTACATAGCCTGCCTCCGTCAGCGTCGTCGCATCGGAGATGGCAAACGGCACGTCGAGAACGGAGGCCAGCGTTCGGGCCATCAGAGTCTTTCCCGACCCCGTTGGGCCGATCAGCATCACGTTTGATTTGCTATATTCAATGTCGCCTTGGCGAGAAAGCGAGCGGATCCTTTTATAGTGGTTATAGACCGCGACCGCGATAGTCTTCTTCGCATTCTCTTGGCCGATAATATACTCGTCCAGATGCTGCTTGATCTCCCTGGGCTTCAAAAGCTTCACATCGTAATTAACCGGCTTTTTCTGGATAATGTCGACGCAGAGCGTCACGCATTTGTCGCAGATGTAGGCATTCGGGCCGGAGATCAACTTATCAACGAGATCTTCTGTGCGCCCGCAGAATGAGCAGGTGGTTTGCGAAGGTGTGGCTTTTTTTCCCATAAATTAAGCGGATCCTGGTACGAGAGAGGCTGAAGAAGATTTTTCTGCGCCGCTTTGTGCTGACGGCGGTTTTGCAATTTGATCCACAAGACCGTATTTCAGGGCTGTTTCCGGATCCATATAAAAGTCGCGCTCCGAATCTTCAAGGATGCGCTCGATCGGCTGTCCTGTGAAGCGCGCCATGAGGCCAGAGGTGATTTTCTTTAAATTGAGGATTTCACGCGCCTGCAGGGCGATGTCTTCGGAAGTGCCTCCGACGCCGCCATAGGGTTGGTGGAGCATGAGGCGGCTGTGGGGGAGGGCATAGCGCTTTCCCTTCGTGCCTGCTGCAAGAAGCAGCGCTGCCATCGACACTGCTTGGCCGATACAGTAGGTATTGATATCGCAGCCCAAAAACAGCATCGTGTCGAGGATGGCAAGCCCTGACGTGATGTGGCCGCCGGACGAATTGATATATAGATTGATGTCTTTTTTGGGGTCTTCCATTTTGAGGAAGAGAAGCTGCGCAATGACGACGTTTGCCATTTGGTCGCTAATATCGGTGCCGATAAAAATAATCCTGTCTTTCAGCAGGCGAGAATAGATGTCCATCGAACGCTCTCCGCGTCCGGTATCTTCGATCACATAAGGGGTTAAAGACATGCGTTTTCCTCCAGTCTGATTAGACTTATAGTGCCTAAATAGAGCAACGTCAAGCAATTTTCTCGCAATGTTCTAGGATATAGGTTTGCGCCTTTGCCAAGATCACTTTGGAAAGGGCAAGCGCATAGGCTTCTTTCGGAAGTTCTTCAGGATTGACTCTGCGTCCTAAACCGGATGCTGAGTTGATCGCCTCTTGCTGCACTTCGCCTTGCGTGATGGGAAGCTGCGCCTCGCGGACGATCTTCCTCGTCAGATAAAACAGGCGGACGGCTTGGACCGACTCGTCGTAGAGCTTTTGGTCGAACTTATGCCTTTCTTCTGCGGTCAGCTTTTCGAACGATGCCGCCGACTGCGGATTTTGGAGCATCTGTTTTTTTCGGTGGTTTTTTTCCAGCTCAATCAAGGATAGGGGAAGCTCAAACGTATAGGTTTGCACGAGAAACTGATTGACCTGTTCTCTCTTTTCCGACTCTGCCTTATCTTCGGCGTTGCGATCGAGGATGGAGCGGACCGATTCCCGAAGCTGCTCCGGGTTTTCCGCCCCAACTTTTTTGCAGAACTCTTCGTCGATCTCCGGCAGTTCCGCCGTTTCCGCGCGATGGATTGTCAGGCGCACTTTTTTGGGGACAAATTCTTTTTTCTCTTCTTCGGAAGCCGTCTCGTCAGCCTCGCTGACCCCTTCTAAAACATCGCCCGGTTTCGCGCCGAGAACAAGCGCCTTCATCCAATTCGCCATTCGATCGGGAGCTACTTCAAACCGGACATGGTCGAACACCTTTTCCGGTTTAGGGCCATCAATCGTATGGAGATCGATCTGGATATAATCACCTTCTTGAATGCCGCGGCCGTCGATGGGGATCCAGCGCGCAAAGAAAAAGCGCATCTGGCGGATCGCTTCATCAACTTGCTTCTCGCCGACTTCGGCCTTTTCGACCGGTTTAGGGTGGAACTGCTTCGGGTCCACTTCCGGAAGGGATGGCTCGGTCTCAAATGAAAAAAGTAGCTCAGCCCCTTCTTCCAGGGAGTGTTTTTTGAGGTCGAAGGTGACTCTCTCGCCGTTATTGAGGACAGGGGTGCGCGCTTGCGCCATAGCCGCCGGAAAAGCCGTGTTGGCTATCGATTTGTGCCACTCGGACTCGACAGCACCGGGATATTTTTTCAAAACCATTTCATCCGGGGCCTTTCCCTTGCGGAAGCCGGGAAAAGAAACTTCTTTATTTACTTTTTTGATGGCGTCTTTTCGCGCATCCGCCACGAGGGAAGGGGTGGTTTTGACCTCGAGTTCGATGCGGCAGGCCGGTTTGCGATGGACGGTAACGGTGACGTCTTCGATTCTTGTTTTTTCGGAGGAAGCTGCTTTAGACACGGAACCCTCGGTTGTGATTAAGAAATAGCGGGTGATGAGGTTCGAACTCACGACCCTCACGTTGGCAACGTGATGCTCTACCACTGAGCTACACCCGCATTATGCGCCGTTGCAAAGGGCACTATTTTAGGGAGGAGCTTTTTTTTGGGCAAGAGGGATCGGTTCTGCTCTGTCTATTTTTGATCCTCGGGTTCTTCAAACAATTGGTCTATATGTTCTTATATTTTTGCGCCGGCGCTAAACCAAGTGCTTACGGAGCTCTCGGTAAAAAAGGTGCAAAGTCGGAATCGAGATTTTTTCGTTGCGTATGTAATAAAAAATTTGTAAAACGACTTCTTGACATCAACGAATTTAGAGGCAGGGGAATGCTCAATTTCCGCAAACTCAAGCAAGACTTTTCTTCCGCGATCTTAAAGGAAGGCAAGGCCCTGCATGATAAAAATCGAATAGCACAGGCAAAAATACTCCGTTTAGACCCCGAATCGATCCGGTTCAGCGGAAAAATTGTGGGCAACTTCGACAATTCTTATGAAAGCGAGATTGAGATCGACCGTTTCGAGTCGCAAGCCATCCATACGAACTGCGATTGTCCGAGCCGCTTTGACTGCGCTCATCTGGCTGCGCTCATCTTCTATCTCGAAGATAAGATCGACTCTCTTATTGTCGATTTTTCCAAAGAGACCGACGTATCGAAGATCGACGAGCTGGAGCCGGAACAAAAGCAGGAGCTTTTGGACGCGATCAAAGAGGCGGAGACGAAAGAGGTCGTCAAGCAAGACGCCCGCTACCAAAAGCAGGTGCTCCAAGAATATCTTGCCTCGAGCGAGATCCTCTCCAATTCGCCTTTCTTTTTACCTGAAGAGGAGAGCGAGCTTGCCCTGGCGGAGCTGGCGGTCATTATCAGTCCCCAATCCTTGCAAAATGAAAGGAGGGGCAGGGTCGAGTTTCAGCTTGCGCTCCGCCTGCCGCAGCGCTCAAAGCCTTTGCAGATCTCCCATTTAAAGGGATTTTTAGAGGCGGTCCGCTACGAAGAGCCGGTTTTTGTCGGCGGCCGCAAGCTCTATTTTTCGCTCAAAAGCTTTGACAAAGGGGGTGCCCAGCTCCTTCAGATCATTCTCGATTATGCCAGGCTCTCCGACGCTCAGGCGGGGGACAAAGCGCAGCGGGTGGCCGCGTTTGACGCAGAGGCGTTCGGGCTTCTTCTCGCCAGGACCCATGAGACGGCCTTGGCAAGGATGGGATTGAGGGGTTATAAGGATTGGGATGACGAGATGCCGATGCTCCCGGGGCTTTTTCTTGGCTCTCTAGAAACGCCGCTTCGCTACTTTCCTTCCCATGCCCATTTGCGCTTTTCGCTTGAATATATCGAGCCTCCTTCGGCCAAGCTCCTTCTCAGCCCTAAGCTTGTGGTGGCGGGCGGCCAGGCCATCAACGTGGAAGAAGCGTCGCTCTTCGAGTGCGCGCAGCCGGGGATGATTTTTCAAGATACTTATTACCGCTTTGCACTGCACCTCAAGCGGGCGCACCTCCTCAATCTCGCCTCGATCCGCGATATGACGATCCCCGACCCGCTCTTTGGCACATTTGTGGAAAACGCCCTCCCCGAGCTAAGGCGGTTTGCCGAGGTTGCCAACGCAGAGCTGATCGAAAAATTTGTGACCCTGCCCTACGCAGGGACTATGGAAGCGCGCTGCGCCCTTTCGTATCTCGATGGCGAGCTCGAGGCGTCGCTTTACTTTTCGTATGACGGCAGGGAGGTGCCTGCAGCGCCTGTCCGCTTGGCGTATGACGATATCCGCTCGTTTGTGACGCCGGAGGGGGTTGTTGCGCGCAATTTGGTAGAGGAGAGAAAGATCCAAGACGAACTGTTCCAGGATTTTCTTTTCAACCCGCACGCCGGGACCTATGTGGCCAAGACGGAAAAAAAGATTGTGGAGTTCATGACCGGGACGATCCCGCGCAACCAGCATCGGGTGCAGTTCGAATGCCCGCAGAACCTCCTCGATCAGTTCCTCTACGACGAGACCACGTTCAAGCTCACTTTGGACGAGGGGGACGCGGTTGGCTATTACCGGATCGATTTGCAGGTCAACGGGGCCCTTCGCGGGGTGAAGATCGACCAGCTCTGGGAGTGCATCGGAGCGAGGCGCTCGTTCATCGAGATCGATACGGCAAGGGCCTCTTCGAAGGGGCAGCGATTCTCAAAAATCTTGGTCCTCGATTTGAACCGGATCTCGAAGCTCGTGCAGCTCTTTGACGAGCTGGGGATCAAAAAGCTCGACGACCATCATGAGCAAAAGCATCTTTGGAACTTGGCGACGATCGACCCAAAGGCTTTTGTGGGCCTTCCTGTCGAGTTTACCATGTCTGAAAAGCTCCTTGCGATCCGCAGCCAGATGCTCGGCGAGACGGTGATCGAGCCGGCGCCGATCCCAAAAGAGCTGAAAGCCGATCTGCGCCCCTACCAGGTGGAAGGGATCAATTGGCTCGAAAGGCTTCGCAGCATGTATCTCAACGGGATTTTGGCCGACGACATGGGGCTTGGAAAAACGGTGCAGACGATTACGGCGATCACACAGCTGCACAACAAGAAGAAAGACGCGATCTCCTTGATCGTCTGCCCGACCTCGCTTCTCTATAACTGGAAAGAGGAGTTCCATAAGTTTAACCCGAAACTCAAGACGATTGTCATCGACGGCATTCCATCTTCAAGGAAAAAGCTCTTGGGCCGGATCGGAGAGTTCGACATCGTCATTACATCCTATACGCTTCTCCAAAAAGATATCGAGACCTATGGCCAGCACGGGTTTTCCTATGCGATCCTAGACGAAGCGCAGCACATCAAAAACCGCGGCACGAGAAACGCCCGCTCGGTCAAAATGATCCAGGCGGCCCATCGCCTGATCTTGACCGGAACGCCGATTGAAAATTCGCTCGAAGAGCTTTGGAGTTTGATGGACTTTCTCATGCCGTCTTTTCTTAGCAGCTTCGATCGGTTTGTCGAAAAATACATCCGCGTCTCGGGCCAGCAGCAGACGGAAAACATCGATTATCTGCGAAAGAAAGTCTCCCCATTCATCTTGCGCCGCATGAAAAGCGATGTTTTGCAAGACTTGCCGCCTGTTTCCGAGATCGTCTACCACTGCCAGCTCTCTTCTGCGCAGCAAGAGCTCTACCGATCCTACGCCGAATCGGCGAGGGACGAGCTTGTCAAGCTGGTGGAAAGGGACGGCTTCGATAAAGTGCAGATCCATGTCCTTGCGACTTTGACAAGGCTCAAGCAGATCTGCTGCCACCCTGCGATCTTTGCCAAAGAGAGCGCTGAGGTGGGCGACAGCGCCAAGTACGAGATGCTCCTCGATCTGCTCCATACGCTGATCGAAGGGGGCCACAAGACGGTGATCTTCAGCCAATACACCCGCATGCTGCAGATCATGCGCGACGAGTTCGAACAGCAGGGCATCCCGCTTTGCTATCTCGACGGCTCTTCGAAAGACAGGCTCGGCATCGTCAAGCAGTTCAACGAAGACCCCAAGATCCCGGTCTTCCTTGTCTCGCTCAAAGCGGGGGGGACGGGTTTGAACCTCACTTCGGCGGATACGGTCATCCATTACGACATGTGGTGGAACCCGGCTGTCGAAAACCAGGCGACCGACCGGGTCCACCGCATGGGGCAGAAAAATTCGGTCTCTGCCTATAAATTGATCACCCTTGGCACGATTGAGGAAAAAATCGTGGAAATGCAAAAGCGCAAAAAAGGATTGGTCAAGAAAGTCGTCTCCTGCGATGATGAAGCAATCGCGAAACTCACTTGGGAAGACGTTCTCGAACTTTTACAAACTTGATCCATTATGGCACAAACGACCCTCGACCGCGTTCAACACTGGCTGAAAGCAGCCCAAAGCATAGCCAGGGGCAGGATGCACCGCCTCTCGGGCTTTTTTTCCAGCGACATCGGCATCGACCTTGGCACGGCCAATACACTAGTCTATGTGCGCGGCAAGGGGATTGTCCTCGCCGAGCCTTCCGTCGTCGCTGTCGACTCTCTAACTAACGAAGTCTTAGCAGTTGGCCATAAGGCGAAAGCGATGCTAGGCAAAACCCCGCGCAAGATCCACGCCGTCCGTCCGATGAAAGACGGGGTGATCGCCGATTTTGAGATCGCGGAAGGGATGCTCAAAACCCTTATCAAGCGGGTCACTCCGGCAAGGGTTCTTTTCCGTCCCCGCATCCTGATTGCAGTGCCGTCGGGGATTACCGGAGTGGAAAAACGGGCGGTAGAAGATTCAGCCCTCCATGCCGGAGCGCAAGAGGTCGTCTTGATCGAAGAGCCGATGGCGGCTGCGATCGGGGTTGATCTGCCTGTCCATGAGCCGTCGGGCAACATGATCATCGATATCGGCGGCGGTACGACCGAGATTGCCATCATTTCTTTAGGCGGCATTGTAGAGTCGAGATCGCTGCGCATCGCGGGCGATGAGTTCGACGACTGCATCATGAACTACATGCGCCGAACATACAATTTGATGATCGGACCCCGTACGGCGGAAGAGATCAAGATGACGATCGGCTCCGCTTATCCGCTCGGGAATAACGAGCTGGAGATGGAGGTGCGCGGGCGCGACCAGGTCGCAGGCCTTCCGATCACCAAGCGGATCAACTCTGTCGAGATCCGAGAGTGTCTGGCCGAGCCAATCCAGCAAATCATCGAGAGCGTAAAGCTGACGCTTGAAAAATGCCCTCCGGAGCTTGCGGCCGATCTGGTCGAGCGCGGCATGGTGTTAGCAGGCGGAGGCGCGCTCATCAAAGGCTTGGATAAGGCGCTCATTAAAGAGACGGGGCTTCCCGTGTTCGTTGCGAACAATCCATTGCTTGCGGTGTGTCTAGGCACCGGCAAAGCGCTCGAGTATCTCGATAAGTTCAAGAGAAAGAAAGCCGGATAATTAAAAGTAATACCAGGGAATAGCCGGAATGGAGCTCTGTGTATTTAAGGCGTGCTCACCGCAAAAAACGACGCAGCCGTTATTAGCTGTATTATTTTCTAGATCGAGCCATCGTTGAATTGTCTTTTGAAAATCTGGGTGATATGTTTGGGCCGGCTTAATTTCAATGGGGTAGCCTTGCGTTCCTCTTTGAATCAGTAAATCGATTTCGTTTTTTTGCTGATCTCTCCAAAAATAAAGAGGCGGACGTTCCCCGAAATTGGCAAAGCGTTTAAAGCATTCTCCAATGATGAACGTTTCAAAAATGTGGCCCAAAAGAGGATGAGTTTTAAGATGGTCTATAGTTCGGATCGAAAGAAGATGGCAAAGCAATCCGGTGTCTGTAAAAATAATTTTTTGGTTTTTAATAAGACGTTTGGAGAAATTTTCAAAATAGGGAGGTAAGACAAAAATAATACCGATTGTCTCAAGGATTGAAATCCACTCTTTAATGGTTGGAAGAGAAACAGGACGCCTGCAAAGTCGAGCGAGGACAGGATGATCAAGATCGCAAGCGGCAAGATAGGCAGGATAAATTTATTTCCTTTTGGGTTGCAGGGCTTCCCTGCATCTTGCTTATCTGTG
>JAKBAE010000133.1 GCA_021809325.1 bacterium
TAATGTTTAACAGCATTTTTTAGTCCGTTGAATAGAATGCGTTTTCGGAAGTAGAATGGAATGGATGAAGGTATCTCCATATTCGCAATCTGCAAGTTATAAGGCGCAGCCGTTTTCATGCAATGGCTGTGAAAAAATGGGGCCGGCCCTTTTGGCGATCGCCGGGATTGGGATTCTTTTTCTTATGGCTAGTTCCCTGTACACGGTCGATGGAGAGCGCCTTGTTTTAAGGGATCCTTCCCAATCGCTAGGAACGATTCAAATCTTATCGGATTTACTGTGCTCCATAGCGGGCATACGCTGATTGAATCGTCCGGATGCTAGCCAAGGTCCCCTCGGTCAGATGGACGGTCAATGCAGCCGTAGTCAAATACCAGGCGAGCTGATTGTCCGATTCGATGGCACTCGTTAAGCGCAAAAAGGACGCGGTCGTTCCGAGGATTGAAACCGAACAAGCGGCCACAGTTGCAAGAGTGGAAAGTCTCCTTTCTTCTTGCGCTGCTTGGTGGTTAATGGTGAATCCTCTTTGATAGATGCTGTGAACGCTCTGGTAAGGATTGGATCCCGGATGTGAGAAAAAAAGACTTGGGATTTGCCAGAAAGCAAGATACCCTTGATCCAGTTGATATTTTTTTTCTTTTAGATCTGCCTTAAGCTTTGCACGCTGCTCTCGGACCCGTTCCATCCGCCTCGGATCTTCCGCGGAGGGAGCCTCGTGAGTATTCAAAATTTGATTTAATCGGTTGATCCGCATGGTCAGATCGCGTACTTCATTTTTTAATTTCTGGTGGCCCCTGTATTTCCAGGCGCTCTTTCCTAAGATTGAGGCGGTAGCGATGAGCGGTTGATAGGGAGCAATTGTTTTAATAGTACCGGTAATAAAATTTTTTCCAGATGAAAATGCGTTATATAATGTTATTGCCATACAATACCTCTGAAACATTATATCAAAACTATGTATTTAATTTAAATAGATACGGAAAGAGTGGGATTCGAACCCACGGTACGCTTTCACGTACTCACGCTTTCGAGGCGTACACCTTCAGCCGCTCGGTCATCTTTCCAGAGAAGAGAAGCTGAAATTATGCAGGTTTTTCCCTTTTTATGGGTGCATTTTTTTGAGGAGGGCTTCGAGTTTTTTTAAGGGGAGCGTATTGATAACGTCTTCTTTTCTCAGCCACCCTTTCCTCGCGATCTGGACGCCTGTATTGACGAACTCGAGCTGGTCTATGGCATGGGCATCCGGGCCGATGCAGCAAAGAAGTCCCTTTTCAGCGGCGGCGCGCCAGTAGCGCCAATCCATATCGAGCCTTTGAGGGTTGCCGTTGAGCTCAACGATTTTTTTGTTGGCGATGCAGGCGTCGATAATTTTTGGGATGTTGAGGGCGTAGCCTTTTCGTTTGAGAAGAAGCCTTCCGGTCAAGTGGCCGATGATAGTAGAGCAGGGGTGTTCGATCGCCCGGATGAGCCGCTTTGTCATGGCCTTTTCGTCTTGCTGGAATGAAGAGTGGATTGAGACGATGACATAATCGAGCCTTTTGAGGACCTTTTCGGGAAAGTCGAGGTTGCCCTTGGGAAGGATGTCGCATTCAATGCCTGCAAAGATACGGATGTCGCTTTTTTTTGAAAGTTTGCGGATCTCTTCGATCTGCGCTAAGAGCCTCTCTTCGCTTTGCCCATTGGCCTGGAATGCCGATTTAGAGTGATCGGAGATGCCGATATACTCCCATCCGAGTTTTTGGGCTGCAGATACCATTTCTTTGAGGGAGTTTCTGCCGTCGGTCGCCGCGGTATGGCAGTGGAGGGCTCCTCGGATATCTCCCTCTACGATCAGCTTCGGGATTTTGTTTTCCGCAGCGGCTTTCAGCTCTCCTTGATCTTCCCTCAGCTCGGGAGGGATGTAAGAGAGGCCGAAAAGTTTTAGGATTTTCTCCTCGGTATCGACTTTTGCTGTTGGAAGGCGGGCCCCTTTTTTTATTCGTTCGATTCCGTATTCACTCAATGACCAGCCCCGTTTGAGCGCTTGCATCCGCAGTCTGATGTTGTGCTCTTTTGATCCCGTGAAATAGTAGAGCGCAAAAGCGAATTGGCTATGCGGCACCAAGCGCAGATCGGCTTGAATTCCGCTTGTGAGAAGAATGCTCGATTTTGCACTCCCTTTGGATAGGATCTTTTTTACAAAAGGCTGGGTGGTAAACCAGCGCATGACCGCGTTCGGATTTGAGGAGCTGGCGATGAAATCGAGGTCGCCTACCGTCTCCAACCTTCTGCGGAGGCTCCCTGCAATTTCGGCCTTTTTGACGCTTTTGAGTTTTTTCAAAGCGTCTAAAATGGGCCGGGCTTCTTTCATCGCATCGAACCAGAGGCGGCGCGTCCCTTGTTTTTCAGACGTTTCGAGGGCCTCTAGGATTTTCGCTTCGCTTCTTTTTCCGAATCCGGCAAGTTTTGCGATTTTTCCATTGGCCGCCGCCTTTTTTAAATCGGAAAGGGAGCGGATCTTGAGCTTTTTATAGAGGGTTTGTACTTTTTTCGGCCCGAGTCCGGGGACTTGCAAAAGCTCTAAGAGGGCTTGCGGAGTGCCCCTTTTAAGCTTTTCATACTCCGAGAGGCGCCCCTTGAGAAAGAGCTCGCTGATCTTTTGTGCTAGATGATCTCCGATCCCTTCGATCTCGGTCAGTTTTTTTTCTTTGATGAGCTGTTCGAGATCGGCATCGAGATTGCGGAGCGCCCTCGCTCCGTTCCTATACGCACGGATGCGGAACGGATTTTCTCCTTTCAACTCGAGAAGCTCCGCCATCTCTTCTAAAATTTCTGCGATCTCTTCGCGCTTCATCATTTCAACTGAAATTGATCAATCCTACGATTCCGATGATGATGAGATAGATTGCTACCACATAGTTCAGCAGCTTTGGAAAAAGTAGGATCAGAATTCCCGAAACCAGGGAAATGATCGATGAAGTTATCGGATGAATCACCATAACAAGCCTCCATTTATCTATTTTGTCATTTATTCCGAGGGAGAATTTTTCGGCAATTCCTATCTCGTTTTCCCTGTGATTTTGATGTGCAAATGGAAAGAATTGAGAGCGACAAGAAAAAAAATGTTTTGGGAAAAAATTTCCTATTCGATAGACTTCAAATTAAAAGTAAACCTTGCTTCGAGGAGAAGAGAATGAGTAAAGTATTCACCCTATGTTCGGCTGCGGCGGTGTTAGCTGCAACCGGTGCAACCGCACAAATGTCCAGAATGAACCAAGCGCCAGCAGCTCCAAATCCTTGCGCATGCATGGAGCAGGGAATGGGCTTGCCAACGGAAAAAAAATGTTTTCCTGCTGCATACAATGCACCGGCGAGCATTTCCGTTAGCTGCGGTTGGGATTTTGATATCTTCGCGAGCTTCCTTTACTGGTATGTAGGAGAAGATGATCTAGATGTGGCTTATGTTCAGCCCACACTGGAAACGGCTCCAACTGCTTCCCTTCCAGGCGGAGTAGCATATCAAGATCAAACATGGAAGCCCGGCTTTCAAGTTGGTGTTGGTTTCAATACAGGCTACGATGATTGGGTAGGCTGGGTAGAGTATACATGGATGCACCAGTCAACAAACAGCACACAAACAGCACCGACAACAGCAACGGGCGCAGCTCAAGTTTGGAGCCAGAATGACTGGTTTACCGGAGCTGGCGGAGCTACAACAACTACAAGAAGTACTGTAAGCTCTTCTTGGAAAATGCACCTGGATATGATCGATGCGTTCTTCAGCCGTCCTTACTATCAAGGGACACAGCTGACCATTGCTCCTTATGCAGGTCTGCGCGCTCTCTGGATCCGTCAAACCCTGTCTATCAACATGGGCAACGACACAGCAAGAGCAAACAGCAATTCTTGGGCGATCGGTCCTGCTGCAGGTGCTGAAGGCCACTGGCTGCTTGGCATGGGATTCCGCTTTGAAGGAAACATGACCGGCGCTCTGCTTTACACACAGTACACAACACTCGGCTATTCTTTAGCTGATGTAGTGCACAATAAAGCGTATGCTCAAGCAGAGAACATCAATACCGTCCGTCCGATGGCTCAATTGGGCGTAGGACTGGGCTGGGGCAGCTATCTGTACTGCCAGAAGTACTATATCGACTTTTCTGCTCGATATGACTTAAATTACTTCTGGAGCCAAAACATGATGCGCTCCTATGTTACCAACCTGCAAGGGTTTGCTGATGACATCGGCGATCTCTATATGCATGGTTTGACACTGACAGGACGCTTCGACTTCTAATCAGTCGATCTTCATAAGTTCGAAAGGCCATCTGATCTCAGATGGCCTTTTTTTTTATCCTAATACGTGTTTAAGCAGGGGAGTGATGGGCTGTGAAATCAGTTTTTCCAACTCTATCCAATGATAGGTTAGCTCGGGCGTACTATCTGCAAGGTAGCTGATATCTTTGATGTGATAAACCAGGCAGATCCTTTGTAAGAGTCCTGTAATCTCCACAAAGTTACCGAAGAGATGCATCGAGCCAAATTGGATAGCCGTTTCTTCTAGCATTTCCCGTTTCAGCGCTTCTTCGATTGATTCACCCGGCTCAATACCGCCTCCCGGAAGATCGAATTTGTTTTCATGCGGCCCCCTTTTTTGCTTAATCACAAGCAGACGGCCGCCTTGAATTACCACTCCGTACACGCCGGTTCGGATGCGAATATTCTCTTTCATTTGTCTTCTTGTGAATTAAAAAGTCACATAGGCTTTGACCACAGCCGGGACAAGCGCTTTAATCCTGGTAAAGGTATTTTCACCCCATCCGGCTTCCCTTTTTACAACCGCAAGATTTTTTGGAAAGAGGAGATATTCCACCTTTTGGATAAAGTTGAGTATCGTTAGGATCTTTTTTTCCGTATTCATTGGCAAAGAAGACTTAACCTCTTGAAGGAGACGATCTATCGTTGACTCTGAAAAATAGCGGATCATGGCCTCTTGTCCTAGTGCACCTTTTCATAAAGAATTGAGATAATTTCGAGCGTGAAAGCTCCCTACAATCGACGATCGCAAACTGGCTAGTATTAATTCAATACAAACCAGTTTGCGATCGTCGATTGTAGGGGCTTTGACGCCGAAATTACTCCAATTCTTTATGAAAAGGTGCACTAGTTCTAGGTGCTCCCCTACCTTGATAGTGTGGCTTCCTCCGTAGTTGACAAGGATTTGCTCTCCGGGTCGGATGGGTTCTAGAGCTACCAGTGCACTTTGATAGGGCAATCCATCTACGCCTTTTTCTTCTGATCCGATTTGGAGGAAGCAGGCGTTGGGGAAACTATCGTTGGCCATCGCAACCGGGCTTCGGAAATTTTTTCCGTCCATAGGCACGGAGCCTTTCATAAGATATTCCGATTCTTTTCCATATCTAAAACCC
>JAKBAE010000017.1 GCA_021809325.1 bacterium
CTAAGAGATGAGGTGAACTTAAAAAAAATCTGATTTTTGAGGTTTTGTGCCAGTAATTTTTTCAAAATCCCGACGAAGGCGGGAGTTTTGCAACTGCCTCAATGGTATAATGCTGAACTTGCAAAACCAGAGGTTTGGTAAGACGGTGTTCAATATTTACTAACCCGGCACCCAAACAGGTGACAATCGGGTGAGCGAGGCAACGCCAAATCGACTCTTTCAGAATGGCGGCAGTGCTGCGTAGGCACGACCCATTCTGAAAGAGTCGATTTGGCTAAGCCGCAGCCAGCCGATTGTCACCTGTTTGAGTGCCGGGTTAGTAACCACCCGTTCGCTTCGCTCACTAGAGGGCACAGAGACAGGAGTTTATGATTTTCTTTCTCTGTGTTCTCTAGTGAGCGAAGCGAACGGGTGGTTAAAATAATCAATTCAGCTTTAGCATTACATGTTTAGGACTACCCATCTCCCCATATCTATAGCGTTCTTCATTTTCTGGACTTTGGAAAATTTTTGATATTTATCCCATTTTATGTTAGAATTTATGAAAATCTAATATTTAGGGGTGTAATTATGTCGTCAGATTATTCTTGGAGTCGCATTGGTGCTAATTTATGTAGTTCGATTGTTTTAGGAGGGGTGGCTGCTCTGGGCGGCTATACCTGGTGGTACCACAAGAAAGAAGACACCTGGTATGAACCTATTGTCAATTATAACGAATACACCCCAACGGGCGTTGCAGGTGCCACCCTTGGGCTCGTAGCGGCATCAGCTTACGTCTTTATTAACGGTGTTTACACCCCCATAAGCAACAAGTGCGCCGATGTGAAAAAGAAGGCGGTTGAATGGGTAAAGGACCACAACAGGCGTGATGCAACAATTGCTGTGGCTGCTGTTGGAGTGGGGCTTGCATCAGCAGTGAACTATTGCGCACCTACATGCGGATTAGCTGGCGGACTTATTATTGGAGCCGCTGGCGGTCTTTATCTGAACAGCGAGTCCGGAAAAGAGGCGCTTCAATCTTCAAAATCCCCTTCTCTCCCGCTGCCGCCTCCATCTCTAGCAATGATCAATAAAGGTCCTTTGGAGATTGCCTCTGACCATCGCTTGCATGTTGATTACGAGTTTCAAATGATGGATCCAAGAAATGTGAATTTGATTTACTCGTCTTTAGGGGCCGCATTCGTGGGTTATATGCTTGACGATGATTATATGACTGAACCAGAGGTACGAGATTTCTTTCTAGATGCAACTGGAAAACAACTGAGAGAGGAACAGTTGACGATAATCCTCTCTCAGAATCATGGCTTGATGAAAGATAAGTTTAAAGGTCAAAGCGGCGAAGACGAAAGAATCGAGTTGATGAGGTTTTTGCTAAAGACTAAATTTGGAATTGAAGGAATGGTTGATGGAAAAAGAGAAAAGCTCACCAAAGAAAACAGAACAGAACAACACAATGAATTCCGTAAGGAGCTTTTGAAAACAAAAGGAAATATCACCCATCCGGATCTTACGCCTTTGCTTAGTGGTCCGAGGATGACAGCCCTACTCAAAGAATTGTATCAAGCTGTCAAGAATGACACAGCTGCTGAAGCAGCAGAAGAAGAAGAAAACCTGGATGTAAATTCATACAGACCTTTTTCTTCCTCTTCTTCTAGGCCTGCAACGCTAGGCAGCGGAGTGCACTTTGGCAATACCTCTATCATGGGGAGTGGGAATGGGAGGCGCGGCGGCGGCGGCTATTAAGGACCGTACCTAATACTCATAAACCGGATGGGCGCTAAAGCCCATCTCGCGGATGGCAAAGATTGCCTCTGCGATCGGTTTCCAGGGCGCCTTCTGATCGATGTGGAGAAGTACTTCGGTTTTTTCCTTGTCTTGCGGGAGCGCCCCGATCTCAAGTTGGCGCATCAGCTCTTTTTGCAGGGCTTTGGTGTCATCGATGGGTACTTCTGCAAATTCAGCCAGCCATTTATAGCGCCCATCAGACGAGATGCTCAGATTGATTTGCTGCAAATCCTCTTTGGATCGAAGAGAGCAGTTTTCCTGTCCCTTTTTTAGCTCGACGAGACTGATCTCCGAATCAAAAAGCGAGGCGCGCGAGATTGCAAGCGTTGCGAAGAGGGCGAGCATCAAGAAAAGGAAATCGATCATCGGCGCAAAGTTGAAGCTGTGGCCGCCCTTATAAAATTCCTCATGGTCAAACAGATTCATGGTGCACTACTCTTTCCATTGCAGGCTCGATGCGCGTGCTTAAGGCCAGCGCTTCGTTTTCCACCAAGCTCAAATTTTTGATCAGCTTGTACTTCATTGTCGTCGCAAAGATCATCGATAAGATGGCGACGATCAGTCCTGCAACAGTCGTGCCGACGGCGACGCCAAGGCCGTCGAAGAGGGCGTTGATGCTCTCGATCGAGCGGTTCATGTCATAAAACGCGTAAAACATCCCAATGACCGTGCCAAGCAGGCCCAGCATCGGTGCGACGATGGCGATATCGTTGAGAAGCGAGAGGCGCTGCCAAAAACCTGCAGAGGCCCGCTTGCCCTCCGATTTCATCGCGTCGATCATCACCTGCGGCCCGTGACGCCTTGTGGAGAGCCCTGCCTGCACAATGGAGGAGAGGAGGGTGGGGTGGGCCCGGCAAAGGGCTTCCGCTTCCGGATATTGGTGCCTTTCAAGACAGTCCCGCAAGTTTTTTAAAAACGACTGCGGCAGGAGCTCTTTTGGCCGGAAGGTCGCGAGGGTATAGAGCCAAAGGACCAAGGCTGAGACTGAGAGGAGCAGCAAAAAAGTATAGATAAGCGGCGCCGCTGCAAAGATTTTTTGTAAATCAAGAGTTCCCTTGAGTGGAAGGGCGGTAGCTTGTGCAGCGAGAAGGACGAGATCTTTCATGAGTGTTCTCCCACATGGAAATTGGGTGCCTTCCTGAGAGTACCAATTTTTTAGCCAAACACGCAAGAAAGAAAATAGGATAGCCTGATATCATGTCTTCCATGAAACCCATTTTGGATCTCAAGATTCCTTTTGAATGGTCTGAGAGGCGGCCTGTCCTTCTTGAAAAATGCCTCTATCTGCCAACGCATTGCCAAGGCGCAGTTCACTTTGGGCCGAAGATCTGGCGACAAGACGGCGTTTTTGCAAATCCGGAGCTTCCGCTCGCCGTCGAATTTTGCTCCGGCAACGGGGAGTGGATTGCGAAGGTTGCCTTGAGCTTTCCCCATCTCAACTGGATTGCTGTGGAAAAAGATTTTTACAGGGCAAAAAAGATCTGGCTGCGCCTGTTTCGCTACTCTATTTCCAATCTTTTTGTCGTCTGCGGGGAGGCTCTTGCTTTTTCCAGAGAGTACCTAGAGGCTCAGAGCCTCCAAGAGGCCTGGGTGAACTTTCCCGATCCCTGGCCTAAGCGCAGCCACGCTAAACATCGCCTCATCCAAAAGCCGTTTGCCGACGAGGTGCGCCGTACCCTTCAAAAGGGGGCATCTATCACCTTGGTCACAGATGACGAGCGCTATAGCAGACAAATGAGCGAGACGTTTTTGTCTTGGAAAAGCGGGTTTGCCCCTGAGCCCTTTGCGAGGGAATTGCCGGGGTATGGCACCTCCTATTTCCATACACTTTGGCAGGAAAAGCAAAAACAAATCCGTTACCATAGGTATCTTTATGACTAAGATTTGCAAGGACGGATCGGGCGATGCGGTCTGGATCGAGTTGAATGCCCCCCCGCAAACTCCCATTGATTGGAAAGAGGCGATCGCTTCTGCAAAAAATGCAGCCTCTTGCGGACAAAAAATCTTTTGGGAACTGCGCTTAGGACTCTCGGAGCCATTTTTTCCGATCGACGACGAGATGCGCCTCTCTGAGCTTTGCCTTGTTTTGAAACATTTTTCCGATCAGATCTATCCCATTTTCGAGGATGCGACCTTCGGCGTTGCCCTCTATCGGGGACCTCTCGATCTGACGGAGCGTTTTTTTTGGAGCGAGCGCCAAAAAGAAAATTACGCGGCATGGAAAGAGGAAAATAAGGGGAGCTCTCCTGCATTTTTTTGCCTCGATACCCTAGCAGCCTATTTCCAGTTGCTAGCCCATAAACTGCCCGACTCCCTTCCGGTTTTTGCCCTTTTCGATGGAGCGGGTCTTTCGCGAGTAGAGGCGCTGCGCCTTCTTTCAAAAGAGCGCTTTCAACATTTTGAGCTGGCAGCAAAAGGGGTAGGGTCGAGTTCGTGGTGCCTCAAGTGGGAAAATGAGTCTATATCGCACTCGGAATCGAGGTTTGGCGTGGTTTTGCCCAATTCATGCGATCCGGCTCTTTTCGAGGGCCTTTTGGAGTCGATGGATGCGCTTTCGTTGGCTTACCGCGTTGTCAATGAGTCGTTTATAACTGAAGAGTGGGATGGGTTGGAAGCAATGATCGCGCCTGCTCTCTCGAGCCGGGGCGCACGAATGCTCAGAGGTTTTTCCGCATCGGGCGGCGTTGTTATTTACGTCAATGAGCCTTTTGGAATTGCTGATGAGATTTCTCTGGAAGAGTTTCGGGGCAGAGGGATTCGAACCCCCGACCTACTGGTCCCAAACCAGCCGCGCTAGCCAAGCTGCGCTATGCCCCGAAAACGAAGACTAGCTTACAAGAGTTGATGATTTTTTAAAATTGAAAAAGAAGTTATAACTCAAAGGAAACCCTGAAGGAGAGCCGATGTCGAGATTTCCGGAGACAAAAAGTGCGCAAAAATTACAGAAGCTAGCATCCCGTCCCATTGATCTTTCCCAAGAGGGGAGCTTGACGCCGAAGCGGATTGCCGAGATGCGCCTTTCGATGCCCGGGTTCGATCTTCTTTATGGAACTGAAAGGGTCACTTCCGAGGTGATGGATGCGCTCTACGAGCTCGCGGAAGAGATGCAAGCCTTAAGGAAAATGGCGGCGATGCAAGCAGGGGAAATCTTGAATCGCATTGAAGGGGTAGAGTCGGAAAACCGCTCCGTTTTACATACGGCAATGCGCGATCAGTTTGAAGAGAAACAAAGCGCACCCGTTGCTGAAGAAGCGAGCGCAATGGCGAAAAGAGAGCTGCAAAAACTCGAAGGGTTTCTCTCCAAGCTCGAAAAAGAGGGCAGATTCACCGACGTTATCCAAATCGGCATTGGCGGCTCGGACCTTGGCCCGCGAGCGCTTTATATGGCTTTACAGGCATTTTCCCGCCCCCATAGAAGAGCTCATTTTATCTCCAACGTCGATCCGGACGATGCGAACGCCGTTTTGGATAGCGTTGATTTGAAAAAGACGCTTGTCGTCGTCGTTTCGAAATCGGGCTCTACGCTCGAGACGCTGACAAATGAAGAGTTCGCCCGCGCCCGCTTCCATAAGATGGGGCTTGATCCGAAAGAACACTTCATCGCCGTCACAGGTGAAAAAAGCCCGATGGACGATCCGTCCCGCTACCTTGCTTCGTTTTATATGTGGGACTTTGTCGGCGGCAGGTATTCGGCAACTTCGATGGTCGGTGCCGTGATGCTCGGCTTCACTCTGGGCTACTCGGGCTTTTCGGAGGTTTTGAAGGGAGCCCATGCGATGGACCAACACGCCCTGACGGCTAAGCCTCGAGAGAATTTACCGCTTACAGCTGCTCTTCTCGGCATCTGGAACCGCAATTTTCTTCATCTTCCAACAGTGGCGATCATTCCCTATTCGCAAGCTTTGATCCGGTTCCCTGCGCATCTTCAGCAGCTCGATATGGAATCCAACGGCAAACGGATAGACAAAGAAGGGAGCCCCGTCCCATTTTCTACCGGGCCTGTCATTTGGGGAGAGCCGGGAACGAACGGGCAACACTCATTTTATCAGCTCATTCATCAAGGGACTGACCCGATTCCGCTCGAATTCATCGGTTTTCGAAAGAGCCAGCATCCGACGGACCTCCAAGTCCACTCTACCTTTTCGCAAGAAAAGCTTCTCTCGAACCTCTTTGCTCAATCGATTGCCTTAGCAGCAGGGCAGGCAAGCTCCAACCCGAACAAATTTTTTCCGGGGAACCGCCCTAACCGGATCCTTCTGGCCGATAGGCTCGATCCCTTCACCGCAGGGGCTCTCCTCGCCTATTATGAACACAAAGTAGCTTTCCAAGGCTTTATCTGGAATATCAACTCCTTCGATCAAGAAGGGGTGCAGCTTGGAAAAGTGCTTGCCTTGAAGATCCTTGAGCTGTTTAAAGCCAAGAGGACAAAAGAAGCACCTGCATCATTTCCTCTCGGAGAGGCGTATCTAAAAATTCTCAACGAAAAGCGATAGCAAAAATTGCCACGGATCAGGTAGTCTCTTCGCCGTTTTGAAAAAGAGGCTTTTATGATTGGACAAGTCAACGGACCTTCGCAAGCTTTTAGTGCCTGCTTGAATTATTCTCCCCTTCGAAATCCTCATGAGTCGGCGATGGCCTGGCTTCAAGAGCTTCATGATCTAACTCGCGCAGTGAGTCAGGATAATCTAAAAGCGATTCGTGACCGGGCTGAACTCGCTCCTAAAATTGAGGGGTTTGATTCGGAACAGCTTATTGAGGCTATCAAGACCGTTTCGCTGGAAAACATACCCGCTCTGCATCTTTTAATAGAACAAAGATTGAAGTCGATTGAATTCGAGCTTTCTCGAATTAGCATGTCTTTTTAATTTTTAGAATTAGGTTGCTTTATCTTATGAGTTTGTTGGTACAACGAGAGAGTCCTGTCTTTATTTCGATTGAGGAAGCTTTTCAGGCAACTTCGAGGCTAAAGCGCCTAATCACTCTAGAAAACGCTCTTTCGAGTTCTGCACAAGCTTGTAAAAAACGGTCTGGTTATATCGAGAAAATTGTTTCAATTTGGAAGAGGTTAGATGAAAATCAGAGCTTCGGACTCACGCAAAAATCTTTGCAAGCTGCTTTTGAATCTTGCAGTGGAAGAATTGTAAAAACTTTACCCTTTTCAGTTATTGAGGAGATGGTTTCGCGGATCTCGTCTGTGGGGTCTATGGCGGATCTAAAAGTAGTTCGTGATCGAGTTTTTAAAGATTGCGCTACCCTTGAGGTCTCTAAGACGCCTGTGAACAAATCTTTACTTGGAAAGCTTGGACCTACCCTTCTTGTGGAATATTCCAATCCGGGTCAAAGACATAATGGGTTGGTTAGCTATGCTCTAAAGTGGACAGATAAGAATGAAACTGCGGGATACCTCATTTATGAAGCGCTTTTTGCTGAATTAGGGCTAGATCATTGGCGTGTCCCTGAACATTGTTGGTATGATTTTGAAAATCAGATCTATTTAGACTCGAACGGCCTTTTTCAGAAATTGGATAAGAACACAGCTAAAGACTTGGGGCTTTCATTTTTTTCGATCCCTTCATTGATGGGGGTTGAAGAGATACATGGCAAGCAAGTGCTTGTGATGGAAAGAATTAAGGGGGGCAACCTATCCGATTTTTTCAGAGTGAATTACAATGGTTTAAATATTGAGCAGAAGAAGAATCTCTTTCGGGATTTTGGAAGAATGGCGATGTTGGACCTGCTCTTAGGAAATACCGATCGGCTTCTTATGCTCCATTGGGGGGAAGATTATATTCCGGATTTAGGTGCCGCTCCATGCAATTTGGGCAATCTCATGCTTGCTGAAAGAGATGATGGAAGTAATTTTCTTTATGCAATTGATAATTCAGTCGATGTTAAGTTCATTGATAATCCTAGAAAAAGAAATAACTATTCCAGGTTTGTTTTTTCCTTGTTGGAGAGGAAGGGGTTTGAAAGAGAAATCGCAAATAGGCTTAGGTTGAGTTTTGACAGTGCTTTTACTGATATGATCGATCAATACAAAGAAGACCATCCGGGCACCAATCAATATATGCAGATAGAAAAAGATGAGCAGATAGAAACAGATGAGCAGATAGAAAAAGATTTGCAGATAGAAACAGATCTTTTAACTATCAGAGGAAACAAATGTCTCAAGTGTCGTCTAGGAGAATCTTGCTCCAGGGAAGGAAAGTGCGTCGAAGGAGATCTCGATAAAGATTTTGTCGGTGTGGCAATTGAAGAGGGCGTATTGGATATGGCTTTTAGATTAAAAGAACTTGTTCCTGAGTGGAAAAGCAAACGAGCTGATTTTCTAAAGAGTCAATTGAAGACTGCATATCCTGAGTATCTCAAAACGCTTGAAGAGAGATTTGATGCTTTTGACCGATTAAAGATAGGAAACAGCGCCGCCTTGAATAGCGACCTTTTGGACGTTTTTCCAAACGGGTAGTGTTTGCGGGGTCGTGATGAAAACCTGGCCGAGCTCATTTAGAGCATCTTGAAAGAGTCCTTGGCGCCTTTGGTCGAGATGCATTTCAAAGTCGTCAATACCGAAAAGAGGCGGCAGATCAACCTGTTTTGCCAAACGGCGCCATTCAGCCAAACGCAGAGCCGCAATTGCGGTGCGCTTTTGCCCTTCGCTAGCAAAAAGACGGGCCGGCTTGTCTTCTAAAAGAATCAGGAAATCATCGCGATGCGGCCCATGAAGGCTGATCCCGAGCTGGCGCTCGCGCGAGCGATTTTTCTGGAGCTGGGCAAGATAACTTGTCTGGAGCGGCTCTTGCGTAGATTGAGAGGGGAAATAGCGCAGCTGCAAGGGCTCCGAAGAGAGTTTTTTACAGGTGTCTTGCAGATGGTCATTCAACTCGCGAAGAAGATCGTTTCTTTTTTCAAAGAGATAGGCAGCCGAGAGGGCCATTTCTTGCTCAAACACCTCGATCCCTTCTTGAGATTGGTAGCGCAGCAAGCTGTTTCTCTGCTTGAGGGCCCTATGAAAGCGCAGGAGATGGTGTACATAGAGAGGGTCGCTCTGGGCAAGATGTAAATTGAGAAAGCGTCTGCGATAAGCCGGCGATCCTACAATCAAATCGAGATCTTGCGGGGCAAAGAGAGTAGAGGGGAGAAGTCCCAAAAGAGGCTGGAAGCTGGAAAAGCGCATCGCATTATGCTCCACGCGCTTTGCTTGGCCGTCAAAAGAGAGGCCAAGCGTTTCCGTCACGGAGTTTTGGACGATTTTTGCCTCGAGAAAAAAAAAGCCTTTCTCATGATAGATCAGCTCGGAGAGGTGCTGCGTCCGGAAGGACCTGCCCGTGCTGAGAAGAAAAAGGGCTTCCAGGAGGTTTGTCTTGCCTTGTCCGTTATCTCCGCAAATGAGGTTTATTCCCCGGCCGAACTTTACCTGCGCAACGCCAAAATTTCTGAAGTTATGCAGGTAGAGCTCTTTGAGGATCATACAGCCGCTGCGGGCGCTATCGCATCGCTCAGGCGCATCGGCATTAAGATAAACTGCGCTTGGCTCGAATCGGTGATCATCCCCGGATTGTGAGGGTCGTTCAATGAGAAGCAGACCGTTTCGTCTTTACTGTGTTTGAGGATATTGAGAAGATAAAATGGGTTGAACGCGATCTCCAGGTTTGATCCTGAAAAATCGACCGGCATGCTGACGCGCCCTTCCCCGATCTCGCGGCTGACCGCCGAGAGGTGGAGCTGCCCTGGCTCGAAGGTAAATCGGACGGAGCTGCTTGTCTCTGAAGTGAAAAGAGAGACTTGGCGCAAAAGCGAGATCAGCTCTTCTCGATGGATGGTCAATGTTGAGGCAAAGTTAGCCGGGATCACACGCTCCACATCGGGAAACTGGCCGGAGAGCAGCTTGGTGATTAAGGTAATCTGCCCAAACTCCAAGGCGACTTTATCTAAGCCGATGCTCAAAAGGGCCCTGTCGTTTCCTTCACTCAGGATTTTGATCATCTCTTCAATGGCTTTCAAGGGGATAACGCTCGATGTTTGGATTGCGCCCTCTTCCATCTGGATCGGTGAGACTGCCTTCGCAAGGCATTTTCCGTCAGTCCCGAGGAAGATGGCCGTTTGGTTTTGGATTTGCAGCTGCACGCCATTGAGCATATAGCGGCTGTCTTCCCTTGCTGCGGCAAATGCGGTCTTGGAGAGGGCTTCCTTAAGCGATGCGCTCTCGAAGAGAGCCTCGGGAGAGCCGCTGAAATCGGGAAGCGTTGGGAATTCGGCGCGGTTCATGCCATTGATCTTAAAGACCGAGGTCCCTGTTGTGATCTCTGCGATCTCATTTGTTTGCGCCGAAAGTTTTACTTGCGGGGCAGTGAGTTCTCGCACTAGCTGGAAAAAGCGGCGGGCGGGAAGGGCGATCGACCCTTCTTCAATGACCTTCGCCTCCATATAGCAGCGCATGCTTACCGTCGAATCAGTCCCGCTAATAATGATCTGATCGTCGATTGCATCTATGAGGATGTTGGCCAGAATCGGCGAAGAGGGTTTGGCCGGGACGATGCTCTGAATTTTTCCAATCAGGTTTACAAGGTCGTTCTTTGCGATTACCGCTTTCATTGGGTTCTCTCTCCTGTATTCAATAAAAACATAGGCAGTTCGGGGCAACTTGTCAATAGAGGTTTATTTTAAGAATTGTCTCTGGAAGCGCGCTCCATCGCACGCGTGTCTTCCCTCTTTTTCAGGGCTTCTCTCTTGTCGTACGCCTTCTTGCCCTTAGCGATTGCAATTTTTACTTTTGCGATCCCTTTTTTATTGAGGTAGATCGCAAGAGGGATCAATGTGAGCCCCTTTTCTTGGGTCGCTCTCCGAAGCGTTTCGATTTCTCTTTTATGCATCAAAAGCTTGCGCTCGCGCCTTTCCGCATGGTTGAAAGCAGGCCCTCCTCCATGGGAATAGGGGGCGATGCTCGAGTTGATCATCCAGGGGGCCCCTTTGCGGATATCTATATAGGCGTCTTGGAGCGATCCGCCGTGATTGCGAAGCGATTTGATTTCAGAGCCGAGAAGGACGATGCCGGCCTCGAAGGTCTCGAGGATCTCATAATCGTGAAAGGCTCTGCGGTTGGAAACAAGGTCAGCCATGGGTTTTTTTCTTGGTAAATCCGAAAATGAATAAGGATGACAGGCCGATCCAGTAGAGCGGCTCGGGGAGTATCTGTAAGATGAGTTTAAGGCCGATCCAGCCGATCATGAGATAGGCCGCCGTTTCCATCCTGGGAAAGCGCTCGATCACCGAACTAAACCATTTCGCGGCAAAGCGGATGAAAAGGAGGCCGATAAATGCACCCGTATAGACGATCCAGAGTTTCGGGTGGATGGCTCCGCTCGATGGGATCGAGCTGATAAACGCAACGGCTACAACGATCGAATCGATTGCAAACGCCAGATCGTAGAGTTCAACTAAGAAGACCGTTTTCCAAAATCCGGAAGCTGTTGGGACAGCTGGTGTTTTCGAGGCCGACTTGCTTCGGAAATGGGAAATAGAGAGATAAAGGAGGTAAGCGCCCCCTAGGATTTGGACCCAGACGGCCTGCAAGAGGAGCGTTACGGCAAAAAGAGCGGCGCCCCGGATGACAAGAGCGGAGATAACGCCGATGAAAAGCGCCTTTTGCCTGAGGTTTTGCGGGAGTCGGCGGACGAGGAGGCCAAGGACTATCGCATTGTCGGCGGATAGAAGGATTTCCAAAAGCGCCAGAGCGCCGATTCGAGCCAAATCGAGGGGATCGAATGTCTGTCCGAACATGGCGGTTCCTTCGCTAGTCTTGGAAAAAGACGCGGCCGAACGGGGTTACGGTAAAGCACTCTTTTCCATCGAGCGTCCCGACCGATGTGATTGCGCACTCAAATAGCCAATCGAATACCACGGCCTTAATCAGGGCCTTTTCTTCTTCGCTATACTCGGGAAGGGCATATCTCCACTGCTTCCCATTTCTTTTGAGGATGACTTGAGAGCCCTCCGGGACGGGGACGATGACGCCGCGGATAAAGTCGTCGAAATAGACCCACCCTTTTTTCAGCACCCGTTTGATCGCCTTTTCGGCTTCCCTAACGCTTCTCTCGCAGTTGACGGCAGGGGAGATGGAGGGGGCGGCAAGGTGGTTGAGAGGGTGGCGGTGGAGTTGGGCAGCGCGCGCTTCAAGTTCAAGATCGAGCCACTCGCCGGCAGCATCCAGGGCATAGAGGGCCTTGTTTGACTTCTCGGCCAGCCGGATGAGCACTAGTTTGTCGATGACCCTGGCGATGTAGCTTTCTGCAAACTGCAGCTCTTCCGGCGTATCCGTTTCCAGACCGATTTGGTGGGCCAGGCTGCGGATATTGTCGATCGGCAGCGGCTTTTTTTGAGCCAAGGACAGAATTGTTTCCATGTCTTGAATAAAGGCAAATGGAGCGTCCCTGGAAGTTGCAATCGCATCCATTTGCTCAATACAGGGCGTTTCGGTCTCCTGTAAAAAGAGCAGGTACTCGCGCCACTCATGAAACGGGGTTACGACCTCATGCCAATGGTCCTCCTCCTTTTGATAGGAAAGGAAGCAGACGAAGTGAAACTCTAGCTGCAGCATGATCCGGTCAAAGTCGGCCCTGGCAAGATTGTATTTAGAGATCAAGTCGCTCGAAGAGAGCAATAAATTGGGCGAGGAGAAAAGATCTTGGACAATGCCATTCAAAACGGGGTCGGTGAAGTTGAGGTCCGACAAGTAGCGTTGATAGATCTGGGGGGTTAAGAGGTATTTCTCGGTGATCGATTCAAATATGTTATTGGAAGAGCGGGGAGTGGCATACCAAATAGGAAGCAGGTGGATCGGCACTTGCTTGAGAAGGCCCTGCAAAAACTCCATATCGGGTTTGAAGTCTTCTTCAAAGCGGCTGATTTGGAATTCAAAATATTTGCGCTTGTCTTTATCGATAAACAATAAATCGCCCTGCCTCTCCAACAGGGAGCAGTTGGCCAGTTTCACGAGAATCCCATCGAGGTCCGTTTCCAAGCAGCCAAGCGAGCGGCTGACCTTTTTTACAGAAGTTTTTAGAGAGCTGAAGAGGATCTCCTCTAAAACTTCCAAATCGAAATGGGAAAAATCGGCCAAAAGGGATCGGCTTTGGACGTCTTCTCCATATTGATAGTCGCTCAGATTGATTTTCTGTTTTTTTACTGTGTTCAGCTCTAGCATGTAAAGGTCATCTCCGTACGAGAAACTATAGACTAGACGGGCTTTGGCGTAAACCCCGCAATTTGGAAAAATAGTCGATCCGCCTTTTCATCTCCCTCTCAAACCCCCTTTCCAGGGGCCGGTAAAAAGATTTTCTGCCGAGCTCTTGGGGAAAGTAGTCTTGTCCTGAGAAGGCGTCAGGGGCGTCGTGGTCGTAGAGATACCCTTTTCCATACCCCATCTCTTTCATCAGCTTCGTCGGGGCGTTGAGGATTGTCTGCGGCGGGTCGAGATGACCTGTTTTGGACGCCGTTTCCCGGGAGTTTCCAAATGCGGTGTAGAGGGCGTTGCTTTTTGGGGCTAGTGCAAGATAGACAGCCGTCTGGGCCAGCGCCAGCTCCCCTTCGGGAGAGCCGAGAATTTCAAACGTCTCTCTAGCGGCAAGCGCGATAAGCTGCGCCTGGGGATCGGCAAGTCCGATATCTTCGATGGCGGCCCGGATCAGCCGCCGAGCCAAAAAGAGGGGGTCTTCCCCTGCGTTGAGCATGCGGGAGAGCCAATAGAGGGCTGCATCCGGGTCCGATCCTCGGATCGATTTATGCAGAGCGGAGATCAGGTTGTAGTGTCCTTCCTGGTGTTTATCGTAGAGTGGAAGGCGCCTTTGGAGCAGCTCGGCTATTGCTTTACTGTCGGCCGTCTCTTTGAGATCTGCCGTAAAAATGTTTTCAGCTAAGTTCAGAAGATGGCGGGCGTCCCCTTGTGCAAGCTCCAATAAAAAATTCTTTGCTTTTTCATCGATCGGCAAAGGGCCGCATAGCTTCTCGCAGCGCTCGAGGATTTTTTCCAACGCCTCTTGGCTAAGTGGTTTTAGTGCTAAAGTGCGCAGGCGGGAGAGCAGGGCGTTGTTCAGTACGAAAGAGGGGTTTTCCGTCGTCGCGCCGATGAGGATGAGCGAGCCGTCTTCCAAAAATGGGAGGAACAGGTCTTGCTGGGCGCGGTTGAAGCGGTGGATCTCATCGACGAATAAAATGGTTTGCCTGTTGAAAAGCGGGGTCTCTTGACCGCCCCGCAGCATTTTCTTTAGCTCGGCGCTGCTTTGAAAGACCGCAGTGGCAAAGTGGAGGGGCAAACGAAAGGCGGAAGCATAGAGGCGCGCCAGTGTTGTTTTGCCGCATCCCGGAGGGCCGAAGAGTAAAAGCGAATGGGGCTTTTTACTGCGCAAAACAGGCTCGAGGTATTGCATGAGATGTTCCTGGCCGACCCATTCGGACATCTCTTTTGGACGGAGTTGTTCTGCAAGCGGTATATTCATCATAGTGAAATGAAAATACGCTCATTTCATTTCTTTTGCATTGGGTTTTTTCTTGTTATTGATTGTAAGTTGCTTGTGATTTTTGTAAAATTGTAAGTTTTTGTTTGTTAGATTGATGTGGGATAGAAGAAATAAAAAAACAAAATGAAGAAAAAATACATGATAAAAAAATTTTTTCAAAATTTTTTGATTTTCTAAAAATGGCTCCAGGAAGTATTGAAAGCGTGTTTTTGTCGAAGATAGTCAAATTAAAAACTCAAGATGTTGTTACATAGTGTTTGAGTTTTTATGTAAAAAAAAATATATTAAAGTTTGTAAGGAAAATGCAGTGTTGCGGGGTGTCCCGCAAAAAGTTAGTTGAATACTGGTTTCTTTACGCAATAAGGAGGATTAACCCATGTTGAAACGCAAAAAAGCTGCAGGCAAAGCGAAACGCAAAACTGCCCGCAAAACAACCAAAAGAAAAGTTGCTCGCAAGACAAAAACAAAAGCACGCAAAACCGTGAAAAAAGTAGCTCACAAGAAAAAAGCTCGCAAAAGCGTAAGAAAAACTGCGAAAAGAAAAACTCGCAGAAAATCTTCTAAAGCCGGCGCTGCTGCGGTCATGGTTCAAGAGTAATTAGACTTAGCTTTATGATCGAGCAACGCTGAAAAAGCTTGCTCGATTTTTTATTTTCTAAATTTTCCTTCCATAATGAACTCCTCCACTTTTTTGCGGCTGCTTGGGAACTCCCGCTTTTGCAGATCGGTCGGAAGTGTTTCTAATTGAGCGTGTTTGCCGATGGCAAACATCGCGAGAACCTCATAGTCGTCCGGAACCTCAAGATCGTTTTTCACTTTTGCATAATCGAACCCGGACATTCCGTGGATAGCAAGGCCGCGATGGGTTGCTTCAAGGCAGATGTTTTCCCAAGCGGCGCCTGCGTCGTAGGCATGGCTTGGCGAGGGAGAGCCATTTTTTTCGAAGGTTCTCTTGGAGATCGATACGCCTAAGACGGCTGCCTTGGCGGCCCAGGATTGATTGAAAGGGACAAGAAAAGAAAGAAATCTTTCAAAATTAGGGGTTTTTGTTTTGGCGTAGAGGAAGCGCCACGGCTGTTCATTGAAAGAAGAAGGGGCCCACCTGGCCGCTTCGAAGAGACTTTTGAGATCTTCTTCGGAGATCGATTCGCCTGTCATCGCGCGCGGCGACCAGCGGTTCAAGAGCAGCGGATGGATCGGATGGTCCGGCTTTCGATGCTTTTCTACTTCAGGGAGAAGGGGTTCTTGCTTCATGACCCGGGTGCCAGCTTTCTTTTTTGTAGAGGTATATCAAAATTGGGATCAGGCTGACAATGAGATTTCCCAGAATCAAAAAACCTTCGTAGAAAAAGATGTTGCCCGTCGGTAGCTGGGATGGCGGGACAAAGCCGATTGCGAAAGCAAAAAGAGAGCTGATAGTGCCCAGGCTTCCGATAAACCAGATCCCGTGCATGTGGTAGGGAATTCGGTACGGCCGTTCGATATGCGGATGGCTGTAGCGCAGTTTGATGGCGGCGAGGAACATCAGCACATACATGACCAGGTAGATCTGGATCGACATGGCGCTGAGGATCCAAAACGCGGAGCTCGACGAGGGCATGAAGAGAAAGACGAACGAGGTGATCGTCACAATAAATCCCTGAAAGATAAGCAAGTTCATTGGCATGCCGTGTTTATTGAGCTTTTGAAAGATAGGCGGCAGATCGCCATGCTTCGATGTAGCATGGAGCGCGCGAACGGGGCCGATGATCCATGCGTTCAGTTCTCCTATGGCCCCATAGACGATCATAACGGCGACGGGCCCGATCAGGTATTGGAGGTTGTATTTTGAAAGAAGGATCTCAAATGCATCCATGAGTCCGGAGACCAGGCTGAGGTCCGATGCAGGAATGACGAAGGCGATGGCGAGCGCTCCCAAAGTGTAAACGAAAAAGCAGAGGAGGGCTGCGATCAAAATAGCCCGCGGGAAATTTTTTTGGGGGTTTTGCACTTCTCTGGCGTGGACGGCAGAGACTTCAAGGCCGCCGAAGGCCAAAAAGAGGCCCGTCAGAAAGACGATATTTCGAATGTCGTCCATTTTTGGGATCAGGGCTTCATAGGAAAACTGAATTTGCATCGGATTATTTCCCGAGGCCCATGCGATCCCTAGCCCTATGATTAAGAAGCCGGGAAGGATTGTGCCGGAGATGACGCCGAGGGCAGAAAACCATGAGGAAAATTTGAGGCCGAGGCTGTTGTAGAACGTGATCCCCCAAAATCCGATTAGAATGGAAGAGATGATATAGAGCTTATTTTCAGCAAGTTCAGGGTTAAATAGGTAGGTGAGCGTCGTGGCGGAAAAAGCGAGGATCGCAGGAAACCAGGTCACATTGTGGATCCACTGCATCCAAACGGCGAAAAATCCCCACATCGGTCCAAATGCTTCCCTAACCCAGATGTAAATTCCGCCCGTCTTGACCCAGCCCGTAGCTAGTTCTGCAGAAATCAAGGCCGCTGGAAAAAGAAAGACAAAGGCGACGAGGCAATAAAAAAAGAGAGAGCCGTAGCCATATTCTGAAACAAGGGGGAGGTTTCTCAGTGAAGACATGACTGAAAGGTTCAGGAGCGCCAGTAAAAATACATTGATAAAACGCCGCTTTTCGGGGGCTGATTCCAAGATTTCCTCCACACAAATTTTTTTTTATCTATACTTGAGGCGGCAGATATTGTGCAAATTGGAGTATTCTATGGTTCAGAGCAAGTGGAATTCAGTTGAAGAGGCCTTAGAGACAAGCGAGATGTGCGAAAAAGAAGGTACCCATACTCATACGATGCTCGATGAGAGCGATGATCACGGTCTTGCGATTTTTGGCCATCGGATTCGCAAGCCGATTTTTTTAGACGACGACGACGAATAAATGCTGCAGGTTTCAGATCTTTCCCTTTCATTTGGGGGGCGTCTTCTCTTTGAGGACGTCTCCTTTGGACTGCAAAAGGGGGAGCGCTGCGGCCTTGTGGGGCGCAATGGTTCCGGTAAATCGACCTTGTTCCGCCTCCTTGCCGGCCTCGAGAAACCCGATAGAGGAGATCTGACCTTTCCCAAAAATTACCGGATCGGGTTTTTGGAGCAGCAGATCCGTTTTACAAAGCCTACGGTTTTGGAGGAGGCTGCCCTTGGTCTTCAAGACCCAGAGGAGCTCTACCGGGCAGAGAAAATCCTTTTCGGCCTCGGGTTTAGCGAGGAGATGTTGGAGCGCTCTCCCGATGAGCTATCCGGAGGCTACAGACTCCGCGTGCAGCTCGCCAAAGCGCTCCTTTCCGAACCGGACTGCCTTCTTCTTGACGAGCCGACAAACTATCTTGATATCCTTTCGATCCGCTTTTTGACGAAGCTCTTGCAAAGCTGGCCGAGGGAGATGATCCTGATTTCGCACGACTTGCTTTTTCTCGATGCCGTCACAACGCATATGATGGGCATCCAGAGGCAAAAAATCCTCAAAATCAAAGGGAAGAGCGAGGATCTATTTCATCTCATCGCCCAGTCGGAAGAGATCCATGAGACGACCCGCAAAAATCTGGAGCGGAAAAAAGCCCATCTGCAGAGCTTTGTTGATCGTTTTGGCGCAAAAGCGACTAAGGCCGGACAGGCGCAGGCTAGGGTGAAGATGCTTGAAAAGCTTCCCGATTTAGAGAAGCTCAAGCACTTGCGCCAACTCGATTTTTCCTTTCATACGGCGCCTTTTCCGGGAAAAAAGATGCTTGAGGCATCCCGCGTGCGCTTTTCTTATGATGAAAATAACCCTCTTATCGCTGATTTTTCTCTGGAAATTGAAAAAGGGGACCGGGTTGCGATCATCGGCAAGAACGGGTATGGGAAGTCGACGCTTCTCAGCCTGATTGCAAAACGGCTTTCCCCTATCGAGGGGACAATCCGGTCGGCCCCCTCTCTATCGATCGGCTATTTTGGCCAGACGTCTATCGAAAGGCTCGACCCTAAGCTCCGCATAGAAGAAGAGATCGCCTCAGCAAATCCTGACCTGAATTTCACTCAGATCCGGTCTATCTGCGGATTAATGCTCTTTAGCGGAGATCTGGCTGAAAAGCCAATCTCTGTCCTTTCGGGGGGAGAAAAGAGCCGTGTCCTTCTTGGCAAGATCATCGCCCAGCCTTGCAACCTCCTTCTTTTAGATGAGCCGACGCACCATCTGGATATCGAGTCGATTGAGGCGCTGATCGATGCCATCGAAGAATTCTTCGGCGCCGTCGTTTTTGTAACGCATAGCGAATGGGTGCTCAGGAGAATTCCCTTCAATAAACTCGTCGTTTGCCACAAGCAGAGCCAAGAGCTTTTTCTGGGAGGATATGACGAGTTTCTTGAAAAGGAAGGGTGGGCTGAAGAAAAACCCGAGCCGCGTAAAAAAAGCCCTGCACCGCCCAAACAATCCAACCTCAAGCCAGATACCAAAGCTTGCGAAAGAGAGATCCTCAAACTCGAAGAAACGCTTCGGAAGCTCCACGCCCAGATGGAAGAGCTGATCCAAGCCGGACGCTATGAAGAGACAAAAGCCATTCAGAAAGAGATAGCTAAGGCCGAAGCAAAAATTGAAGAGCTCTATCGCCAGCTCTAGGCAACTTGAGTTATTCCTGCTTGGAATTCGCTTTGTTATACTTTTCGTAGGCTATCCGAACCGCTTCGGAAGAAGCTGCGACGATTCCCCCAAGAATCGTCTGCCGCCCCCAGGTAATCCTCACCCCTACATACATTTCGGCTAAAACTCCTCTAACAGGACCTTCCGGTCTCTCCATACCTGTCATGATGACTTTTTTAGTTGTAGCCCAAGCGGATTGCGGTGGATTATCAGTGCCTGGCCGTTGGTTTCTCTGTTTGGTGATGATCATGAAAAATGGATATGAAAACGGTATAGCTAGCGAACTGGCAAAAACTCCCGAGCAAAAGCTGCTCGTCAGCCTCACCCCGCCCGGGATTTCAGATTCCCTCCCTTCAGTCAACAGGGAATTGATCATTTTTGAACCTGGAAAGAAGAGCATATTGTAAATCATATTGGCACTCAGCTGAAGTCCTATGCCTCGGTAAAATCCTCTAAATCCTTGTGAATCGTAAATAGATGTAATCACTCCTATAATTTTCTCATTGGGATTTAATCGAAGCCTCTGGCTCATGACCGAGATCGGCGTGGCAAAACTGCTCTCTGTGGCAGAGCAGATTCCGTAAGGGGCAACTTCTTGAAGAAAGCTGGAATTCGTTGCTCGGCTCACCGCTGAGGCTGCATAGGGATAGGTACACATAAAAACTAATGCCCCGGTCACTTTCCCCGGAATCGCAATCCGGAGCACATTCGCGTAATTATCAAAAGCTTTTGATAAGGGAGGGGACGGCTCATCAAATTTCTTGCTTATGATTTGCATGTTTCTTGTTTCAATTGGAGTTAATACAGCAGGACCGACAACTCCGATAATCACGCCCTTAGCCGCTTGCTGGACCACGCTGGCTCCTGCTTTATTAGGAGCTCCTTCTAACGGCTTGACGATTGCAGCCGACTCCATAAGAATTTCCTTTTCTACAACTTTGAAACCGGCCTCTACATTGCCAGGGACTTCCGTCTTCACTGCAGGAGCTTCTGCTGCTGCCGCAGACTTCGGCGCAGTTTCTGCATTGCCAGGGACTTCCGTCTTCACTGCAGGTGCTTCTGCTACTGCCGCAGACTTCGGCGCAGTTTCTGCATTGCCAGGGACTTCCGCCTTCACTGCAGGTGCTTCTGCTGCAGCTGCAGACTTCGGTGCAGTTTCTGCATTGCAAGGGGCTTCAACAATTACGTTAGCTTTCACTTCCACAGATTTGGAGTCGGCTTCTACGTTGCTATTCACTTCAGTTTTCACCACTGGAATATTTGGCTCAGCAGACTTGAAAGCTGCCTCTGCATGGCTACTGACTTCCGCCGCTGGTACAGCTTTTGCTTCAGAAGGAGTTGAGTCAATTATCTCAGCGATTTCTGTAATTTGCACAGGCTCTTGTTTAACTGAAGAAGCCTCGATTAGTTCTTCTTGAAGCGGAATTGCGATGACTACCCTTGGGGAGAGCGCATTGCGATTTCTTTCGGCCGTGGTGGTAGAAGAAAACACCTCTCCAGGAAATACATCGCTCCCGTAATTGAGAAAAGAAGGACGAGGAACCGTGCGTTTAACAGACTGCTGCTGCTGCAATGGAGTCTCGATGATAGATATGCCTTTATTGGAAGCAATCAGTCTCATTGTTTCTTCTGAAATCCCTAATCCTTTAATAACAGGAGGGCGAGATGCTAAGAGTGACGGTTGCCCATTGATCGCTTTTTGAGCCTCATTTTTAATCCATTCAGAACTCAAAATACCCGGACACAAGGCTCGAGGATTCCATGGCTTTACTCTCAGTAAACTTTGTACTGAGGGGGGACTAGAATCTTTTGACGAAACTGGCGCTGCCGACATAATATACATCCTTATTTTGATTATTTAGTTGTTAATATTAACTTAAAAATGTAATAATTGCAATAAAAAATATTGCTTAAAAATAATTACATCTATTATTTTGTGTATTTTTTTAATTATATTGTTCATGAGTAAAGAAACGATTTGATAAAAATTTGGTTTGACATGTGTCATGTCCGGCATAATTTTTCTAAACGATGATAAACTCGCTTAAATATTTGTTGAGATTGGTATATGCCGGCCGCTCTGAATAGACAGAAGTCATTCAGAATGAAATTGATAGAGATGAAGCGAAGATTGGAGAACATTATCGCCAACTCTAAACCCATAAGCAAGAGAAGAAAGCGTCAACTGATGGAGGATACCACTTCTTCGATGACCTCATCCCAGGAATCGAGCTTTTTTTGGCGGTAGAGCGAAACACTCGGATACCAAGGCGAGTCTTTGCGTTTCAAAAGCCATCTCCAGTCCGGCCCAAACGCGATCAAAATCGAAGTGGGAATTCCAAGAGATCCTGCGAAGTGGGCCATCGCCGTATCCACGGTAATCACCCTCTCGCAGGTTCCTAGATAAGTTAAAGTATCGCTCCAGTTGTTTAAAACGGGCCTTTTGACTCTATAGGCATCCAAAAGCTGCTCTTCTTCCGGCGTCACCTCTTTTTGAAGGGAAATCAACTCAATTTGCTTCAATTGCAGAATAGGCAGCCACTTTTTCAAAGAAATTGAGCGGTTCGCATCGCTTGGATACACCGGACTTCCCTTCCAGACGATTCCTATCCGATGGGAAACCGGTGCGAGTTTGACCCGATCGATTTGTACCGGGGGAGGAATCGTAGAGAGCGTCGTCTTGAATAGAAAGGGTAAGCTGTTGATCCCCACTTGAAAATCGCAGTCCACGCTGCTCTTATCTGTAGCAAAACGAACCCCTAGATGAGAAAAGTGAGGGTGGAGATCCTGATAAAGCTCTACAATGACCTCGCAGCGATAAAACGAGAGAAGAGGAACGTATCGCATGAATTGAACCGTATCGCCAATTCCTCCATCGGAGCGAACCAAAAGCACTTTTCCCTCGATTGCTTCCCCACCCCATCGAGGGAATGGAAGAGTATCCCGCTCTTCTTTCAAGCGGCATTCAAACTCTTTAAAACCCTCGCTATAATTTCCCCATAAAAGATGCAAGATCCCTATAGAAAAACGAGAATTCCAATGCTCGGGATGCATTTTCAGGTTTTCCTGAAGCAGCGAGAATGCTTCCTCGTTGCGTCCCATTTCCAAGTAAACAACACTCAAGCAGTAGCGATGCTGGGGATTTTCCGGATGCGTTTTCTCTAGCATTTTGAAAATTTCAATAGCTTTTTCTCTTTTTTTGCAATGAAAGGCGAGCATTCCTAGGTTATACAAAGCCGGCTCAAAGTCGGGCTGCAATGAAAGCACTCGATGGAGTGCATCCATTGCTCTGTCATGTCTTTTTAAGACAGCAGATAAGGTTGCTAAGCAAAATAGAGAAAAAAAGTGGTCCGGATGAAATGAGAGGGCTTTTTCGTAAAAGGAGATCGCTTCCTCAAAGTTATTTTGCTTTCTCGCCATTTCTCCGAGAGAATAAAATAGTTCCGCTTGGTCTTTGAAATAATCTAGTTTTATCATAAATCAATCCGTTTTTAATGCGAGTATATAAATATCTGGGTAAAAAGCAAGGTCTTGTTTATATTCGTAGTTTCGTCTGGTAGCAGCGGCGATTTTTCCGCTCTTTCTTTAATTTGTGCCTTAGTGTAGATAATAGAATAGAAGGGGTTCTATTCATGAGTGATTCGATTCATAATCCTGCCGTATATCGTAATATCAACCGCTTGCGCGACATTGTGGCCGATAGCCGTTTCAAGGGCGACCGTGTAAGCGTTCTCATCGATTGCGAAAGCGGGGAGCTCAACATCCCGCAAGCAATCGCAGAGTTAGAATTGTGGATGCGGCAGTCCAAAAAAAAATCCCGTTCGTTCAAGTACGCCGAGATCAAAATTTTGCAAACAGCCTCAGGCCAAGTCTCTTTTGAATGGTCCGACCCTCAATGGCGCTCTTCTCTTTCTGAAGCCGCCGTCTCGCTCCTTCTAGAGACCCTCTCTTCGCTCAACCACTGCGGGCAGCTCTCTAAGTCGAATAGCGCCAAAGAGGTGCTCTACGAATGCGTCCGCTCTCTTAAATCCGAGATGCCGGAAGAGATTGCTCAGCATAGTGCCTGGCATGGAGATTTAGGGAGATTTAGCGCCGAGAAAATACTTGCCAAAGCCCCTCCCGGTACTTACCTCCTTCGCAAAGGCGATGAATACACACGAGTCATCGAAGGCAACCTATCCGAACAAGATTCGCTTCCTGTCCGCTGTTTCGTTTTGACCATTCATGAAAGGGGAGCAAAAATCTCTGAGAAAGTTCTCATTCAAAGACCTAATGGATGGGCGATCTTCAATGACGACCTCTTCCTCTCCGACTATCGCTTCAAGCCCCTTGCCGAAGTGATCGGGGCTGCCGGTGGTTTGAAACCTCTTAGCCTTAAGAAAGCTGCTTAAGAATTCCTCTTCCAACGGGCGCAATGAAGAAGCAAGAAGACAAGCATTGCACCGCCCAAAACAGCTAGAAGCGCCGGCATTAGGCCGCGCGTTGTGGAGTAACGGTAAGCGAAAAAAGCAGTCAAAAGTAGGGTGATAGCTGTAGAGCAAATGAGACCGGCCCGTTTTTTAAGGAACATTAAAAGCGAGCAGATCATCAAGAGAAACCCAAAACCGCTGCCTATGACAATAGAAGGGATACTGCCTGCAACTTTATACCCGACAATACCTAGTATAATCAGGAGGATCCCGTAAAAGAAGACAGACCATTTGACGATTGCATTCAACATAAACAGCACCTTATGGGTTATAAAGAAAGAGAAAACAAAGATAGGATTGCCATGCGAGGCTTAAAGCCATCCATTGTCCCGATATCCGCTCTCTTCTCCAAAAGACTAAAGTGCAAAGAAGCGTTGCAACTGTTTGCAGAAGAAGAGCGATCAGAGAAAGAAGCGGTTGCTGCCAGAAAAAAATGGAGGCAGTCCAGAGAGCTGAAAGGACAAACTGGTTTAAATATAGGCAAAGCTCAAACTTAAGGGAATGAAGCGAATGGCTTCGCCAAAGCGCCCAGAAGGAAATCGCCTGGATGCAATAAAAGGGAATCGAAAAAGGATGTGAGGGAGTAAGCATTCCTAAAGTGAAGGATGGGGCGAAAAGAATTACAAGGCCTACCCACCGCTCCACACGGGGCCGCAAAAAATTTGGGATTGGTTCCGAAGGAAATGCCATACTATTAAATCATTTATGCTAACGGGTTTTTAAAACACAAGCAGGAAAAAATCATTCGTTGTATAATTTTCGTCATGTGCCTCTCTACCAAAGTCTTTCAAGCAACCCCGCTCCTGTCGAATTCCGATTTGGAGGAGCTGGTAGCTTTATTAAAGGAAGGCTCTGTCGCAGCTATCCCAACCGAGACGGTCTACGGCCTTGCCGGCGAGCTCTTTAATGAGGCGGCGCTTCAAAAGATTTTTCGAGCGAAGGGGCGCCCCGCCGACAATCCATTGATCGCCCATATCGGGTCGATGGGAGATTTGGGGGGGCTGAGCGAGGGACCGTCAAAACTTTTTTACCGGTTGGCAGATCGGTTTTGGCCGGGACCGCTCACCTTGATCGCAGCGCGCTCTAAGCGAGTTCCCGATATTGCCGCAGGATGTCTTCCCACTGTGGCGGTTCGGATGCCTTCCCACCCTTGCGCTCTGCAGATTTTAAAGAGATTCGGTCCATTGGCTGCTCCTTCCGCCAATCTTTCGGGAAGGCCAAGCCCGACTGCAGCAGCACATGTCTTGGAGGACTTTGAAGGGGTGATTCCGCTTGTGGTTGATGGGGGGGCGGCCCTATTTGGGTTAGAGTCGACGGTCATCAATACAGTAGGAGACATTCCTGTCTTACTGCGGCCGGGAGCTATCTCAAGAGAGGCAATCGAAGAATTTTTGGGGATGCGCTTAAGCTCTCCGGAGAAGGGAAGCGAGGGGGCATCTCCCGGAATGAAATATCGCCACTATGCCCCAAAGGCAAAAGTTATTTTGGTGGAAAGTGAGAAGGAATTGGCGGCTCTCTTAAAAGAAGGCGCTTATGTTCCCGATCATTTGACGGCACAAACGCTCTATGCTGAATTGAGGATGGCAGATTTGCTTCAAAAAAGCTTAATAGCCATCCACGTCGATGCTGCTATGCGCTTAGACGAGGCGTTGATGAACCGGCTCGAAAAGGCAAGCGAAAATTATCACCACATACTTGACTTGCCATGAAGAGGAGTGGGGTCCAAAACTTTTGCTTTCTTAAAATGGATGTTTTAATTAATTGCATTTTTAGAATAAACTTGAATGAATCTGATGGTTTTTGTATGATATATAGACGGAAAACAAGGAGAAATAAATGTCAGCATGGATCGGAAGAATCAACTCAGAAAGAAAAAATTCTTATACCTTTAATGAAGGGCTTGATATATTAAGTGGAAATGATGAAGGCTTAAAAATAAAAATTAACGAAATAGCTTCTGAAATTATCAGGTCTACTGTAAGATCGAGCGACGAAATTTATAAATCGAAGCCTTTTGTGGCACTAATGCAACTCCTTCTTACGCTGGATCCTGAGGCTGATTTAGTAAAAACTCCTCTAACAAGAGAATCTATTTTAAAGTTTGTGGAGCCTAATAAAGAAAGGTTTGTGTTTAGAAGTTAGTACACCATGCCTAAGATTGCAAGGTGGAAGAACTTCTTCCACCTCAATGACACTCAAACACTGCAATAAAGATTGCTTAAAAGTTGCTAGTCGTGACGTTAAAGAGATCCTTGTTCGATCCTTTGCGTTTCTCCATTCTCTATCGGAAAATCGAAGTTATACCATTGAGGCAGTTGCAAAACACCCGCCTTCGTCGGGATTTTGAAAAAATTACTGGCACAAAACCTCAAAAATCAGATTTTTTTTAAGTTCACCTCATCTCTTAGGCTCGATTTTTTCAAAAATTGGCTACTT
>JAKBAE010000134.1 GCA_021809325.1 bacterium
CAAGCGGCAGGATAGGCAAGATAGATTAATTTATCCTGCAGATCATGTCGGCGCTTCGCCGATCGTCTTTATCCTGTTTTTTTGTCCAGTACAGAGGGTTGTCCATATTTGTTTTTAGCGATCTCTGAATTAAAAGCTTCGTTTCCAGAGCTTGTATGCTGGCTAATCAGTTTATAAAACCTTTCTTTTCCTAAATCATTAGCAAGAAAAGCTATTTCTGCGATTTTGTGGTGTATGTAACCAGTGCAATTTCCTGCGAGGTTTTGAAAGCATTCTGATAGGGTGTTGTTAGTTTGGCTGTTGATTGTGTTGTAAAATGTGTTCATAAACACTCCTTTTTTTGCTTTATAACAATAATAACACAGGAAAATTAAAGTAAAATAAAGATTTTGCTTTTGTATGTAACTAAGTATCAGCAGGGTGAAGTTTATTCAAGTTGTTGGTTTTTAAGTGTTTAAAAGCTGTGCGAGATAGCGGCCGGTATAGGAATTTTTGGCTCGGGCCACTTCTTCCGGGGTGCCCTGGGCGACGATAGCCCCTCCTCCTTGTCCTGCTTCGGGGCCTAGGTCGACAACGTAGTCGGCATTGGCGATCACATCGAGGTTGTGCTCAATTAAAATGATGGTGTTTTTTTTATCGGCCAGACGTTGGAGGATTGCTAGGAGTTTGGCGATATCTTCGCTATGAAGGCCTACCGTTGGCTCGTCGATGAGATAGAGCGTTTTGCCGATTTCTCGTTTTGAGAGCTCGCGCGACAGCCTGAGGCGTTGCGCTTCGCCGCCTGAAAGAGAAGCGGTCTCGGTACCTAGCTGTAGATAGTCGAGTCCGACGTCTACAAGCGTTTGCAGCCGTTTATAGAGGCGGGGGATGGCGGAAAAAAATTCGAGCGCATCGGAAATTTGCATCTCAAAAACCTGACCAAAGTGCTTTTCTTTATACCGGATCTCCAAGGAAAGAGGATTGAGCCGAAATCCTTTGCACGCCTCGCAAGTCATCCGCACGGCAGGGAGGAACTGTAAATCAACCGTCCGATAGCCCAGCCCCATACAAGTGCGGCACATTCCACGAAGGTGATTAGGGGAGAAGTTGCGAGGAAGAAAACCTTTGGCGCGGGCAAGGGGAAGCTGAGAGAAATGGGAGCGGATCAGCGGCTGGATCTCGGTGTATGTGCTGACATCTGAGCGCGCTGTTTGCCCGATAGGGCTTTGATCGATCGAGATCACATGTTCAAAGTCGTCCAATCCATAAAAGAGAGCTCCGCCATAGCGGACTTCTGCAATTTTTTTTCTTGAAGAAGTAGCAATTTGCGCTGCATTTTTTAAAAGATAGCGCATGAGAGTCGATTTTCCAGAACCGGAGACGCCGGTCAAGCACGTGATGGCCGCCTTGGGCAAGGTCAACTTCAGGTTTTTTAAATTATGCATTGAGGCATTTTCAATATGGATTCCCGGATGAAATGGACGTCTTTTTTTCGGATAGGGGATTTTCTTTTTTCCGCTGAGATACAAACCCGTCAATGACTGAGGGTTGTCTAAGATTTGGGGAAGAGTCCCTTCTGCAGTGATCCACCCCCCTTCGCTGCCCGCTTTCGGGCCGAAGTCGAAAAGATAGTCTGCCCGCCCGACGATGAGAGGGTCGTGTTCAACGAGAAGCAGAGTATTTCCGAGATGGCAGAGACGGGAGAGCGAGTCGAAGAGTTTGTCGCTATTGTGCGGATGCAAACCGATTGTCGGCTCATCGAGGACATAGAGGCAAGAGGTGAGGCCGGAGCCGAGCTGGCGCGCGAGGCGGATCCGCTGCAGCTCGCCGCCGCTTAATGTTGGCGCAGTCCGATCGCACGAAAGGTAGTGCAAGCCGATTTCGATGAGAAAGGAGAGCTGTTTTTGAATTTGTGATAGGGTCTCTCCCAAGAGCTGCTTTTTTTCAAGAGGAAGGACCAGCTTTTCGATGAACTCATACGCATCCGAAAGAGGCAGTTTGCAAAATTGCGGCAAGGAGAGGGAGTTCAAAGTGACGTTTCTGGCCAGTGGATTGAGTCTTTCGCCTTCACAGGCAGGGCAAGGGTGCTCTCGGAGAAGCGGTAAAAAGGCTTGTTTGAATTCAGAGTGGCCAAAACGAGAGAGTCTAGCAAGAAGTGGGTTGAGCCCGATCCAGGAAAGCGTTAAGCTTGATCTGGTCTTCAATTTTTCTGCAGAGCCGTTGAGAAAGAGGGCGAGCTGCTCGCGCGGCAGTTTTTTGAGCGGCTCGGTTGGATCGATACCGGCCCGGCCCAAGATTTTTTCGGCAGCTTTGAGGGCGGCGCCTGAGCTTTTTTCATACCAGATCCTCTCGAGAAGCGATAGGGCGCTGAGCCGCATGACGCCTTTTTCTTCTTCGAGATGAGCGCCATAGACTGAGCCAAGCCCTTGGCACTCAAGACACATCCCTGCCGCTGCGTTGAAGGAAAAGGTCTGCGGGGTGATCGGCGGGTACGATTTACCGCTTTTTTCGGCATAAAAGGCGAGATTGAAGAGAAGATCTTCATTTTCTCTTGCGACGATGACGATCCCATCCGAGATCTCGGCGCATTTACCGACCGATTCAAAGAGGCGCTCTTTCGACGCGAGGTCGACAACAGCCCTGTCGACGACAAGCTCGATCTCATTTTTCCGGTGCTTTTCGAAAGGGATCTCTTCGTCGAGGCGATAGAGGGTTTTATTGAGGCGGATGCGAAGGAACCCTTCCCGGTTGAGCCTGTCTGTCAGCTCTTCAAAACTCTCTTTGCGAGGCGGTGGCAAAGGAGCGAGAAGCTGGATCTTTTCACCCTTTGGCAAGGCGAGGATTTTTTCAACGATGCTATTTTTGTCGATCGTCCGGATTACCTCTTTGCTCTCGGGACAATGGGCGACTCCAAGATGGGCATAAAGAATCCGAAGCCAGTCGTAGATCTCCGTAATCGTCCCGATCGTGCTGCGCGGGTTAAGCCCGCCCGTTTTTTGTTCGAGGGCAATGGCGGGGGAAAGGCCCTCGATCTGATCGACTTTGGGTTTGGGAAGCTGTTTGATGGCAGCCCGTGCGTAGGGAGGGAGCGTCTCCGCATACCGTCTTTGCCCTTCGGCATAGACCGTCTCGAACGCAAGCGACGATTTGCCCGACCCCGAAGGTCCCGTAAAGACGCTGATCTTCGAGCGGGGAATGGAAAGGGAGACATTTTTTAAATTGTTTTGGCACGCATTTTTAATTTCGATCGCCCTCTCCTCTTTGCGAGAACGCTTTCGCTCGATTTTCTTTGGCGTCTTTTGCTTTCCAAGGGCGTCTTTGATAGCCAGGCCGGTAGGTGTTTTGAGCTTTGAGAGGGTTTCCGGGGTTCCCTCTCCAACGACTTTTCCACCAAGCGCTCCGGCATCAGGGCCTAGATCGATGATCCAGTCGGAGATTTTCACGAGGTCCATGTTGTGTTCGATAAGAAGGACCGTGCTTCCCTTTGCAATGAGCTCTTGGAACACAGCGATCAAGTTGACCAGATCGTGGAAATGGAGCCCCGTCGACGGCTCATCGAGGATATAGAGCGTCCGTTTTGTGGAAGGGCGCACTAGCTCGCGGGCGAGCTTGATCCGCTGCGCCTCGCCGCCGGAGAGCGTCGTCGAGCTCTGGCCAAGCGTTAAGTAGCCGAGCCCGACTTTTTGGAGCATTTCAAGTTTGCGGCGAATGGAGGGAAGAGCATCGAAAAGCTGCAAAGCGCCGTCAACGCTTGAGCTGAGGACATCGTGGATGTTTTTTCCTTTGAAATGGACAGCTAAAATATCCGGGTCGAACCGACGCCCTTTGCATTGGGGACACTCGATCCAGGCGTCTTCAAGAAAATCCATGTCGATACGAACGGAGCCGAGGCCGCTGCAGTAGGTGCAAGAGCCCTCTTTCACGTTGAAGCTGAAATGGCCCGGGGTAAGGCCTCGCATCTTCGACTCGGGCAGAGCGGAAAAAAGATCGCGGATCTCGTCAAAGAGCTTCGTGTAGGTCGCTGCGTTGGAGCGGGGCGTCCGTCCAATTGGCGATTGGTCAACGGAGATGGCTTTATCGAGATGCTCGAGTCCTCGAAGTTCGCTGTGCTTGCCTACGGGGAGCTGGCCTTTATGGAGATAGTTGGACAAGGCCGGGGCGAGGATGTCGGAGATGAGAGACGATTTACCCGATCCGGAGACGCCTGTGACGCAGATGAGTCCTCCAAGAGGAATCTCGACGTCGATGTTTTGCAAATTGTGGTGCCTTGCTCCCAAAATCTGGAGCTTTCCTTGGTCCATTGGGCGGCGGAGCTTGGGGATCTCGATTTTTTTTCTTCCCGAAAGATAGGCGCCTGTGAGCGATTCGGGGGCCTCCATGATCTCTTTGACGCTTCCCTGCGCAAGGATGCGGCCGCCCTCTATGCCGGCCAATGGGCCGACATCGACGATCTCGTCCGCAGCGAGCATTGTCTCGAGGTCGTGCTCGACTACGATGACCGTGTTTCCCTCATCGCGGAGCCTTTCGAGCATTCCGATCAGCTTATGGTGATCCGAGGGGTGGAGCCCAATCGAGGGCTCGTCGAGGATATAGATCGCTCCGACAAGGCCGGAGCCGATCTGCGAGGCAAGGCGCACCCGCTGCGACTCGCCGCCGCTGAGGGTCGGCGATGTCCGATCGAGGGTCAGATAATGGACGCCGATGCGGATTAGACAGCCGAGCCTTTCTTTAATTTCTTTAAGAAGCTCGGATGCGATCTTTTCTTCGAGAGGGGGCAAAGTTAAATCTTCGAAAAACCGGTTTGCATCATCGAGCGTCATCTCCGTGATATCTGCAATCCGTTTGCCTCCGAGCCGCGCTTCTTTTGGATAGGGCTTGATCCGCGCCCCTTCGCAGGCAGGGCAGATCGATTCGCTCATCAGCTCGCCCATCTTCTTGCGGTAGAGCTCGCTTTTTGCGGCATGGAGACGCTCTTTGGCTTCGTGAAGAACACCCTTCCAGCCCACATATTCGACCCAGCGCTGCTTTTTTTCCGGATGGACGAAATGCATCTTGGTCCACTTCTGTCCCGTTCCATGGAGGAAGACTTTTTTTGCCGGCTCGGAAAGCTCTTCCCAAGGAGTTTTTACACTGAATTTATAGAGCTTAGCGAGGTTGTCGTAGATGTTTCCGTAGCGCACTGTATTGTAGGAGCTGGCGATTTTGCAGCAGTCCTCCGAGATCGAGAGCAATGGGTCGATCACTTTGTCGAGATCGAATTCTTGCGTGAGTCCGAGTCCCTGACATTCGGGACACATTCCGGCCGGGTGGTTGAAAGAAAAGTCATGCGGCTCGAGAGGTCCATAGGATAGCCCCGATTTTTTTGCATAGGCGTGCTGCGAAAAAAGGGTTTCTTCGCCTG
>JAKBAE010000018.1 GCA_021809325.1 bacterium
CGTTGTTGCCAATCGATAGGGTTGTTTTCCATGGCCGAAAGAATATACGCCATGAAAAATTTTATTCATACCCCCCCCCATATCCCCGTGAACGCGTACGTTACTTTAACTTTGCAGGTGTCCTGTTCACGCAGTCCTATAGCCGATCCTTGAGGTTGTTTCGGTATAAAAAGTTTTAAAACCGATTAGAGGGTAATTCTGCCGGCTTAGTCATGCTGTCTGCAATAATAATAAATTTAGTTGATTTCCTGAGCAGAAAGTTATTTTTTATAAAACGCCGGAGCGGGCAGAGGCGAAAGGATTATGGATCTGGAGCAGTTCGGCAAAAGCGAGAAGGCCCATGGCGATGAATGCGGCAAAGATCGCCCAAGGAAAGACCGCTCCTGCTGCTAAGCCCATCAGCACCGCAAACTGGAGGGCCGTCGTCGCTTTGCCCCACCGGATGGCGCGGAACTCGATCCGGTCCCAGCGCCGGAAGGCCGTCATGAATAGGCCGTAGAGGACTAGAAAGAAGTCCCTCGAGAGCATGGCTATTGTTTCTATCGGCCCCACTCGTCCCTCGAAATAGAAGGCGGCCAAGGCGAAATAGACAAAAAATTTATCCATTGTTGGGTCAAGGATGGCCCCAAACCGGGTCGTAGACTTGTTTCTGCGGGCAAGGTAGCCGTCGATGCTGTCCGTCGCCATGGCAAGAAAGATTGCAAGCAGGCGCAATGTCGCATTCTCTTGTAGAAAGAGAAGGGCGAGAGGCGCTCTTAAAAAAGAGAGTCCGTTCGAGAGGGTGAAGATCAAGGATCGATACTTTTTTGTGCTTTTTTGCGTTTCTTATACCAGAAGATCGAAATTCCCGTCACAACAAAGAATAAAAACAGCGCAATGTTGAAGGTTTTTATGCCATTTAAGAGCTCATCGTAGTGGCGGCTCAGGAGATAGGCCAAGGAAAACAGGGTCGCATTCGAAAAGATGCAAGCGATCCCGTCGCTCAAAAGAAATTTGCCAAAGTGCATTTTCCCCATTCCCGCCGTTAAAAAAAGACAGTTACGGACCCCGAATGGGATGAACCTTCCAATGAGAAGCGTCCAAAAGCCATATTTGGCATAGTACTGCCGTACCTGGTCCAGCCTCTTCGATTGGACCGTTTTCGCAAACCAGCGCCACTTCCAAAGATTTGGGCCGAAGCGCCGCCCAATCCAGTAGCAGACCCAGTCCGAGAGATAGCAGCCTAAAAAGACTGCAACAAAAAGTTTGCCAGTGTTTTCGGGGACGATCGTCGCGGCCAAGGTCGCGCTCAAGATGATCATCAAATCTTCGCTGATCGGGACATTGAGCCCGGCCAGCATCAAAGCGCCAAAGACGATCCAATGGGCATGAGGGGCGTGGCTGAACAGAAGCTCAGTAAATGATTCCATAAATTGCTCTATAAGATATAAGCAAAATGAAGCAAAGGAAAATTAATTTGTTGAAAAAGAAGGCTCTTTTGTTTCGTTTTCTTGGGTAGTTAGTTGGTCGAATTTTTTGCCAAGGGCTGTGACGGAAAAGATCCAAATAGCGGAGGTTGCGAGGAAAATCATGCCGATGTAGGGGGCGCTTGCTGCAAGGGAGCCGAATAAGATGAGGAAGCTTTGGTGGATCACGGAGCCGCCCGATTTCCCCAGGCGCGAACCGACGCCGTCGATGGCCGCTTTGCCTTTGAGCTTTGTCTCTCGATCGAGCGGGATGAAGGCGAGCTCTTTCGTTGCGTCGAAGAGGGTGTATTTGGAGGCGCGGGCCAGGCAGTTTTGCATCGAGCCGAAAGTGACGGAGAGGACCAGGGGCGAGAGGCCTAGGATGATCCCGGAGCTCCAAAGAGGCATCTTGGCAAAAAAGGCGAAGGCAAAAAAGAGCCCCCCGGTGACGAGGGTTACCAGGGAGGGGATCAGGGCGGCTGTCGTCCAGGAGACGCGGCGCAGGAGTACGCTTAAGAAAAGAGAGGCAAAAAATGCGACGGTCCCTGTCAGGGTCATCACCTGTCCCATATAGGTGTTATAGGAGGAGGGGGCGGGGTAGAGTTCTTTGATCTGGTTTTTCCAGACGATCTCGATCAGGTTCATGCCGAGGTTGTAGGCTAAAACGATCAGAGCGATGAGGAGCAGATAGCGCGACTTAGCGAGCATGGAAAAATTTTTTCGCATCGACATTTTCTGCTTAGGCGTCTCGGGGCGGACCGTTCCCCGCTCTTCGGGCGTTAAGACATTTTTATTGAGCCAGCGGAACATCCCCATGATGAGAAGACCGGAGGCGATCACAGTGCAGTTGACGAAGAGGAGAGATTGCTCCCAAGATTGGGTTCCATAGGGGATCCAGGAGAAGAAGGTGTTCCCCGAGAAAAAGACAGCCACTTGGCCCGACAAAATAGTCGAGAGGTTCGCCCCGATGGCGAAAATACCGTAAAAGCGCTTCGCCTCCCCCACTTTTGTCACCTCATTGGCAAACCCCCAGAAGAGGACCGTCAGGATCATTGTGCTCCAGAGGTCGGACATCACATAAAACGCTGTAAAGGTCCAGTTGCGAAGAAGGGAGATCAGTCCTCTACATCCTTCAGGCAGAGCTGCTTGCAGTCTGTCTGCCAGTCCGTGCGGATGAAGCATTTCCCTTGCGGGGTAGAGGAAAAAGACAAAGAGGAAGAAAAAAGAGATAAAGATCCCGATCATGATATAGAAGACCTTTTCCCTGCTGAAGCGGTTGGTGAGGCGGGTAAAGAGAAACGTAAATCCAATAGCCATAGGCAAAATCGCCCAGACCTTGGCAAAAGGAAGCGCTTCAGCACCCGATCCTTGGGCTGTGACGATTAGTGAATCTTTGAAGGCGCGCAGCAAGTTGTAGTCAAATGTAATGAAAAAGAAGATGAGGAGCATTGGAATGAATTTTTTCAATTCAGACCGTCCGATGGGCCAGAAAAAGGCGCGCCATTTGCCGAACATATCTAATGACATCTAAAATCCCCCAAAAGAGAAAATAGGTCTTTTCAGGTGCAAGGGTTCATTCCAGTTGAATTGCGATTTAATTATAGTGATTTTTGGTTAATTAGCAAATGCAGAGTGGGCGTAAGTATTTATTTGTCGCTGAGGGCGTCGATGCCGGGGAGATGGCCAAATTCGAGAAATTCGAGAGAGGCGCCCCCTCCCGTTGAAAGGTGGGTGAACCGGGAGCCTAGGCCAAGGCCCTCGATAGCGGCAATGGAGTCGCCTCCCCCGACGATAACGGTCGCTCTGGACACTGCCAAAAAGGTAGCGAGGTCTCTTGTTCCGATGTGGTAGGGAGGTTTTTCAAAGACCCCTACGGGGCCGTTCCAAAAAATCGTTGCAGCGCTTTTCAACTTTTCTTCCCAGGCATCGACCGTTTCAGGGCCGATGTCCATCCCTATCCAGCCATCGGGGATGCCATCGGAAAAAAGGGATGTTATTTCTTTATTTGAGCCTGCGATGTCGATAGGGAGGTAGATAGGGAGTGAATTCTTTTTTGCAACGCTAAGAATTTCTTCTGCAATGGGAACATCTTCATTTGCGCAAAGGGAGCTGCCGACGGGAATCCCTTTTGCTTTCAAAAAAGGGAACGCCATTCCTCCGCCGATATAAAGGGCGTCGATGTGAGGGAGGAGATTTTTGAGAACGCCCGCTTTGGATGAGACCTTGGCTCCGCCGATGATGACATGGAATGGCTTTTTAGGATTTTCAAGAAGCGGGGCGAGGAAGGAAAGTTCCTTTTCAATGAGTTGCCCCATGGCTGCGCGCCCGGGAAATAGAGCTGCGATAAGGGCCGTTGAAGCATGAGCGCGATGCGCCGAGCCGAATGCGTCATTGACATAGACATCGCCGAGCTTGGCAAGTTTTTCCAAAAACTCCGGCTCCTTTTCGGGATCTTCTTCTCCCGGATGAAAGCGCAAGTTTTCAAGCAGCAGGATCGATCCGGGGGCTGCGTGGGATGCGAGCGCCTCTACAGCCGTGCCGATCGAGTCGGGCGCCATAGCGACGGGCTGTCCTAAGAGTTCCGAGAGCCTTTTTGCACAAGGGGCGAGAGATTCTTTGTGGTTGGAAACTCCTCTTGGGCGTCCCAGGTGGCTCATTAAGATTAGGATCGCGGGTTTTTGCTCTAAAATTCTCCGGATAGAAGGAAGTGCGGCCCGGATGCGCGAATCGTCTGTAATCGAGCCATCGGAGCGGAGCGGCACATTGAAATCGACGCGCATGAGAACGCGTTTTCCTTGCATAGAGAGGTCGTTGAGCTTCAGCTTGGCCATATAAACGGGATCTTATCCATGAGGCCTCGATGCTGCAAGAGGAAAAAAAAAGCCTCCTTAAAAGAAGGAGGCTTTAGGGTATTTACAAAAGCGGTTTGTATTACTTTCCTCTTAGGCTAAGCAGATGTTCAATAAATGCTTGCGAGTTATCCGCAGCGAGCGCTCCAACAGGCCCGTTCATTGGGCAAGTGGTGAGCTCTCGAATTGCTTCCTGAACCATTAGCTGCTCGGCAGGTATGAGGTTAGGCAAATTTGTGAGATCGGCAAAAGGGATGCCTAAGTCTTCAAGCGAAGGCTGGGCGCCGGAACTAGTGAACGGACAGCTTTCCAAAACTTCGGAAAGAGTTTGGATTTGTCCGGGAGTCTCAGTTGAATTGAGGTACTCCCCTACAGCAGAAGCGCATGTTCCTGCTTGCTCTGTAAAGCTCCGGACAGCTTGACCTGCGGCCGTTTGGTTTAAGTAGCCGATTGGATCAGCGCTCATCATCCTCTGTAGTATTTGCTCAGAAGTGTTCCCCCAAGTAGGATCATTCATCCAGCTCTCAAAGCTTTCTTGGCTTGGAAGAGAGTTGTATCCGGAAGATGTGGCGTTTAAGAGTCTCTGTCCGTAATATTCGATATACCCACGGCGCATAGGTTCATCAAAGATTGAACATTGGCCATCATCAAGCGCTTCGCTAGATGTAGTTCCAAGGCTGTTAAATAAAGAAATCAGGCGAGTTGCGTAATATTCTCCTAAAGTTCTTCTGGTTGCATCAGCAGGACATTCTCCACCCGACAATTGCTGAGCGACGTGGTAGCCGATATAACCGATCATTGCAAGAGCTGCTGCGCCCGTTAAGTAAGCAGATGCTTTGACTACTGTACGTCCGCTTGGGATGTAGGAGCGTAAAGATTTAGCCTCTTTAGCTGCCGTCTCTTCAGGAGCCTCTTCACGATAGAGTAACATGTCATCATCTATTTTATCGTTTTTAAGAGGGGAAGGTGTGGCTTTTGGCTGCTCAACAACAACTGCTTCTTCCTTAACTGCTTCTTCCTTAACTGCTTCTTCCTTAACTGCTTCTTCCTTAACTGCTTCTTCCTTAACTGCTTCTTCCTTAACTGCTTCTTCGTTTTTCTCAGTAGCTGCGATTGGTGCCGGAGAATATGTGAATCCCGGGTGGAACATTTTTACCAAAGACCCACTTGGGAGAGAAGGGTCTTGAGTTACTGTAACAACTCTAGATGGGGAAGGGAGCGGTGTTGAAGAGCTTGGAATACTTTCATTTCCAACTTGTGGATCTTCGCTAGCTTCTCCAAAAGCGATAGATCTTACCGGAGAACTTGAAGCAAGTGAAGCTGGGTTAAATAGCAGACTATCGGCGTCCGAGCCCATGAACTCTGGATTCTCTTTTTCCTCTTCTTTCTCATCCCGAGGAGGTGAATATGGTGAAATGATATTCGGTGTTGAAGGGAGTTGAACGATTTCTTCTTCAACTTGATTTTCTTCAACTTCTGGATCTTTGTTAGCTTCTACAGGAGCGACTGTTGTTGTAACGGGTGCTGCCGTGGGAATTTCTGATCCTTTATCGGAATCGTCAGCATCGTCATTATCTATTTTGGAATCAGGTCCTTGTAGGCTTACATAAGCTGTAAAGCCCAATCCGCCGCCTGCAGCAAAAATCCCGCCCGCAACCAGTGCAACGCCCACCGCTGCAGGAACTGCCAATAAGCCGCCTGACGCTGCGATGAGGATTCCGCCTGCAGTGATAGCTGCTCCGGCTATGATTGCAACTTTATGTTTTTCCCAGTTTGCTTCAATTCTGTCCGGAAGACTAGAAATTACAGCTGATATTTGATTTGATATTTTATCTGTGCTCATTATTACCCTCTCGGTTTTTTAAGTTTCTGAATAATTATATTCCGGTTTATTTATATTAATCAACATTAAGTAATTTGTTAATACCGTAGATGTATTTTATTTATATAAATTAGATTAATTACTTATTCTTAAGAGGTGGTGAGATTAGAGGCCTGAAAAGGGATTCGAGGCTTGCTCGAACTGATTGCCTTTTCTGCGGCTTTTGATCTCGGAACGGATCGAATAGAGAAGGTCTTGGTCAAAATCTTTTTTTTCCGCCCAGAGGAGGTACTCTAATGGAATTTCATCAAAGCGGCGCCCTTTGTGTTTTCCAAGGGGCATTAATCTTAATTTGATCGGTTTTTGCAGGGTTTTAAAAATTTGCTCTGTAGAGTGAAATTTTTTTGTTAAGTGTTTAAAAACTTCAATATTAACGATCACATCGCTCATGGCCCTATGAGCCCCTTCCGGCTGGATATTGAAATGCTGCCGGAGCCTTTCCAGCGAGTTGACGGGACTCTCCCCATAGAGCCTTGCCAAACGGAGGGTGTCGATTTGGGGCTGGCTTTTAATTTTGGAGGGAATTTGCACCCTTTGCGCTTCGCTGGCGATAAGAGAAACGTCGAAGCCGATGCCATGGCCGACGATGATATGGCCATCGATCATCTCCAGGATGCGCGGAAGCGCTTCACGGATCTTCGGTTTGCCGGCGATCATCTCTTGAGAGATCTTGTGGATCTCCTGGGAGGTCCCGGGAATGGGGCATTCGGGGTCGATAAGCGTTTCGTATTGCTGAAGGACGCCCTGGAAAGTAAAGAGGGCTACCGCGATTTCGATGATCCGGTCTTTTTCAGGATCGAGGCCAGTTGATTCGCAGTCGATACAAACAAAAATTTCTTCATTCAGCCGCATAAAAGTTCTTTTACCATACTCTTTTCCAAACGACTCGCCTAGGGGCTGGGACGCTCAGAGGGATTTCAGTGACATGATAAGGCAAAAGCGCCTCTAAAATTTTTTTTTCCTGCCTCTCGCATTCCGTTTTGGAAAGAAGGTCCGTCTTGGTCCACACAAGAAGCAGCTCTTTAGACGGGTTTCGGGAGGCCCATTCGACAAACTGCAGGTCGTCTGTTGTAGGGATGCGGCGGATATCGAGGAGGAGAATGAGTTTTTTGAGCACAATGCGCTCTTCGAGATACGCATGAACCTTTTCAGACCACTCGGCTTGAAGGGCCGCAGGGGCTTTGGCATAGCCGTAGCCGGGCAAATCGACGATCACGCAGTTTTCAGCTTGGAAAAACTGCATCCGCTGCGTTTTCCCCGGGATGGAAGAGACTTTGGCGAGCTTTTTTCCGGCAAGAAGGTTTAAAAATGTCGACTTGCCAACATTCGAGCGCCCGGCTACGGCGATTTCAGGGAGCTTAGGCTTAGGCCAGCTTTCAGGCTCCAAGGCGGATACGAGATAGGTCAGGTCCATCGCATCTCGAGGGTTCTGGTTTCTTCGCTTTCATGAGAAAGCCGGATCTCTAGATGCGGCGATGGCAGGAGGGCTGCAATTCTCTCCGGCCATTCGATCGCCACGACGCTTCCTGCATAAAAGGCCTCGTCAAAGCCCATTCCCAAAAAATCATCGGAAGAGCGGAGGCGGTAGAGGTCGAAATGGGTGAGAGGGAGCTTGCCGGGGTAGCAGTGCATGTAGGTAAACGTAGGGCTGTGAGCCTCTGAAGGATCGCCTCCTAGCCCTGAGAGGAGTCCCTGGACAAAGGTCGTTTTGCCCGCTCCGAGATCCCCGTAGAGGGCAATCACGCTATTGGGGGCAAGCGTCTTGGCCAGCTCTCTAGCAAAGGCGCGCGTCTCGTCCGGACTTTTCAAAAGCATTATTCCGTTTCGACCCACTTCCTCAAGTAAGGCTCGAATTCCGGATGGTGCGAGAGCGCCTCGACAAAAGCCGAAATTTTTTCTTCATTGAGGTGGTTTTGAATGAACTCTAAAAATTGCTCGTCGATCTGGAAGCGGTTTTGATTCTGCACTTCGATCATCGTCATTTGCTTGATATGATTTTTTTTGAAATCTTCGATGACCGCTTGTTTGCTGTTGAAGAGCTTGCCCGTAATCGCAGAAGAGTAAACGACTTTTTTTACAGAAGCTTTGCGCTCGCTGATGTAGTTGCGGATGACTTCCGGGTCTTCCGAAACAAAGAAGCGCTTGGCCGGCAATCCGCCCACCCTTTCGGTGTTTTCAGGGCATTTTGAGACCCAGTCATAGATCGCGTCTTGCGGGTTCGGGTGTGTGTTGTCCCCAAAGACCTTTCCGGTAAAGGGGCAGATGTAAATCTTTTTTGTCGCGTCATTGACGCTTTGCTGGCCGAACTGGATTGTAATCTCCGTTTCCCGCCAAAGCTTTCCTTGAGCCTCCAGCTTTTTCACAAGCGAATCGAGGCTTTGGTAGATCGTCTTTTCCCGGGGGAAAAGGACCGGTTTGATCTCGTGCTTTTCCTCGATGAAAGCAAGGTAGGCTGTCACGAGGTCCGCACTGCGATTTTTTTTAAGAAATTTCAGCAGTTCGGTTTTCTCTGCATTTGTAATCGTAAGAGCTGAGGTCATTGCGGCTCCTGGCATTAAGAGTCTCTCTTGCAAAATATTTTGAATCTTGACGTCAGGACGCTATGTCGGAATTAAAGTGCCCCTGATTCAGGCCGACACTATATCAGGATCTCCTAATATCATCAACATTCGATCTTGTGTTGAGGCGGATCGGGTGGTATAGTCTTGCACACTTTTTAATGATCCGGGGCGCTTTCAGGCAGCCCCGGTATAGATAATTTTGAAAAAGGAGCCGTGTTATGCAAGTCCTAGACCAAGAGGCAGTCGATTCGAAACAGCGCCTATCTTCTCTACTCCGGGAAGCCCGAGGGGAAAGAGAGCTGGAGCTGCAGATCGAGCGCCTGCCGGTGAAAGGCTACGAGCAAGTGCTCAAGGTGACGGAGAAAGGATCAAAGCTTACCGCCATCATTGCCATTCACGACACGACGCTAGGCCCTGCTCTCGGCGGCGTCCGGATCCAGCCGTATGCTTCCTTTCATGATGCGCTCGAAGATGCGCTCCGCCTCTCCAAAGGGATGACCTACAAGGCGGCCGTATCCGAAGTTGGCTTTGGCGGCGGCAAGAGCGTGATCCTCGCCGACCCCAAGACGGAAAAGACGCCCGAGCTATTACTGGCCTTCGGAGCTGCGGTCGATACGCTAAAAGGGAGCTATATTTGCGCGGAAGACGTAGGGTGCACGCCTCAAGATTGCGAGCTGTTCAGACGCAAGACGAAGTATGTCGTCGGCCTCTCCCATGCTAAAAGCAGCGGCGATCCCGGCCCCTTTACCTCCTTTGGGGTTTTCCGAGGCATTCAGTCTGCTGCAAAAAAACTCTTTGGCGCCGATTCCCTGGAAGGGGTCAAAGTGGCAGTCCAAGGCCTCGGCAGCGTTGGCTCGAACTTGATCAACTATCTCTTTTGGGCAGGCGCCGACCTGACTCTATCCGATACCGACCTCGTGAAAGCAGAGCGGCTCGCCGGGCGGTATGGGGCCAAGACGCTCCCTCCGGAGGAAATCCTCTTTGCCGAATGCGATATTCTTGCCCCATGTGCGCTTGGGGGGATCATCAACGACCAGACAGTCCCGCGTTTTCGCTGCAAGGCGATCGCAGGCGGCGCGAACAACCAGCTTCTGCGCGATTCCAGCGCGCTTGCCTTGAAGGAAAGGGGAATCCTCTATGCCCCCGACTTCGTGATCAATGCCGGCGGGCTCCTTAATGTGGCGGCCGAGTTGGAAGAAGAAGGATACGTCCCCACTTATCCGCGCTCAAAGATTTCCAAGATTTACGACTGCCTCTCTGCGATCTATGAGATTGCCGACAAAAGCAGCGAATCCACCCATGCGGCGGCGCTATCTCTTGCCGAGTACCGCATTAAATATGGGATTGGAAAGAGGCTTCTTGCCCCTACGTTCCATCACACGATCGAATCCTAAACAAGGCGGGGGCCATGGAGACGCTGCTTCAAACTCTCGAAGAGGCATTTACTGAAGCGATCCGGGAAGCGTTTCCCGAACTGCCCGCTCAGGATGCCAAAGCCGATCTGGCGCCTTGTCAGCAAGAGGGCTTTGGCCACTATCAGTGCAACAGCGCGATGCGTCTTTCGAAGGTTTTGAAAAAAAATCCGCGCGAAGTGGCGGCCCTGGTTTCTGCTGCACTCGACGCCAAGGCCCGGGGTATTTCCGAAAAGATCGAGATTGCAGGGCCCGGGTTTATCAACTTGACCCTCTCTCCGGAGTTCCTCTCGAAAGAAGTACAAAAGCTTCTCTTCGATCCGCTCCTCGGCGCAGCCCCGTCCGCCAAACGGGAAAAGGTGATCGTCGAGTTTTCGTCGCCCAACATTGCAAAAGAGCTCCATGTCGGTCATATCCGCTCCACGATCATTGGCGATTGTTTAGCCAGGCTCTTCGAGTTCCTCCGCTATGACGTGCTCCGCCTCAACCACATCGGCGATTGGGGGACGCAGTTCGGGATGCTGATCACCTACATGAAAGAACATGCGCCCGAAGTGCTTTCCGGAAACTCCCCGACGTCTCTCGATCAGTTGATGGGCTGGTATCGCGCGGCGAAAAAAGAGTTCGACCTCGATCCCGATTTCAAAAAGCGCTCGCAGCTCGAAGTTGTCCGTCTTCAAGGCGGGGAGAGCGATGCCATGCATGCATGGAAGATCATCTGCGACGTTTCGCGCAAAGGGTTTCAAGAGATTTATGATCTGCTCGGCGTCCGGATCCAGGAACGGGGAGAGTCTTTCTACAATCCGTTTCTTAAAGAGACGGTGGATGAGTTGGAGAAGCTCGGCCTGATTGTCCTCTCTGACGGGGCAAAATGCATCTTCCTCGAAGGATTTACAAGCCGCGACGGACAGCCGCTTCCCATGATCGTCCAAAAGTCGGACGGCGGCTACAACTATGCGACAACGGATATGGCAGCGCTCCATTACCGGATCTCCGAGGACAAGGCAGACCGGATTATTTATGTGACCGACGTCGGACAGCTGCTCCATTTCCACATGGTGTTCAAGGCGGCGGAAAAGGCGGGCTGGTACGATCCGGCGAAAACAAGGATCGATCACGTCGGATTTGGCCTTGTGCTCGGCGCGGACGGAAAAAAATTCAAGACCCGCTCGGGCGATACCGAGAGATTGATCGATCTTTTGACGGAAGCGGTGGACCGTGCCAGTGCGATCCTCAAAGAGAGAGGGACTCCAGCAGCCGAACTCGATCATCTCGCACGCGTCATCGGCATCGGGGCGATCAAATACGCCGACCTTTCGTCTCATCGGACCAAAGACTATACGTTCAGCTATGACCGGATGCTCCGCTTCGAAGGGAATACAGCCGTGTATCTCCTCTACTCCTATGTCCGGATCAACGGCATCAAGCGAAAGACCTTGGCAGACCTCGAGAGGCTTCTTCAGGAAGGGAAAATTTCTCTTCAGCATCCTTCCGAAATTGCCCTTGGCCTCCACTTGCGCCGTTTCGGCGAGACGCTCGAGATGATGGCGAAAGATCTGCTCCCGAACCGCCTCACCGATTACCTTTACGAGCTGGCGGAGAAGTTCAACGCTTTTTTCCGCGACTGCCGTGTGGAAGGCTCGCTTGAAGAGGCAAGCCGCCTCCTTCTTTGCGAAGCTGCTGCCCGCGTCCTTAAACAGGGGCTCGAGATCTTGGGGCTGCAGACAGTTGAGCGAATGTAGAAGCATTAGAGGCAATTGCAAAACTGGGGCGCCCAGCAAAATCGCCCTTTTGAGCCATTTTGCCACCCTGCCCCCGAGCCCTACTCATACCATTTATCATAAATAACGTTCAGTTTGGCTAGCGTGAAAGCTCTTAGGATCGACGATCGTAAAGCACCTAGTATTAGGCAATACAAGGTGCTTTACGATCGTCGATCCTAAGAGCTTTGACGCAGCCAAACTAAACGTTATTTATGATAAATGGTATCACCTCGAGTATGTGCTCGGGGGCAGGGCTTCGGCCGCTTCGCGGCTGGCAAACTGGCTCAAAATCATCGATTTTTCTTGGTGCCCGAGTTTTGCAACTGCCTCATTATTCCGAAAAATCAAGTCTGAGCGGTATCAAAACAGATTTTCCAATGTGATTTGATTGTCAATGGAAGATAGATAATGGGAATTTTTTATCGCTCCAAATGAGGTAATCAGTGTAGTAAAGAGGGCCTTCCGAGTACCGGTTCGAGATCTAAAAATTTCTTTTTTACGTTGGATTTCTTTTGCGTAAGACAGATCCATTTCAAAGAGGTCATTGTGGAATTTGATTTCGCACAGATTTATGCTCTGATCTGCCCGGTCGATAACAAGATCGATTTCCGCTTCTTTTTTTCCATCTTTTTTCGATTTCCAATACCCTGCTGTTGTGATCACGCCGCCTATGCGCAGAGCATCCTTAATCTTGATAAGATGCTTTAAACAGAGATTTTCAAAAGCATAGCCAGCCCAAATTCTCCAACTTTGGGTATTTTGATATTGTAACCAATAATTGGGTTCAACTCCCTGTAACAGGGTGGTTTTGACCGGTTCAATCCAATTGAGATAAAAAAGGCTGTATTCGTCGCTTAGATAATAACGGGCTTCACGTAGCTGCTTGCCAATTTCAGGTACTAATGTGATGAATCCGGATTCAATCAATTCAATTAAAATTTCACTCGTACGACCTGTATTTGCAAGTTTTGCCTCTTTCAACAGATCAGAGCGCATCATTCCATAATGCCTTTTAGCTAAGGCTTGCACTATGGAAAAATGAGGTGCCGGATTTTTGAAAAGAGAGTGATAGAGTTTGTAGAATTCTCCGGCCAAAGGAGATTGCAGGGAAAAACAAAGAGCATGAATGCATTGAGCTGCTGAGTGTCCGGGTTCTAGATAGGAGAGATATTTAGGAACCCCACCCGTGATCATGTAAATTTCACAAATCTGAGATCGAGGAAGATGAATCCCACGACTAATCAGATATTTTTCCGTTGTTGCTAAGGAAAAAGGAGTGATTCGAAGATGCGCGCTCAATCGACCGTAAAGCCCCCCTTTGTTATTAATGATTTGACTGACCATCCAAAAGGCTGATGAGCCGCAGACAATCAAAAGGACATTGGGCATTCGAGAAAAGTGCCGGTTCCAGTTATAATCTAATGCTTGCAGGAAACGAGACTTTGTCGATGCAAGCCAAGGCAGCTCATCGAAGAATAAAATGACTTTTTGGGAAGATGAAATGTCTGATAGTGCTTCTCTGAGATCTTTAAAAGCCTCAGACCATGTTTTAGGAGGATTCTTTTTTTTGTTAAATAATGAACAGTACTCATCATAAAAATTCAGGAGCTGTTCTTTTGTGCTCGCATTCGGAGCCCCGGTGATTTCAAAGAAAATTCCTTTATTTTTGCAATATTGAGTGACCAGAAAAGTTTTGCCTACGCGTCGTCTCCCGTAAATTGCCAGGAATTCGGCGTTTTTTGAGTGATAGAGTCGATCAAGGACTTCGATCTCGGGTTCTCTTCCTATCAATTCTGCCATAAGCGGTGCCTTTTTCCCTATATTCTAGCGAATACTCGCTTGGTTGACAAGTTATTTCCTTTTTTGGCATCAAATCTGACGTTAAATGCTAAAAAAAGCGAGTTAAAGTTGCATATGCTCGTAAAGAGAGAAGCAGGTATAGGAAATTCAAGGGAAGGATAAGAAATTCAAGGGTACCTTTTGTGCGGTTGGCCTATTATCGATGTCCTATTGATCAATCCACATCTTCTTGTTGCAACTGACGTTACGTCATCTTGTATGCTGGTAGCAAATAACTTAAGCAACGGAACTGTATATGAATATTTTACAATCTATCTCCCGCCCGATTCAAAGAAATCTTTTTGAGTCTGATTTTCGTCAAATGCTGCAGCCGCAAGGTTTGCTTTTTTCTGCAATCAATACGCAGACTCTTTCGGAGACTTCGCTCACGGCCTGGAATTGGACTAAACAGGCGGGGCTTGGCTTGATTGGGGCTCTTGCTCTGTTTATGCTCGGCGGGGCTGTCTATCAGGAACTCAGCACAAGAATCGATGCCAAAAATAATCCCCCGATGGGCGAGCTGATCGATATCGGCGGGTATAAGATGCACCTCTATACGACCGGCAGCGGCGGGCCCGCAGTTGTCCTCGATCCCGGCTTGGGTTGCAATGCCCTTGGGTGGCAGCTCGTTCAACCTGAGATCGCCAAATTTACAAAAGTTGTTTCTTTCGACCGGCCGGGCCATGGCTGGAGTGATGAGAGCCCTCTCGAACGAACCAGTCAAAATATCGTGACTGAGCTCCATACTGCTCTCCACAAGGCAAACATCCCCGGTCCCTACATCTTGGTGGGACATTCTTTTGGCGGTCTTAACGCCCGGCTTTTTGCCAGCCTTTATCCGAACGAAGTTCTAGGCGTAGTCCTAGTCGATTCAGCCCATGAAAACATGGTGGAGAAAATACCAATGCCTCAAATCAATCATACCTTGATGATGCTCGCTTCCCGTCTTGGAATCATCCGCCTTTGTACGCACCTGCCAACCTATAGAAAAAGTGTCGCTGTTTTTCCCGAGCAAGTGCAAAGCCAGCTCTTATCGCAACAGCGCACGACAAAATTCATGCGCACCGTTCTTCAGGAATCTTCCCACATAAAAACCAGCTGCAACCAGTTAAAAGCCACCGGCGGCCATCTCGGCGACAAACCTCTTACCATTATTACTGCCGTCAAACAAATCTCCGAGAAAGGAAGTGGGATGACACGGGAGCAAATCGACGCCGTCTATATTCCTTTTCAAGCGCTCCAAAAAGATCTTCTGACTAAATCGTCGCGAAGCAAGCAGGTCTTTGCGGAAGAGAGCGATCATATGATCACACACAATCAACCTCAAATTATCGTAGAGGCAGTCAAGGAAATGATTGAGGTTTTAGACGCTTGAGAGAAGGTAGAAGAGCTAAGTTTCTCATGAGATCATTTCTAAACTTGATTGTAACACATTGTTAGTTAGTTAATTAACGTTAGGTTTGGGTGATTATCTATCATGAGGTGCCGGGATATTGCAACTGCCTCACGGATCTTTACATTTTTCTTGCGCAGCAGGGGCATTCTCTATAGTATAACTCCAATGTCTAGGAAGTCTAAATTCAAAAAAATCATCGTGAGGATGCCCAATTGGGTTGGCGACCTGGTGATGGCAACACCGGTTTTGACTGACTTGAGGAACCATTTTCCCGATGCCGAGATCACCGCGATGTGCAAAGCGCATCTGGCTGATCTGTTGAAGCACGATGCTGCCATCGATGAGATTTTTGCCTTTTCACAGCCGGCTTATGGTTTTTTGCGCCGCGCGGCCGATTACAACCTGATTGGCAAAGTGCGTACAGGCCAATACGATTTGGGAGTTTTGCTGACCAACTCGTTTTCTTCCGCTTGGTATTTATTTCAAGGACGGGTTCCGAAAAGACTTGGGTACCGGACCCGTATGCGCTCGTTCTTTTTGACCGACGGGATTCCGTGGCCTACCAAGAAAACGCATCAAGTCGATTTTTATAAACAGCTTCTGGAACCTCTTGGCATCAAAAAAAGCCAAACGGCCCCCAGGCTGTATTTGACAGCAGAAGAGAGCAAGGTCGCGAAAGAGCTGCTCTATCAGCGCGGCTATGTTGACGGCGCCCCTCTTTTCGGCATCAACCCCGGCGCAGCTTATGGTTCGGCCAAGTGCTGGCCTAAAGAGCGGTTCCGCTCTTTGGCTTTGCAGCTTCTCGATAAAGATCCCGAAGCATTTATCCTCTTTTTCGGCGACGCGGTCACAGAGGGTCTCGTCAAAGAGATCGTGCAGGATTTGCCTGAGCGTGTGATCAATCTGGCCGGCGCAACCGATTTGCGCGAGCTGATGTCTTTGATTCAGATGTGCGATGTATTGGTGACAAATGACAGCGGCCCGATGCACATCGGCGCAGCGCTGGGAGTGCCGCTCGTCGCTCTTTTTGGCTCGACAGACGAGACGCTGACAGGGCCGTATGGCCAAAGCGGCTCAGTGATTCGCAAGCAGGTGAGCTGCGCTCCTTGCTTTGAGCGCGTCTGCCCCATCGATTTTCGCTGCATGCGCGGCATCCTTGTAGAAGAGGTCGTGCGACTTGCCGTGGAGCGCAGGCGAAGCCGTGTTTAGGACGTTTTCGAGACATTTTTTGCCCAACCGTCTCGATTGGCTCTGCAAGCGGACAGCGAAAAGAAAAGGGAGAAAAATCCTCCTTGCCTGGAACCGCGGCCTTGGCGATATCGCTCTTGGCCTTTATGCGATTGTCCATCGGATCCGCGCTCTTGTTCCTCATGCCGAGATTTCGTTTCTTGTTCGGGAAAATCTGCTCGACGGCTTTTCTCTTCTCGATGGGGTTGAGGCCTTTGCCGCTTTGGGCTGGAAGAGGGGCGAGCCTTACGACGTAGAGCAGTCTCTTCTTGCCATCGGACGCGATCCCAAGGCGTACGATCTGATCATCCCTTGGCCGAGCCCGTCCGACTGGGTCCGCTGGCAGCATGGAACGCTTGTCCCGCGCCTTTCTTGGAAAAAGGAATATGACGATCTCTGGAAGCGATTTTCGCTAGATGAAGGAGTTATCTATATCGGCGCTCAGGCGTCTGCGGAGACGAACTACGGTCTTTGGCGCAATTGGCCGGAGGGCCGCTGGCGTGAATTTTTCGAAGGGCTGCGCCGCTATCCGAAAGTGCGCACTCTCTTGTTTGGGTACGGCAATACGCCTTGTTATGAAAGCGATCAGATCATCGATCTTAGAGGAAAGACGACTCTTTTCGAGCTGCTCTCGATCATCAAAAACCGCTGCAGCCATCTCATTGCTCCCGATTCAGGCGTTCTCTCAATGGCTTATTATCTCGATCAGCCGTTTCCCTTGCAGGTCATTTCGCTTTGGGCCGATCCAAAACACGGAATCCTCAAGCAAAATGTCGCCTCGCCAAACCCTCTTTTGGTGCACCGCCCCCTCATCGGATCGCATCGGGACTGCTCCTCAATTAGTGCAGAGAGCGTCTTAACTACCCTTTTCGGGAACTCTCATGGAAAGTAAAGAGCTGCTCGAGCGCTTCGGTCAAACCCATTTGATTGACGACCTGTCGCGCTTTAGCCCTCAAGAAATTGCCGAGTGTACGAGGCAGCTCAAGAGATGGGAGGGCGTGGATTTGCGGACTGCTTGGGAAAAGCGGGATGCGCACCCATCCTTCGAGCCGTTTTGCGATCCGGCAACCTCTGTGACCGGATCGGCTGCCAAGAAAGCCGCGGCCCTTTTTTTGGCAGGCGGCCAGGGTAGCCGGCTTGGCTTCGAGGGGCCTAAAGGCTGCTATCCGCTTCTTGGAAAAACCCTTTTTCAAAGGCACTTTGAAAAGATGCGCTCCGATGCGTCGGCAGCGATCCTCACATCGCCTCTCAACCATCAAGAGACGCTCTCGTTTTTCGAAAAGAAAAACCGCTTCGGTTTCGAAAAGCTCTCTTTCTTTTGCCAAGACACTCTTCCTCTTCTCAATGAGGAGGGAAACTGGTTTTGGGCGGCTCCGGGAAAGATTGCCGAGGGGCCCGACGGCAACGGCAGCGTCTTTGCAGCTATGGAGCGCTCAGGCGTGCTCGATCGTTTTGCTCAAGAAGGTGTTGAGGTCTTTCACGTAATTCCCGTAGACAATCCTCTTGCCGACCCCTTTGATCCCGAGCTTGCCGCCTTCCATGAAAGAGAGGGGGCCGATCTCTCGCTCAAATGCATCCGGCTAGAAGAGAGTGAAGAGCCGATGGGACGGCTTGTGCGGATTGAGGGACGGCTAGCCATTGCGGAATTCGCCGAGCTGACCGAAGGGCAGCGGATTGAAAACCGCTATGCCAACACCGGGCTTTTGAGTATAGAGCTCTCTTTTGCCCAAGCGCTTGCTAAAAAACATTTTCCTTTGCACTGGGCCTGGAAATCAACCGACGCCTGGATAGGCGGGAAAATAACAAAAAAACATGCTTGGAAAGCCGAACGGTTCATCGTCGATGCCCTTGGCTTTACCCAAAAAGCATGCGCTCTCTGTGTGGAAAGAAATTCTTGTTATGCCCCGTTGAAAGAAAAAAAAAGTATAGGAGAAATTGAAAAGCTGATCATGGTATAATGATTCTGCCATGAAAAAAATTGCTTATCTTGGAGCAGGAACCTGGGGATTTGCCATCGCCTCGCTTCTTGCAAATAACGGGTATTCAGTCACTGTCTGGACTCGAAGCAAAGAGTTTGCCGAAGAGCTGGAAAAAAGCCGTATGCACCCCAAGCTTGCGGCGAGGGCGCCGGATAATATCCGCTTTACAAGCGATCTGGATGAAGCGCTCGAGCAATGCGACATGATCGTCGAAAGCGTCACTTCATCCGGCATCCGCCCCGTCTTTCGCGAGGTTTTGAAAAGAGGCGAGGTCCGCTGTCCAATCATTCTCACCTCCAAAGGAATCGAGCAGCAGTCAGGGCTTCTTCTCCCTGAGGTCATTTCAGAGCTGATGGGGACGGTAGAGAGCCCTCTTATCGGCTGCCTTAGCGGGCCGAGCCATGCTGAAGAGGTCGTCTGCCAGATGCCCACTTCCGTCGTTTGTTCCGCATACGATCCCGCCTTGATGATGGAGATCCGCGAGATGTTCAACACCCCTACATTCCGCGTCTACCCGAACTCGGATTTGAAAGGCGTCTGCTTTGGCGGGGCGATGAAAAATATCATGGCGATTGCCTGCGGGATCTCGGATGGGCTTGGCTGCGGCGATAATACGAAAGCCGCCCTCATGACGCGCGGCCTTCATGAAATCCGCAAGCTCTGCGTTGTCAAAGACTGTAAACCCGAAACGCTCAACGGTCTTTCCGGCCTAGGAGACCTTTGCGTTACTTGCCTTTCCACCCATAGCCGAAACTACCGCTATGGCCGTCTCATCGCCGAGGGTTTTTCGCCGGAGGGTGCCCGCCAGAAGATCGGGATGGCCGTTGAAGGCATTTATACCTGTGTTTCTGCACTCCAGCTCGGCCGAAAGCACTCCATCCCTATTCCTATCACCGAAGTCACCCATGCCATCATCTATGAAGGCATGCACCCTAAACTCGCAGTGCAAACCCTTTTGCAGCGAGCCATTAAAGAAGAACATCTATAGCCTCCTTGTTGCTAATTACATAGAAATCAACGAGATATGTTATTTTGGCTTATATTATTTAATAAATCTTAAAAATGTATGTAATATGTTTTGGTAATTAAATAATTGACGTGATATAATATTTTATAATTTAAAACAAAATAATTAAAGGGTGTGGAATATGACGTTTTCTAGTTCGTTGTTAGATGTAAATGTAGGTAGTTTTAGTAATTGTAACTCTGGGCTAAGGGATTCGTTTGGATATGATATAGATGACACTACAACTGATTCGAATTTTAGCGGAGAAAGTATTTACTCGGGTTCTCGGGTGATTTCGCCAATTTCATCGAGCAGTTCAAGCTCTCAGATAATCTCGAAAATTTCAATAGCTAGTTTAAGCTCGGAAATTGGCTATGATGATGATGATACTACAACTAGTTCGAGCTCTAGTTTTAAAACTGCTACCTCAAGTTTAGCAAAAAGTTCAAGTTCGGAAATTGGCTATGATGATGATGATACTACAACTAGTTCAGGCTCGGAAATTGGCTATAGTGTAGATGATGAATCTGAAAAGTCTGTCGACCGGTTCGAAGATCAATTCGCTTACAACCCATCAAAAAATGAAGGGCCGAGAGAGTATGTTGCTCTTAGCCCCCGTGAGTATTTTGTTAAAAGAAAGAGAGTTTTTTCTGCTCTTGAAACGGCTGATCACGAAAAGCTAATGAGAACTTTTTATCGAGGAATATACTCAAATCATTCTGATTCTTGGGCTATTGAAGCTCTCGATATGCTCACTACCCGTTTTGGGCCTATGAGCATGCAGTCTCTTGGAGCGGGTTCCAACTCAGGGGTTTTTGTTATAGAGAACAAAGATTCAGAGAAAAAGCAAATCTTTAGGGTTTTTTCAATACAGGGATTGCGCGATCCCAACTTTTCTAAAAGCTATAGATTAGATAAAAATCGAGTAGGGGGAGAATGGCTTAATATGGCTGTTAGCCACCCCAACGTGGCTGCAAACTCCCATATTCTTGTTTGGGACTCCTCAAGAGGATTTAACATTTTAGATCGAAGCGAGGCCCAAGCTCTTATGGAAAGCCATGATCAGTTTGAAGAGGGCAGGGAAATCTATGCGGTCGCTACAATTGGTGACTTTGTGGAAGGTTCTGTCGATCTAGATCAGTTAAAAGGGAAAACTTTCTCAAGCGGGGAAATCAAAACAATCCTGCAAGGTTTGTTTATGGGGATAGCCGCTTCGCATGAGGAAGATATTTGCCACCGTGATTTAAAGCCGTCCAATGTAATTCTTCTTCCTTCGGGGGAGGCGCAAATCATCGATTTTGGTTCCTCAAACCTTGAGATGCCAAACCTAAGAATGAGCCGCGGCGGCGATTTTGTTTATCATCCGCCGGAAAATATATTTACTTCAGAGAAAAGATCGGGAAAAAAAGCAGATAGCTATGGACTTTTCCGAATTATCTATCACCTTGTTACGGGGAAGGACTATTTCGAGGGGATCCAGAACGCAGGTCCAGCAAGCGTAAGATTCAACAAGCTTTCGCAAACTCACAAGGAACTGCTCGAAAAAGAAGTGCAAATCGGATTTAAAGGGATTCTAGAAGAGGATCCTAACTTAAACGGAGTTGATCCGGAGCTGATGGATTTGATGTGCGTTACGGGAACCGGATTGGTTTCAAAAAGGATGCTTCCGGAAGCTGCTCTACAAATGAGCTACTTTAGAGAATAATAGATCTGCATCTTGCGGGGAATTGAAGATATTTTCAAAAATTCGCATTGATGGATTGGTTGTATCGCGATGCTCTGGAGAGAGCATTATTTGGGAGTTGCTCTTCCGTAGAAGAGCAGCATTTTGAAACCCCTGCACATCTCGCGCGGATTCGAAATATCGTCGTTTCGAGCGGAGGTGCAAGGGGCGCGGTTCTTTTTGGCGCATTCAAGACCTTATTTACCATCGTCCCCAAGTTCATGGGACAGATCGAGAGGGTCGCGGGAACTTCTGTCGGTGCGTTGACGGCAGCGATGCTGGCCACCGGGATTTCAAAAAAAATGCTCATTGAGATGGGCAAAGTCAACTTCGCGGCGATTCTCGGAAGACAGCCTATTCAAAAAACCGGAAATAGATTTACCTCCTTTATCCGGCAATGCATTCGTATCAACCTCCTCCTTCGGCTCTCCCAGATAAATTTCAGGGAAAAATTTCAGGACCACAATCCTGAAATGGCCCGGGAGATCCAAAGGCAGCTATGCGAGCCGGATATACGCCTCGCTAAGATGACATTTGCAATGCTCTCCTATCTCAGGGAAATCGATCCCGAGCATTTTAAAGAGTTATATATAACGGCTACGGTACAAGACGGATCGCAGCAGATGTTCAGTGCCGAAATGACGCCCGATCATGATATCGCGGTAGCATGCAGGGCTTCTGCAAGCATTCCGGTCTTATTTCGGCCCGTAGAGATGGAGATCAAGGGAGAGAGGAAAACTCTCTATGATGGGGGGATTGTCGAGTATGCGCCGCTGCAAATTTTTGAAAGGAAGGGGGTCGGTGCCCAAGAGATTTTGGTTATCGTGTTTGAGGACAGCCGCAAGTCGATTTTTGATATGGCAATTCGGAAAGAGCGCTTTCTTAGAGAGGGGATCATTCCTCTTTGCACCGGAATTGCTTTAGAAAAGCCGAGCAGCGAATTAAAGGCATCTGTTTTGAAAAAAATTAAAGACTTCTATCCGCATGCGATCACCTTTGCCGTAGACCTAAGACCGACTGCCTTTGGCAAAGCGTCTAGCCATCCTGAAAAATACGCGCAAATCGGACAAGAGACGATGGAAGTTTTTTTGAGCCGTTATTCTTGATCTCATATCTCATCTTCTGCTACACACCAATGCCATGGAGAAAATGCCCGTTGTCACTGCAGAAGAAATGGCGCGCGTCGAAAAGTGGGCTGTTGAAAGAGGCTCCGATCAGCGCGAATTCATGCGAAGAGCCGGACTTGCGGCAGCAGATGCCGCTGCTCAGCTTTGTGCTGATCGCCGTCTACAAAAAATAGCCACGCTTCTTGCTTGGAAAGGGAACAAGGGGGGAGATGCCTTTGCCGCAGGGATCCGCCTTTTGGAAGAGGGGTTTCAAGTTAGGGCCATGCTTCTTTCGCCTTTGGAGGGCTGCTCCGAACTTTGCCGCTTTTTTGCAGAAGAGTTTCAAAAAAAAGGCGGCGTTATTGAGGGATTTGGCGAGATCGGGTCTGAGGGGCTCTTGATCGACGGCCTTTTGGGGACAGGGTTTGCAGGTCAGGTCTCAGGGGTTTTAAAAGAGGCAATTGATGCGGCAAATCGATCGGGATTGCCAATTTTGGCGATTGATATTCCAACGGGTTTGAATGGGACTACGGGCAAAGTCGGCGGCGCTGCGATCCATGCAAGCGTTACCGTGACAATGGGCTTGCCTAAGATCGGCTTATTTCTTAACCAAGCTTTGAATCTAGTTGGAGATCTGAAGATCGGCGATTTTGGCCTGCCCCTTGATGCGGTAAAAGAGGCCAGGCCGATCGCATTTTTTGCACAGAAAGAAGAGGTATTCTCTTTTTTGCCGCCTGTTGAGCGGTGCAGGCATAAATATCAGGCCGGATTTGTCGCCGGATTCGCAGGCTCTAGCGGCTACACAGGCGCGGCCAAGCTCGCCTCCCTTGCGGCCCTTCGCGGCGGCGCCGGCATCGTGAAGTGGTTTTACCCGAAAGGGACGCCGATCGATAGCGTTCCCTTTGAGGTGATCCAGATGCCTTGGAGCGAGGGGCATTGGAGGGAGGCTCTGGCCAAGGCCAGTGCGGTATTTCTCGGCCCTGGGCTGGGCCAGAGCGAAGAGAGGAGAAAAGAGATCGCATCGAGCCTTGCGCATCTTCATTTGCCCTCCGTCCTTGATGCCGACGCCCTCTATCCTCATGCAGCTCTTCCGCCGGCGTCGATTTGCACTCCTCATCGCGGCGAGATGCTTCGCCTCTTGGGAGCAGCCCGTTTGGAAGAAAGCGAGCTTTTAGAGCGCTCGCAAGCGTTTGCCGATGAAAAAAAAACCGTTTTGGTCCTTAAAGGCGCACCCACTTGGATCTTTTTTGCAAAAGAGACGCCCTACATTGTGGCGGAAGGCGATCCCGGAATGGCGACGGCCGGCAGCGGAGATGTCCTCACCGGCCTTCTTGCGGCGCTTTTGGCGCAGGGCTGCATGCCGAAACATGCAGCCCTTCTCGGCGTATATCTTCATGCGCTAGCAGGAGAGCTGGCAGCTAAAGAAAAAACATCCTACTGCTTGATTGCCAGCGATCTGATCGATTTTTTTGCTAAGGCGTTCCATCAATCACTAGACAACTAACCAGTTGCCTTGCGACGAATAGACCATCCAGTCAGTGTTTGCAACGACGCAAAGCAGAGAAACGAGATCCCCATTTTTTGTGGATTGAAGAGATCCGACAGTTCCAGCTGTTGTCGCTACGTCTCCAAATTGAACGATCTGGCTAGCCGTCTGTCCCAGTGTGAGCTGATTGCCTCCATATAGGGCGAGGGCGACTTGATCTCCGATCGATGAAACGGTAGGCAGATAAACCGTGACGGTTCCCGAATTTAAAATATATCCTACGTTCGCGAGTCCGGATGTCGTTGCTGAAATCGTCGACCAAGAAAGGCCAGCGCTTGAGGCGATTGTAATGCCGCCTGCATTGTTGATGATCGAAATGCCTGTTCCGGAAGACAGCGTTGCAGCAACAGGATTGGCGCCGGTCGATCCAATGATCAGCTGTCCGTTCGTCAGAGGCCCTAGGGTGCCCAAACGGCCTTGCGAATCAATCACGACAGGTGCATTGTCCGCTGGCGAAGTTGAGATCGTTCCATAAATTCCTCCGATAAAGCAGCTCGTCATGGTCGCTGTAGCTCCAATGCGCGTAACTGCGGATTCGCCGGCTATGCCGAGAACATCGGTGCCTATGATGATATTGTTCGACTCTTCGTTTGTATATCCGGCTCCTGCATTTGTACCGAGCGCCACATTCGATGATCCGCTCAAAAGAGATCCTAAGGCAGATGAGCCGAGCGCTGTGTTTTGATTTCCGTTAATATTTGAGGCTAGGGTCAAATAGCCGGCCGCCGTGCAGGAGGCTCCGATCAGATTTGCTTGCAATGCGGATGTGCCGATTGCAGTATTTGGCGACCCCGTTGTGTTCGCTGCTAGCGCATTTTCTCCAACAGCGACATTATTGCTGGCTGTTGAGTTGGCTTTGAGCGCATTGGCTCCGAAAGCAGTATTGTTGTCTCCTGAAGTATTGGAGTAAAGAGCCAGATATCCAACGGCGGTTGATCTCACTCCTGTGGCATTCGTAAACATAGCATAGCTGCCTACTGCGACATTGTCGATCCCTGTTGTATTAGAGTAAAGAACTTGATATCCGACGCCAGTTACATTAGTCGCAGAACTTGTGCTTTTCAATGCGTAAGAGCCAACTGCAGTGAGCCCCGACCCTCCTGAAAGGGCGTTAAGCGCGAAGTAACCTATTCCTACAAGTTCTGAACCTGCCCCCCCTATTCCAAAACAGTAATATCCGATCGCGGTATTGCTATTTCCGTTAAAATTCGCCATTGCTTGCGAACCAATGATAACATTACCTGAACCGTCATATTTACTCATCGCGTTATATCCAATGGCAACATTATCAGAATGGCCTGTGATGCCTGCACCTGCCAAAGAGCCGAGAGCCGTATTTCTATGCGAATTTCCGGTATTACAATTAGTTAGAGATTCGTAACCAACCGCAGTATTGTTTGATACGTCAATATTCGAAGCCAATGCGCCCGCTCCCACTGCTGTGTTACTGCTCCCCGCCGTATTTGCGGCAAGGGCGCTTGCTCCGAAAGCGCTGTTCAAGCCAGCTCCATTAATAACTAATGCATTATAGCCCATAGCCGTGCAGGAATCGGTGGTTGCATTGTTTGCCAGGGCTCCCGACCCAACAGCTGTATTTTGCGCCCCTGTCGTATTTGCCTGAAGCGCTCCCGCCCCGAAGGCCGTGTTGGAACTGGCCAACGTATTTGAGGAAAGTGCATTGTAGCCCATAGCCGTGCAGGAAGCGCCCGATGTCAGTGCATTGAGCGCCCGATAGCCCAGAGCAGCATTCTTTATACTTGCGGCCGGATTATTGAGTGCCAAATTTGTGACGCCCACTGCCGTATTGTAAGTGGTTGCGGAGTCGGCTATGAGAATAGAGTTAGAAAAAGTGTTGTAATTGCATGAGTTAAGTAAAGCCATAAATAACCTTGTTAATATCCTTTTTTTTTAAGCAAAAAAAAGCGCACGATGCGCATTTTATTTTTGTTTTATATTTTTTTGTTGTTATATGAAAGGAATTGTTTTTAATTATACCGAAACAGATCG
>JAKBAE010000019.1 GCA_021809325.1 bacterium
GGTGAAGAAGAGAACAGGATGCGCAAGATCGCAAGCGGCAGGATAGGCAAGATAGATTAATTTATCCTGCAGATCATGTCGGCGCTTCGCCGATCGTCTTTATCCTGTTTTTTTGTCCAGTACAGAGGTAAACAGCTTATGTTTCTTCCTAAAGTCTTAAATATTAAATCAGTTGCCAGAGCTTGGTTAGCATAAGTAGCTACGAAATGATCTATTTTTTCTTTTTTGGAGAAAAGAGGTTTTGTGGTCTCTTGACTCAAGAGACAGATTGCTTTGAGAAGACTGAAAGCCATCTTATAGCTCGATATTTCATATAAGAGATTATTGAGATATCATATGAGATATTTCAGTGCAAGCGGTTTCGGTTGATGAGGTATACTCTACGGCTCTTCGTTTTAGATTGTGTATATGGGATTTCCAAAACGTTTAGCAGCTCTTCGAAAAGCCAAGAATCTGAACCAGCAAGAATTGGCTGAAAAGATAGCCATTAGTGTCGTTCAGATTCGGCGCTATGAAACGGGAAAATCGCAGCCAACTTTAGATGTTATCAGAAAGTTAGCGGTTGCTCTTGGCGTGAGCTCCGATGTTTTGATTTTTGATGCGCAAGAAAGAAATCCAAGTGATGAGCTGCGTCTCCAGTTTGAAAAGCTTAGCCAATTTAATGCGGAAGAGTTGAGGGTGGCTAAAGCCGTTTTGGAGGGACTTATTTTGAAGCACGAAGCAAAAAAGTGGGGTTCTTTTTAGGTTTGTCAAGAGTCAAATATGACATCTTTTTTGTTCATAAAAGATTCTCTCTGAGACCTTGTTAGATAAGTTGGGAAAGAAGGGTTTTTGCCGGCACCAAGATGGGCCCTTGTTCTTCAAAGCAATTCCTCTCTACAAAGGGAAGATCGAAAGCGAGTTGAAATGCATGCGGCGCTCCGGTTTCCTTTTGAAAGTGAAAGAGGGCAGGGGATAATCCCTTAGCCCTTGTTTTCACTTCTATGAGAAACCAGGGTTTTCCATTTTTTACGACCACGAAATCAGTTTCTAGCTTGTCTTTGGTTCTTAGGTAATATAGACCATACTCTCCCATGCCGCGGTCTGTCCAAAAATGGACAGCTTTCAGAAGATGGCTGGCGACACAGTTTTCTAATCTATGTCCTTCATCTTGGACGAGAGACCAATCCCATAAATAAAGTTTAGGTTCTTTCAAAAGAGAGCGGGTAATATTTTTAGACCAGGGTTGGATAGAAAAGCAGTAGTAAAAAGATTTAAGGACTTCAATCCAACGGCGCACTGTGTCGACTGCTACCCCTACTTTTTTGATAGGGATTGATAATCCATTGCAGAGGCCGCTTGATGACGAAGAAGGTCAGCGAGCAGCTCCAGTTGCGCTAATTCTTGAATTCTCGTTGCGTCGCGGATATCTTCGCGAAACAGCTGATCTTTGCGAATGGATTGCCATCGTCTTGAAAACTCCTGGTTCCTTTGGATATAGGGTTCCGGAAATCCGCCAAATTCAAGAAGGGCCTCCCAATCCTCATTGGAAATCTTGCTAGGCGAACTACGGATCTCTTCTTTGATAAGAGAGGTTGTTGCAATCTCAGCGACCGACAACGGGTGAATGCGATAGTAAAAATAACGGCCCATCAAGCTATCGCCCCCTTTCTTATAAACATTGAGGCGTGCGCTGCCGATGACAATGATCTTGCTCTTTTTCTCATAAACATCAAAGAAGCCTTTAAGAAACTGTTTCCATTTCCCAAATTTATGAATTTCATCGAAGATCAGGAGGGGCTTTTCTTGGCTAAGCTCTTCTAGGCCTGCTTGTGCAGCGATGGCTTTAGGCCCCTCCAGAAAGAGAAGTTTTTCTACCGGATTATCCCAGTTGAAATAAAAATGATGAGGCCAGAGAACCGCGGTCTCGTGGCTAACAGTTGTTTTGCCTACTTGTCTTGGCCCCATAAGAAAGGCCATCTGCCGGAGTTTTGCGAGATGCCCTTGGAGCACTTCTTGGTAAATTCTCTTCATACGACCATTATACGATAGGTCGTTTTTTAGTCAGAAAGGAAGTTTGTCTTCTGGGTGTTCGTTGTAAGCTGTTCTTTTACAAGTAGATGATGGGAGGTCAGAGCTATTGTCTGGACCAGGCCGCCCGTTAGGCTCTGGACTCCTTTTGCCGGGGATGTTCAAAAAACATCTTTTCCATAGGCCACATCGCATTTAGCAGCGAGGATAAAATCGCTCTCTGTTAAGCCGTTGATTTTATGGGTCCAGAGCTGGATTTTCACTTTTCCCCAAGAAAGGAAAAGATCGGGATGATGCCCCTCTTTTTCGGCAAGGTCTCCTACTTTGTTCGTGAAGGCAAGGGCTTCTTTAAAATTCATGAACAAGTAGGTCTTTTCCAGATGATGCTCATCAACGATAGTCCAATCGCCGCCTAGTTCGTGTTGTAGCTTTGCAAGCTGCTCTCCTTTGAGAGGAGCGACGCCTCCTCGGCAAGGGACGCAATGCTTTTGTGAGAGGGGATTCATGATAGGGCTCCTTTGGGTTGTCTTCTAATCATATACACGAAAAGGTAAAAGAGGGGAGTGCAGGCTGCGCTAAAGATAGTTTTATACGCATAAGAAAAGAGCATGATCGGGGCGACTTGGGCCATCGGCATTTTAAGTCCCCACCATAAAAAGATGAGATCGATGAGCAAAGTGTCGAGGATTTGAGAGACGAAGGTCGATCCATTGCTTTTGAGCCAAAGTCGATTAGCGCCTAACCATCGCTTGATCGCCGCATAGATCTGGATTCCTGCAATCTGAGAAGCAATGTAAGAGATAAGCGAAGAAAAGATCCGAAGTCCGCTCAGCTCCAATACAGCTTGGAAAGGGCCGTCATTGGATGGGGGAAGGGCCAAAACAACAGCAATAAGGCAGTAGCTAAAAAGGCTCATTCCTAGGGCGACATAGACCATGAGCAGGGCCCTTTTCGCGCCAAAGATTTCCGTTACGAGATCGCTGAGCAAAAAAGTCATGGGATAACAGATCAGGCCTGCCGGGATTGTGAGGTTGAAAAGGGGAAGGGCAGCCATTTTTGCAGAGAAAATGTTAGAGAGGAGCACGATAGAGCAAAAAGCGGCGCAGATCGACTGATAAAGAATAGGAAGCGCTCTTGATTTGATCATTTTGACTTTTCGAGTTGTTTAAGAAGGAGCGGTCTTATTTCTTCGCAGGCAGTCCTCATCTCTTCATAGCTGAGGATCGGGCGTTGGTTATGAATATGCTGAATACCTGAAATCGCATATTTTAGAGGGTCAGGGAGAAGAAAGAAATGGATATGGGTGTGGGGAACCGTTTGGCCCACAGCCGGTCCGTCTTGGATATAACAGATCCAATGGTTCGATTCCGCACTCTCCAAAACCAGTTTTTTCAAGGCGATCACAGCTTCAAAAGAAGCGATTGCCTCTTCTTTTGTCAAATCCCAGGCGCATTGATGCCGTTTGGGAAGGATAAGAAAATTTCCGGAAGGACTAGTGGGTTTGTGGCTCATGAGGATTTGTATATCCCCCCAGTCGCAGACTATTTGTTTTTCAATCACCTTGGGATTGCAAAAAGCGCATCTGTCGAGATCAATCTGTATTTCATGCACCGCATCTTCTTTGATGGGCAATGGAGGCATTTCTCCATCGATGAGAGCGCCGAGCTCGGCCAAGGTATCGTGAATGGATTGGAGGTTTTGATGGAGCGCTTCTCTGTGATGGGTCAGCTTTTGCGTCCAGCGCCCTTGAGGGATCTCCGGCTGTACAGCAGGCTGCAAGTCTTGCAGCTTTTCTCGAATGGCGGCGATTGTTTTCGGCGACTGAATGACGCTTTGCTTGGAAAATTGATTGTAGAATACGTATTCATTCAACGCATTTTTTTCTACTGCATCCATTACTCCCCGGCTTTTTCCGAAACCGGACGGGATGATCCCAATCTCTAGAAAAGAGCCTTTTCCAATTCTAGGCTCTTCGGTCGTAAAGATCATAAAGCTATCAGCGCCTATTGTCTCTGCAAGGGCCTTTTTTCCCCTCCAAATGGCTTCATAAAGCTCGGTGAGCTCGTCTTTTGTGCAGGCGTCGAGGGTTTGGCGTCCATCAACCGCAATCCAGAGATGATAGGGGGCAAAAGGAGCGGATGCTAATGAGATCGATACCCAATTTCCTTTCCAGAGAAGAGACTCTGAAGGGGATTCGTAGAAAACGTCTATTCCTTCTAGTTCTAATATCTGAGTCAATTCCTCGACGGTAACGCCTGAAGGCAGAATTTCTTCTAATATCGTGCGGTTGATTGTCCAAATCAAAGCATGGGAAACAGCAGTCCAGAAAAGAGCGGACAGAAAAATGAAATAGTGCATATCAAGCAGAGTTTTTCGCTGATTTTAAGTCCCTTGTAATTTTTTTTCAAATTTCAGATACTCCTTGCTCTTTCAAATAGGGAGTACATATGTATCGGCTGGCTTTTGTTCTGATTGCCTTTGTTTTTTCTCTCCATAGTGTGGCGAGCGCTGGCCTGAGCATAAGAGAGGAGATAGAGAAGAGGTGGGAGCTTTTTCAAGAAGACCGGGAGTTTGCTTCATTTCAGCCTGGAAAGTCCGATGCAGATCTCAAGGAAGAATTTGATTCGATCTCAAAGGTTCGCAAGGTCCTTTGGAACGATGCCGGATATGAGTTGGCGGAGCATCTGATTGCAGCGGACTTGATCCGGGCGCCCGGCTGCGTCGCTTTCGCGTTTAACAATACGGAGCCTTATTACAATGCCAGTACGATCTTTTTGGGAGATAAGTCTTACATCGCTTGCGAAGGGCCGAGATCGAAAGATGTCTCTCAATTTTTCAACCTTCTGTCCTCTCAGGAAGTGACTCATTTGGTGCGCTTGACAAGCTCTTATGAGGGTTGGACAAAAAAATGCCATCCCTACTGGGATGATTTGATTTCCAAATCGGAAGAAAGGACCTATTTAAATGTTCCTGCTCAAAGCGGAGCGCATCAGGTTCAAGTATTTCATATGGATCATTGGAGCGATCACCAGGGAGTAGATCCTCAAGAGCTGCTATCTCTTGTCTTGCAAATTAGAGATGAGCTGAACAAAGCAAATGGACTTCTTGTCGTCCATTGCAGCGCAGGGGTGGGCCGCACCGGTACCTTTTTAGCCGCTCTTGCGATTCTCGATGCGATTGACAAAGATCTTCCCTTGAGTATTGAAGAAATTGTCTATCGCCTCTCGTTGCAGCGCATCCATAGCGTTGCTAAATCAGCGCAATACATTACCTTGCACCGGCTAGCCGAACTGTACTTGGAAAACCATGAATTTTAAGACTTCGGTCTAAGAGGATGCCTCTCAAGTAGAAGCACTATATACCTCCTCAGGGCGATTGCATGATCAATTTGTTGAAAAGAAAAACAGGATCCGCTTCGCGGGAGGATTTGGCAGGATATGCAAGATTATATGGTTTTTATCCTGTTCACCCTGCCGACTTTGTCGATCCTGTTTTTTTCTCTATGCGCATGCAATGTCAAGAACTTTATCATGCAATTTCCCTGTATACCTCCCTCTTAGGCGAGGGGGGGCAAATCTTTGCTTTTCTGAGGCGAAGCGAATTAAAGACGACGGATAGAGAGCTGAGCGACATGGCAACGCTTGCGAAAATGGGGTTTAAGGAAATGCCAAAGAATGGATCTAAAACCCCTGCTGCAATCGGTACACCGAGTGCATTATAGATAAATGCAAACCAGAGATTTTGCTTAATGTTGCGAAATGTGCTTTGGCTCAAGCGCTTGGCGCTGGCGATGCCGCGCAAGTCTCCCTTGACGAGAGTAACCTTTGCACTTTCCATAGCGATGTCTGTCCCGGTTCCCATAGCGATCCCTACGTTTGCCTGGGCAAGGGCGGGGGCGTCGTTGATCCCATCGCCGGCCATGGCAACAATGTGGCCCTCAGACTGGAGGCGCTGAATGATCTTGTGTTTTTCTTCCGGCAGCACTTCGGCTTCAATTTCATCGATACCAAGAGATTTCCCAACAGCTTGGGCTGTGGATTTGCTATCTCCCGTGACCATCACGACGCGGATATGGTCTTCATGGAGCATTTTGATGGCTTCCATTGAAGATTCTTTAATGGGATCTGTTACGGCTAGGATGCCGATGAGCTCATTTGCGGATGAGACGTAAAAGGTTGTCTTCTCTTCGAGTCCTTGTGATTTAGTTAACGCAAGAGAAAGATCGATCTTCAGATCTTGAAACAAGGCCTGGTTGCCGATGGCGGCTTTTTTTTCTTGAAGGGTTCCTTGTACCCCCTTTCCTCGCAGGCTCTCAAAATGCTCGATTGGAAGTAGAGAAATCTGTTTTTCTTTCGCCGCTTCTAGAATTGAGTGGGCTAAGGGATGCTCGCTTGCAACCTCTAGACTGGCTGCGATCTGCAAGACATCGTTTTCAGTGCGGTTTCCCAAAGGGATTATTTTGGCAAGTTTCGGCTTTCCTTCCGTGAGGGTCCCAGTCTTGTCTACGACGACGGTATCGACTTTCGCCATCGTCTCAAGCCCTTCGGCGTCTTTGATGAGAATTCCTGCAAGAGCGCCTCGTCCCACTCCGACCATGATCGCCAGGGGAGTTGCCAACCCCAAAGCGCAAGGACAAGCGATGATCAAGACGGCGACAAAATGGATGATCCCATTGGCAACCTTGGCGTCCGGAACGGCAAATCCCCAAACGAAGAAGGAGAGTACGGCAATGAATATGACAGCCGGAACAAAATAGGAAGAGACGAGATCGGCCAATCTTTGCACGGGCGCCCGGCTCCTTTGAGCCTCGCCTACTAAATGAATGATTCTGGCGAGAAGGGTTTCTTTTCCCACTCGAGTGGCTTTCATGAGAAAGCTGCCGCTTTTGTTCAAGGTTGCGCCTGTTACCTTGTCTTGAGGGTTTTTGGAAACGGGAAACGGCTCTCCGGTGATCATGGACTCATCTACGGTGCTATTTCCTTCAAGAATGATTCCGTCGGTTGGGATCTTCTCTCCCGGCCTTACGCGCAAAACATCCCCCGCTTTCACTTCTTCAAGGGGGATGTCTTTTTCACTCTTGTCAGGAAGGACTATCCTCGCGGTAGTCGGCGCGAGTCCTAGCAGTTTTTTGATAGCCAAGTTTGTCTTTCGTCTGGCCTTGACTTCGAGGAGCTGTCCCAGGATGACGAGAACAGTGATTACGCTCGCAACTTCAAAATGAAGGGAAGTCTGCACTCCGCGGCGAAAGAACTCCGGAGTGCTAAAGCTTAGGATGAGCTTTCCCAGGCTGTATAAATAGGCGGAGCCTATTCCTAAGCTGATCAAAGTGAACATGTTCAGGTGGCTTGCTTTGAAGGGATTCCAGCCTTTTCCGAAAAAGGGCCCGGCTCCCCAAAAAACTATAGGGGTAGCTAAGACAAGTTGAATCCAAGGAGAGTAATGGCCGATCCAGTGAAAATTGGCTAAGAGGAGAATGGGGATAGCAAGAAATAAGCAAACCCAGAAGCGGCGGCTCAGGTTCTTCAATTCCCCATCGTCTTCCTCTTCGATGCTTAGGGATTTTAAATCCAGCTCCATTCCGCAAATGGAGCAAGCTCCGGGCTTCGGCTGGAGAATTTGCGGGTGCATGGGACAGGTGTATTCTTTGGCCATATGTTCCTCATTTTGGATCCTAGCGAATTGGAAACATTATTAACCAGCGCTCTCATCCGATTGTCATCTGTTGAGAGCGCTGGTTAATAATGTCAGGAATTCTTATAAGCTATATGCTCTGAGCCAGATCTAAGGAGGATGCTTTATATGCCGATAATGACTATCGATGGAAAAAGCTGCTTTTATCAAGACAGGGGAACCGGATTTCCTCTTCTGTTTGGACATAGCTATCTTTGGAGCTCGGAGATGTGGGAGCCGCAATTGGAGGCTTTGTCGCAAGAGTTCCGCTGCATCGCCCCGGATCTTTGGGGGCATGGCCAATCCGAGGTGTTTTCAGATCTCTCGATGGAACTCCTTGCTGATCACGCTTGGAAACTCATGCAAACGCTCGGCATCGATCAGTTTGGCGTTGTCGGCCTCTCGGTTGGCGGCATGTGGGGAACCCATCTCGCATTGAATCATCCGGAGGCTGTGAAAGCTCTTGTGTTGATGGATACCTATGTTGGAAGCGAGCCTCAAGCGACTCAATTGCGCTATTTCGCCCTGATCGACCAATTTGAAAAAGCAGGAAAATTTACTCCGGCTCTTTTAGATCAGATTGTCCCTCTCTTTTTTTCCAAAGCGACTTTTCAGGAAAACCCCGAGCTGCCGGTTCGTTTTCGAGAGAGCCTTTCCTCGTTTCCTGCTGAGAAAATCCCTTGTATTGCCTCACTAGGAAGAGCCATCTTTTCCAGAGAAGATTTGCTGGGCAGGTTCTCTTCTTTAGCCTTGCCTACCCTTGTTGTTGTAGGCAAGGACGACATCCCCCGTCCTCCTAAAGAAGCGCAAGAGATGGCGTCTTGTCTTTCCAACAGCATGTTGATCGAAGTAGAAGAAGCCGGCCATATCAGCAATCTGGAGCAAGCGGAGATGATCAATCAGCTTTTATCGGAATTTCTAACTCTTAACGTTTATGGAATAAAACAATGAATCGAGATTTCGAAAAGGAGTATGCAGCAGCTGCGATGAAATGGTATGGATGGGGCTCGCCCGTCGGACTTTCCATTTTTTTTATTAGCCTTTGCATCTGTGCGTTGTTGATCCGAAAAGTAATTTTGGGATGAACAAAAATCTTCTTGAGTCAAACCCTTGACAACATCTCGCAGACTGGATAATCTTCTTTCCCTTTTTAGGAGAGATTATGGCTGCAATTACAAAACCGCTCAATGAAATAAACGCCCGTAAATTCATAGACGTTGCGAGAAAGGGCTGTTACATTTCATACGATAGATTTCCTCAAGAGCAGCTTGCGGATTATAGAAATACTCCTATCCAGGAAATGCTCGATAAGTTTGGAAAGCAATATGCAGATTACTTAAATTGTACACTGCAGATGGCCAAAATCAGAAACGCCTGTGAAATTGTGTCTAGAAAATTAGATGTATCTGATCCGATTCGGCAATGGAGCCGCGACCTTGCTGCACAATCGATGGGTTGCGGTTATCCGATGGAACTGACATCAAAAGTTTTTTTGCAAACCTTTGCTAGAAACCGGCCTGTCGTTCGGCTCAGCATCTACTCGTCTGTTGCAGAAAATGTAAATCATTCATTTTTAATTAGTGGAGATATTGATCATATTACGAAATCTTGTACTTCCGGTGGAAATAAACTAACCGATCTTTTAAATAAATTACGAAACTGTACGATCTTGGATCCCTTCGTCAACTCTTTTTGCCGGGTGGAAAATTTCGAATCTTCCGCTACGAATCAATATCTTCAGTCGATTGGAGCTGATAGCATAGCGAATCCGGAGTTTATTAAGCCATCTTCAGAAGCTCTTGCGCAATATGGATATATCTCTAAAGTAGCAAATAATATAGTAAACGAGGCGAGTCGTATTCTTGATAATCCTATAAATACAAACGAGCGTATCGAACGGCTGCGTTATCTTGTCTTGAACGCGAACGCGAGGTTTGAGCCTGCTAGCAGGCGGATCTTTTCAATTTAGAGGAACAAATGTCTGGCAAAAAATAGGGTGTTATGAAAACTTTTGAACAAGTTTATGGACGCCAGCCAATACATATGTACTCTAGAGCAATTTCAACAGATCCTCGATGCCCTCAAAAATGAGGGCTATAAGACGTATGGTCCGACGCTTCAAAATCAAGTCATCATCTACGATGAAATTCAATCTGCCCAAGATTTGCCGATCGGCTGGATGGACGAGCAAGATCCGGGCCGCTACCGCTTAAAGCCCCGCTCCGACAAAGCCTATTTCGGCTACAATCTAGGTCCGCATAGTTGGAAAAAGTACCTCTTTCCCCCCAGAGAAAAGCTCTTTTCCGTCCGCCGGCAAGAAAATGGCCTCACACTCTTTCAAGAAAGCGATACTCCAATTGAAAAAATGGCATTTTTGGGGGTGAGGGCTTGTGAGATCCAAGCAATCCTTATCCAAGATAAGGTGTTTCAAAATAAGATCGACACGTACACGCAATACAAACAGAGAAGAGAGCAGCTGTTCATCCTTGCGGTGAACTGCACAAGGTCTGTGAACACCTGCTTTTGCGTCTCCATGGGGGCAGGGCCCGAAGTTACGGAGAGCTATGATCTCGCCTTGACCGAGATCATCAACGAAAAGGAGCACTATTTCGTTCTCCAAATTGGCTCGGAAAGGGGGCGCTTGCTTTGCGGGCCGCTCTCTCTCGTGAAGGCAAAAGAAAATCAATGCCAAAGCGCCAAAGCGCTTGTTAAAAAAAATGAAGAGCAGATGATGCGCCGCGTCGACAACGAACATGTCCATGAGATGCTCTCAAAGAGCTGGGACTGCAAGCGGTGGGACAAAGTGGCGAAGCGCTGCATCAACTGCGCCAATTGCACGCTCGTTTGTCCTACTTGCTTTTGCAGCACCAGCGAAGATCAGATCAGCATGGACGGCGATCAAGTCGATCGCTGGCAGACATGGGACTCTTGTTTTAACTTGTCACATTCCTACATCCATGGAGGCCCCATCCGCGAGTCGGCCAAATCGCGCTACCGCCAATGGCTGACGCATAAGTTCGGCACTTGGTGGGATCAATTCGGCGTTTCCGGCTGCGTTGGCTGCGGCAGGTGCATTGCCTGGTGTCCGGTGGGCATCGATGTAACTGAAGAACTGCAAGAGTTGAAAAATGAAATCGATCAAGACAATCGCTGACATCATCCATGAGCACTCCTTTTTCAAGGGGCTCTCTAAAGAGCAAATCGAGTTTATCGCCGGCTGCGGCAAAAATGTCGTTTTCGAAGAGGGGAAGATCATCGCAAACCCGGGCGATCCGGCAGATGAATTTTACTTGATCCGCGAAGGGCAGGTAGCTCTGTCGATTTCAGTGCCGCCGAGAAAGCCGTTTTTGTTTCAAACGCTAGGAGTGAGCGATCTCGTCGGCCTTTCCTGGCTGATCGAGCCGTACCTTTGGACCGTATCGGCCCAGGCGCTAACATTGACCAAAGCGATTGCCCTCGACGGCGCTTGCATCCGAAAGAAATGTGAAAACGATGCGAGCCTCGGCTACAAGCTGATGCAGCACCTCATCAAGATTTTGGTGATGCGCGAAGACGCCTGCCGCCTCCATCTCCTCGACGTATATGGAGATCACAAGTAATGCTCCCGAAGCGCTACCGAGTTAAATCGAAGATCCAAGAGACAGAGGACACGTTTACTTTGGCTTTAGAGCCTCTGGAAGAGCCGATAGCCCCCTTTTTGCCCGGCCAATTCAACATGCTCTATCTCTTTGGGTTCGGAGAGGTGCCGATCTCGATGAGCGGCTCTTTTTCTTCAAAGAATGAATTGGTCCACACCATTCGGGCTGTCGGCGGCATTACGGAGGGGATGGGGCGTTTAAGCCATGGAGATGAAGTGGGGGTGCGCGGCCCTTTCGGCTCCGCCTGGCCTCTTGGCGGATGGACGGGAAATTTATTCGTCATTGCAGGAGGCTTGGGGCTTGCTCCCTTAAGGCCCGTTTTACAAGAGAGAAAAGAAAACATCACTCTGCTATATGGAAGCCGTACGCCATCCGATCTGCTCTACTTGCAAGAGCTGGAGGAGTGGAAAAAAGAGGGGGTCCGTGTCGATGTCAGCGTGGATCGCCCAGATGCGGCGTGGCGGGGACATGTGGGGGTCATTACGGCGTTGATTCAAAAGCGGATGCCCGATCCGAAAAAGACCCGCGTTTTTCTTTGCGGACCTGAGATCATGATGAAATTTGCCTTGATCGAGATCTTGCGTTTTGAAATTGGAGAACAAGATATTTTCCTCTCGATGGAGCGGAATATGAAGTGTGCAACCGGCTTTTGCGGACACTGCCAGTACGGTCCTTATTTTCTTTGCAAAGACGGCCCCATATTTTCTTATGGACAAATCAAAAAATGGCTTCCGATTCAAGAGCTATGAATAAATTAAGCCTCATCCAAGAGATCCGCCCCAAGCTTGCCGTTTGGAAGTTTGCGTCTTGCGATGGGTGCCAGCTCTCTTTGCTCGACTGCGAAGATGAGCTTCTTAAAGTGGCCGAGATCGTCCAAATCGCTTGCTTTCCGGAGGCGTCGAAAGCGATTGTCCCGGGGCCGTACGACATTTCTCTTGTTGAAGGATCGATCACGACAGACCACGACAAAGAGCGCATTCAAGAGGTGAGAAAACAGTCGAAGGCCCTCATCACGATTGGCGCTTGCGCGACGGCCGGGGGCATCCAGGCGCTGCGCAACTTTGCCGATGTGGAAGAGTACAAGCAGATCGTCTACGCCCGTCCGGAATACATCAGCACCCTGGCCACCTCGACTCCGATCTCGAAGCATGTAAAGGTCGACTTTGAGCTGCAAGGCTGTCCGATCAACAAATACCAGCTTTTAGAAGTGATCAAGAGTTTTATCTTGGGGAAAAAGCCGGCCATCTCAAGCAGCAGCGTGTGCACCGAGTGCAAGATGAAAGGGAACATCTGCGTCACGGTTGCATACGGCACTCCCTGCTTGGGCCCCGTCACCCATGCCGGCTGCGGGGCGCTTTGTCCCTCTTATCAACGGGGTTGTTATGGCTGCTATGGTCCCAAAGAGACGGCCAACCCGCTTGCCTTGACCCGCTGGTGGGAAAAGGAGCTCAATACGGAAGCGGTCTCCATCAAAGGGCTGCTCAGGAATTTCAATTGCGCAACCCAAGCCTTCAAAGAAGCGAGCGAACAGTATGAGTGATGAAAAACCGGAAAAAAAACTCGATGTGCATGTCGGCACGCGGTCGCGGACGATTCAAGCCGACTATCTCGCCCGCGTGGAGGGGGAGGGTGCCCTTTATATTAGAACGAAAGAGGGGAAGGTCGAAGAAGTATTTTTAAAGATTTTCGAGCCGCCACGGTTTTTCGAAGCCCTTTTACGGGGAAGGGAGCTTTTCGATGCGCCGGATATCACGGCGCGCATCTGCGGAATTTGCCCGATCGCCTACCAGATGAGCGCCGTCTATGCGATGGAAAATGCCCTTGGCGCCGAGTTGCCCGAATATCTGCATCAGCTTCGCCGCCTCCTTTATTGCGGAGAGTGGATCGAGAGCCACACCTTGCATGTCTATATGCTCCATGCCCCCGACTTTTTGGGATATCCCGATGCCATCCAGATGGCCAAAGACTACGAAACGGCTGTGAAGAGGGGACTGAGGATTAAAAAAGCGGGAAATGCCATCGTCCGTTTATTGGGCGGAAGGGAAATTCATCCGATCAATGTCAAAGTCGGAGGGTTTTACCAAATCCCCAAAAAAGAGGAGCTGCTAAAGCTCGTCGAGCTCTTGCAAAAAGCGCGCGAGGAGGCGCAAGAGACGGTCCGGTGGGTTAACGGGTTTTCGTTTCCCGATTTGCAGAGGCGCTATGAGTGCGTCTCTTTATACTCCGACACCGAATATCCGATGGCAAGAGGCTCGATCGCCTCGTCATCGGGATTGAAGATCCATGCAAAAGAGTACGACGACCATTTCGAAGAGGTCCAAGTGCCTCACAGTACGGCTCTGCACTCGAAGATAAAGGGAAAAGGCTCTTATCTCGTCGGCCCCATGGCCCGCTACAACCTGAACCGGGAAAAACTCTCGCCGCTTGTCCAAGAGACCATCCGCTCTATCGGCTTTGAGGAAACGTGTACCAATCCGTTCCGCAGCATCATCGTCCGCGCACTAGAGATTTTATATGCCTGCGACGAGGCGCTTCGGATCATTGATGCGTATGAGCCTTCGAAAAGGGCCGGCTCGGTAGATCTGGTGATGCGCTCTTCTACCGGATTTGCTGCGACGGAGGCGCCTCGCGGCCTCCTCTATCATCGCTACAAGGTCAATGGCAAAGGGATCATTGAGGATGCGAAGATCACGCCTCCTACGTCGCAAAACCAAAAGACCATTGAAGAGGATCTCTTCCAGTTTGTCAGCCAAAACGCCGCAATGCCAGACGAAGAGCTGAAATGGAAATGCGAGCAAGCGATCCGCAACTACGACCCGTGCATCTCTTGCAGCGCCCACTTTTTGAAATTGACCAGGCAAAATGGCTAAAGTTGCGGTGATCGGAATTGGCAATCCGTTTCGGGGCGACGACGGCGCGGGCTGGGCGGTGATCGACGCTTTGGAAGGAAAAGTTCCCTGTCAGATCAAGCTGGGAAAAACGCGAGGCGAAATCACAGAGATCCTCTCCTTTTTTGAAGACTATTCGGTCCTCTATCTCGTTGATGCATGTCTTGGGAGCAAGGAGGCAGGATCCTGGCAGCGGCTCGATGCGCTCAAAGACAACCTATATTTTGAGAATACCCAAACCTCTACGCACGGCCTGAGCATTGCGCAGGCCATTTCGCTTGCGAAAACATGGGAGCAGCTTCCCACCAAACTCATCGTGTATGCGATTTTTGGGGAGCGCTTTGCCGTGGAGAGGAGCCTCTCTGCCAAGGTGGGCAAGGCGGTCCCAAAGGTTACGGAGTCAATTTTACAAGAGGAGGAGATTCGCCATGCATGAAAAAAGCCTGATGGATGATCTGATGAAAAAAATCGTGTCGTTGGCTGAAAAAGAGCGGGCGTCCAAGGTGACGAAAGTGCGGGTGCAGCTCGGCGCGCTCTCCCACATGTCCAAAGAGCATTTTCAAGAACATTTTGAAATTGCATCGCAAGGAACGATCGCCCAGGGGGCAGAGATTGAAGCCGAAGAGCTTCACGATCTGCATGATCCGAAGGCAGCGTCCGTCATCCTCAAAAATATCGATGTCCAATAGAAAGAAAGCGCCATCCTTTGATCCTTTTAGGCTGTGTGCAAGGAGTGCCCTTGGATTCACTATCTTTCTTTTTCTTTTTGAGATAAACTGAAGTTCAACTTCGGATTGTACAATGTATAGAAGAGAGATAGAGGTTGAGCTTAAGTCGCTTAAAAAAATGTATCCCGTGGTTACGGTCATTGGCCCTCGCCAATCGGGTAAAACAACGCTTGTTAGGCACGCCTTTCCTGAGATGCAGTACACCAGTTTGGAGGATCCTGATGTTCGGAGGCTGGCACAGGCAGATGCTAGGGGTTTTTTAGAACAGTTTCCCAAAGGGGCTATCCTCGATGAGATCCAAAGGGTTCCTGAGCTTCTTTCTTATATTCAAACACTTGTTGACAGGGAAAATACTCATGGAATGTTTATTTTGACCGGCAGTCACCAAATGGAATTGCATGAGGCAATTTCTCAGTCTTTGGCTGGAAGAACTGCGCTTCTGACCCTTCTTCCCATGAGTTTGCACGAATTATCAAGTGCGGGTATTGAGATTTCCCTTGATGAAGCCTTATTAAAAGGAGGCTATCCTAGGATTTTTAAAGATCAACTCGATCCAATTAAGGCTTATCGAAACTACTTTCAAACATATGTGGAAAGAGATCTTCGTCAACTTATTAATGTAAAGGATTTAACTCAATTCGACCGATTCGTTCGGATTTGCGCAGGCAGAGTAGGGCAAATTCTTAATTTGGAAGAAATTGGTGGAGAGGTGGGCATTTCCTCTCATACGGTAAAAGAATGGATTTCGATCCTGGAGGCTTCGTTTATTGTCGTGCGTCTTCATCCATATTTTGAAAATTTTGGTAAACGCCTTATTAAATCGCCAAAACTTTTTTTCGTAGATGTGGGACTGGCAGCGTATCTTCTAGGTATTGAAAATATAACACAGATGAGCCGAGATCCTCTGCGAGGGCATCTGATGGAAAATCTAGTTATTTTGGAGTTGATGAAGGAAAGGTTCAATCAAGGATTAGATCCTCAACTTTATTATTATCGGGATGTTCAAAAAAATGAAATCGATGTAATTTTTAAGGCAGGCCATCAGCTCATCCCCATTGAAATTAAGTCTTCTAAAACATTCCATTCGGAATTTTTAGCAAAGCTGAAATTTTTCCAAAACCTTGTGGATGATCGCGCTCCTAAAGGATATCTCATTTATGCTGGGTCGCAAGAACAAAAAATACACTCTATTGAGCTTTTGAACTATCGCAATGCATATAAGATATTTGCGGATTGATCAGGCGAAAAAGTGGCAAAGACAAACAGATTATTGAAGAGTATAATTGAAGGATTCCTTAACTAAAGACTCAATCTCTACTATGGATAACCCGCACAATTGATGGGCACGGAGCAACTCCTCTGACAAAGTAGTAGAAAAAAGAAGAGGGTCATCCGTGCAAAAGAAGATCGGATGGCCTGATCGAAAAAGATCCAGCCCCGGATGCAGCTTATAATCAGCGATCATTTTAACTAAAACGCTGCTTGTCAAGCAGACTTCAAGGGGGGTTTGATGTCTTAAAATCCATTCTTTTGCCTCATCGCATAGATGAACTCCATGCCCAATTCGCTTGGGCTCAAGTTGTGTCAGTAAAAGCATCTGGTCTGCCTCATCCGGCAACTCACCAAGGTGAATGGTAAAAGCCAGGCCTTCCCTTTTTGCTCTCAGCAGATGCGGCATGACTTGATCAATTTGTCCCAGCGCAGAATTTCCAGAAATATCGATCCCTACAACTCCTTGGTCTCTATATTTTAACGCCAGATCAATTGTATCTTCAACCATTGCCGCAGATGAACTTCTTTGCAAACTCAATACTATCTTGGCCTTTAATTTGAATGACTTCCCAGCGCCGCTCTCCTGAATTCCTCTTAGGACCGCTTTCAGGTATTCTTCAGTCCCTTGCCCTAAATCCTTCAGTCCGGTCCGTATTTCAACATACTGAACTCCGTCTTCTTCCAAAGTCCTACAGAGCCAGCTCACACCATTTTGCAGCTTTTCTTCTGAATTCACGATCTGAGCGATCAATCCAAAAACTTGAAAGCCTCTATGATAATCAACTCCTTGCGAAATTAAATCTAGAAAACAGGCTAATTGCTCTCTTTGATCTGCAGCAGCAATCGAAAACAAATATTCCTGGGGGAAAGAGCCTCCTAAATGCAGATGCAACTCCGCCTTGGGAAGTTGTTTGAAGCTCAAAAGGGTTTCATCGGCTAATAATGAATTCATGATCAGACATACCAGCCCCACTATTATACTTGCAGATTTCATTAAATCATCCCACACTGATGGCAAAGGAAAGTGATCATAAAAATTTTGACCATTTTCGTCATCCTCTGAAATATCGATGTCCAATAGAAAAAAACGCCGTCTTTTGACCCTTTCCGGATGCGTGCAGGGAGTAGGGTTTCGGCCCTTTGTCTTCCGGCTCGCCGAAGAGTACAGGCTGGTAGGACAGATTTGCAATACAAACCAAGGGGTGCTGATCGATGTACAAGGCGATGCTCTTGCCGTCGAAGCCTTTGAGCGCGACCTTATCGAAAAAAAACCGGAACGTGCGCATCTCTTTGAGTATCGGGGGACAGATGCCCCCTTAGGAGGATCGAAGGGCTTTTCGATTGTTCCGAGCCAAGAGGGAGGGGCGGTAGAGCTTGCCCTTCTTCCGGATACGGCAATGTGTGCCGCGTGTCTAAAAGAGCTGTTCGATCCCAAAGATAGGCGCTTTCGCTATCCCTTTTTGCATTGCATGGGCTGCGGTCCGAGGTTCAGCTTATTTTTGCGGATGCCCTTCGATCGGAAAAACACCACCATGGTCGATTTTCCCATGTGTCCGGAGTGCCAAACAGAGTATACCACTCCAACTGACAGGCGTTTTCACTCCCAGACGAACTGCTGTCCTGCGTGCGGCCCCAAACTTCGCCTGCTCGATGCATCGGGAAATCCTTTTCTATCAGAGCCAATTTCCCAAACAGCAAAGCTTCTTCTAGAGGGAAAGATCGTTGCTGTAAAAAATACGGGGGGCTTTTTGCTGTTGGCCGATGCGACAAATGAAAGGGCGATCGAGCAGCTAAGAAGGGTCAAGCAGCGGCCCAAAAAACCGTTTGCTCTTTTAGCCAATGAGGATCTCATCGAGATCGATCCGGAGGCAAAAGCGATTATGGCCACTCCTGCTGCCCCGATCGTGCTCATCAAAAAACGAGGGACTCTCCCTGCCCGCATCGCTTTCGAGAGTCCCTATCAAGGAGTGATGCTGCCGCATACTCCCTTGCACCATTTGCTTTTGTCGTTCATACAAAGGCCGCTCATCGCAACGAGCGGAAACCTCTCCGGAGAGCCCCTCTGCATCGACGAGAAGAGCGCTTTGAGCCGGCTTTCGGCGGATGCTTTTTTGGTTCATAATCGGAGGATCGTCCATCGGCTCGATGACTCCGTTGTGCAGATCATCGACGGATCTCTCATGGTGATCAGGCGCGCGCGCGGTTATATCCCTTTCGCGATTGCGGCTCCGGATTTGAATAGACCTCTTTTCGGGACAGGAGGCCATCTAAAAAGCACTTTTGCTATCGGCGCCAATCGGAAAATCTATCTCAGCCAGCATCTCGGCGATCTAGATTCCATAGATGCCCATCTTGCCTACGAAGAAGAGGCGAAGAGCTGGCAGGCGCTATTGCAAACGGCGCCGAAAGAAGCCGTATCCGATTTGCATCCGGGCTACTATACCAGTCGATTCGGCCGGAAAAAAATCCAGCACCACCGGGCGCATGTCTATGCCGGGATGGTGGAAAACAAGCTCTCTCCGCCCTTCTTTGCCCTCTCCTGGGATGGGACCGGCCTCGGTGACGACGGAACGATCTGGGGAGGGGAGGCGTTTATTGCAAAAGAAGCGGGACTTTTCCATTTTGCTCGGCTCGATCCATTCCCCTTACCGGGGTCGGAGACGGCAGTCAAAGAGCCGCGACGCTCGCTTTTGGGGATGCTGCATGCTGCCGGCAAGATTGAGGCAGCCTCAGAATTTTTTAGCCCCAAAGAGATGCAAATCCTTGTCCAAGCGTTGGACCAAAAGATCAACGCCCCCCTTTGCAGCAGTATGGGACGGCTCTTTGATGGGGTGAGCTCTCTTCTCGGATGCTGCACAAAAAGCCATTTTGAGGGGGAGGCGCCCCTTGCGCTGGAGAGTTTGGCCAGCAGGGCGGTTTGCGCTCTCTCTTACCTTTTTACTTTGAAGGAAAAGAAAGAAAATTTTTGGACGATAGAATGGAAGGGTGTGTTAAAACAGATGCTCGAAGATAAGGCAAAAGGAGTCTCTTTGGCTGAGATGGCGTTGGCATTTCACTACGGCTTGGCTGATTTGATCGTAGATCTCTCTCAGCAGGCATCGTGCAAAAACGTTCTTCTCACTGGCGGGTGCATGCAGAATAAACTGCTTGTTGAAAGGGCGATCGCCCAATTGCGGGGAGAGGGTTTTGTCCCTTTTTGGCACAGGCAAGTGCCTCCCAATGACGGAGGGCTGTCTCTCGGCCAAGTGTATGGGACGATTTTAGAGGAGCGGTATGTGCTTGGCTTTGCCCGGTAAAATTTTATCGATTGAAGAAGAGATTTTGCCGATGGCGCAGGTTGATTTTTCAGGCGTCAAAAAGAAGGTCTGCATCGCCTACACACCGGAGGTGAAACCGGGCGACTGGGTCATTGTCCATGTCGGCTTTGCGATCAGCGTGCTCGATGAGGAAAAAGCCAAAAAGACCTTGGAGCTCCTTTCTTGAAATATGTAGACGAATTCCGCCAGCCGCGCCTCATCCAAGCGCTCTCATCCAAGCTCCAAAAGATCACGACGCGTCCTTGGACGATCATGGAAGTGTGCGGCGGCCAAACCCATTCGATTGTCAAATTCGGCCTTCATCAGCTTTTGCCGGATCAAATTCGGCTCGTCCATGGCCCGGGGTGTCCTGTTTGCGTCACTCCGATCGAGTTGATCGACCACGCGATCGAAATCGCCGAGCTGCCGGATGCCATCCTCTGCTCTTTTGGGGATATGCTCCGAGTTCCCGGGAGCGGAACCGATCTTTTGACCCAAAAGGCGAGGGGGGCCGACGTGCGGATCGTTCACTCTCCTCTGCAGGCTGTGCAGGTTGCGAGAGAGCATCCCCACTCCCAAGTCGTTTTGTTTGCCGTTGGATTTGAAACGACGGCGCCGGCGAATGCGATGGCGGTTTTTCAGGCCAAAAAATTGGGCCTCAAAAATTTTTCTCTCCTCTCTTCCCACGTCCTCGTCCCTCCCGCCTTGCGATTTCTGATGCAAGCGCCGGGAACGGAGGTGCAAGGATTTTTAGCGGCAGGACATGTGTGCACGGTGACGGGGTATGAAGAGTACCACGCCTTGGCAGCGCGCTATCGGGTGCCGATTGTGGTGACAGGCTTCGAGCCTTTCGACATTTTGCAAGGGCTGGCTTTAGCTGTTGAGCAGTTGGAAAGGGGGGAGGCGGCTGTGCAAAATCAATACCAAAGAAGCGTGCGCGAAGAGGGGAACCATTTCGCGAGGGAACTGTTACAAACCGTCTTCCAAATCGTCGATCGGGAGTGGAGGGGGATTGGAAAGATTGAGGGGAGCGGCTTTGGGCTTAAAGATGCCTACGCCGACTACGACGCAGCTCTTCGGTTCCCGATGAAAAATCCTCAGCTATATAAAGACAACGGCTGCATCAGCGGCCTTGTCCTCCAGGGGAAGAAAAAACCGTGCCAGTGTCCTCTTTTTGGCAAAGAGTGCACCCCGGAAAGCCCGCTGGGCGCTCCGATGGTCTCGACGGAAGGGGCTTGCAGCGCCTACTTTCAATATGCGAGGTCTGTATGACCATCACCTGCCCAGTTCCTTTAGAAGAAAAGCAGATCATTACCTTAGCTCATGGCAGCGGTGGCAAGCAGACCCATCGATTGCTTGAAGAGGTGTTTCTTCCGGCTTTTAAAAACGAGCATCTCGATCTCTTGCACGATGGGGCTTTTTTAGATCTACCCACAAGTCAAATCGTCTTTACAACCGACTCTTTTGTCGTCCAGCCGCTGTTTTTTCCGGGAGGAGATATCGGGAAATTGGCAGTCACGGGGACGGCAAACGATTTGGCCATGTGCGGAGCAAAACCGCGCTATCTCAGCGCGGGCTTTATCCTTGAAGAGGGAATTTCGATCGAAGAGCTCAAGCGGATCGTCTCTTCCATGGAACGAGAAGCGAAGCTCCAATCGATTGAGATCGTAGCCGGAGATACGAAGGTCATCGAGAGGCAGACGGGAAAAAACCTTTTCATCAATACGAGTGGGATTGGGACTCGGATGACAAACAACCCAATCGGCCCTCTTCAGATTGAGGAAGGGGACGCGATCCTTTTGAGCGGAGATATTGGCCGGCACGGGATTGCGGTGATGGCGATGCGCGAAAACTTCGAGTTTTCTACTCCGCTCGAAAGCGATTGCGCCCCTCTTTTTCCACTCGTGGAGGCTCTTTTAAAGGAAGCGATCCTCGTTCATGCGATGCGCGATCTGACGCGAGGAGGGCTCGCTACGGCCCTTGTGGAAATGGCTGAGTCGGCCCAGCGGAATTTTTTAATTGAAGAAGAGGCGATTTCAGTAAGCGAGGGAGTAGAGAGCGCGTGCGAGATTTTGGGGTTTGATCCCCACTATGTAGCCAATGAAGGGCGCTTCATTGCTTTTGTGTCCCAAGATCAGGCAGCCCTTGCCTTGCAAATCCTTCAAAAATTCCCTGACGGGGAAAATGCCCGTTTGATTGGACGGGCGGAATCAAAGTCGGGCAGGGCGCAAGCCATCATTAAAAACCCATTTGGGACAAAGCGGCCTCTCTATCGGCTTGTAGGCGACCAGCTGCCCAGGATCTGCTAATGGAAATCAACGAACATACCCCCTGGCCCTTTATGATCTTGATTGCCATCGTGCTAGGGCTTAGGCACGGGCTGGATCTGGACCATCTGGCGACGATTGACGCCATCACGAGAACGGCGAAGCAAAACCATGTTGTTTCGAAGATGACCGGTTTTTTATTTTCGCTTGGTCATGGGATTGTGGTGACGGCGATCAGCGTGATCATCGGCGCCGGGCTGATTGAGTTGCATGTGCCTCAGTGGCTGGAAGGCTTTGGTGCTTGGGTCTCCATTTTTTTTCTCTGTCTTTTTGGCTTCTTGAATCTTTGGAGCGTGTTTCAAAAGAATCCAACGAACATGCCGAAGGGGCTTCAAAGCTATCTTGCCCAAAAAGTGATGGGGAAAAAATTTAACCCGGCGATGGTGGTGGGGATCGGGGCGCTTTTTGCGTTTTCTTTTGATACGGTCAGCCAAGTGGGCCTCTTTGCGATCTCGGCGACGCTCATGTCCGGGTGGCTCTTTTCAGGGCTTTTAGGATTGCTGTTCACTCTTGGAATGATGATCACGGATGGCTGCAACGGCCTCTTTGTCTCAGCCCTCATCCGAAGGGCGGATAGAAAATCGCAGATCGCTTCTCGCATTTTAGGCATTGCGATAGCGGGATTTAGTTTAGGTGTCGGAATCTTCGGCTTAATAAAGCTATTTGAATAAAACTTCTCTTTAAATATACGGAAGAAAACAGCTTGGATACGCTCCGTATATGAAAAAGAAACCGTACATTTTGTGGTTCCATGAAATTGGAATTGAGGATCTAGCCATCGTCGGCGGCAAAAACGCATCACTTGGCGAGATGGCCTGCAGCTTGCGGAAGAAAAGGGTGCCAATTCCCCCCGGCTTTGCGATCACCGCTCACGCATACAAATACGTCCTCGAAAAGGGGGATGCCCTCGGGCAGCTTAAAGAGATCCTTCATGGACTCGACGCAAAGGATACAAGGGCCTTAGAGGCGGCGGGACAAAAAGCTCGAAAGCTCATTTTGGGCTGTGAATTCCCCATGGATCTGCAAGAAGAGATTTTGGCTGCCTACCATAAGCTCTCGAAACCCTTCAAAACAAGCCATACGGATGTGGCGGTCCGCTCTTCCGCTACTGCTGAGGATTTACCGAACGCCAGCTTTGCCGGCCAGCAGGAGACTTATCTCAATGTTACGGGAGACAAGGCGTTGATCGAGGCATGCAAAAAGTGTTTCGCTTCGCTCTTTACGAACCGGGCGATTGCGTATCGGGCTGAAAATAAGATCGATCACATCAAGACCTGCTTATCTGTTGGCGTGCAGAAGATGATCCGTTCCGATCTTGCTAGCTCGGGAGTGATTTTCACGCTCGACACCGAGACCGGCTTTCCCAATGTCGTCTTCATTACCGGAAGCTATGGACTGGGAGAGAGCGTTGTCCAAGGGCTTGTCAATCCGGATGAGTTCATCGTGTTCAAGACGACACTCAAAAAGGGTTTTAAACCGCTGATCAATAAAGTCATTGGGGAAAAGGCTACGCAGATCATTTATGGGAAGGCAAATGCGACCAAGAAGATCGAGACGCCTGTAAGCGAGCGGAAAAAATTCTGCATCACGGATAAAGAGGCGCTTCAATTAGCGAAGTGGGCGATCGATGTTGAAGAGCACTATAGCAAAAAACACAAGAAGTGGACGCCCATGGATTTGGAGTGGGCAAAAGACGGGCGGACGGGAAAGCTCTATATCGTCCAAGCGCGCCCCGAAACGGTGCAGTCGAGAAAAAATCCCAATTTTATTGAAGAGTTTAAGCTTGCTGAAAAGGGAAAGGTGCTCACGACGGGAAAGAGCGTCGGCAACAAGATCGGCCAGGGAAAGGCGCATGTGATCCGAGATGTCAAGGATGCTAAAGAGTTTCGGGAGGGAGAGATTTTAGTTACGGATATGACCGATCCCGATTGGGTGCCGATCATGCGCGTTGCATCTGCGATTGTGACAAACCGCGGGGGAAGGACGTCCCATGCGGCGATTGTGAGCCGCGAGCTAGGTCTTCCTTGTATTGTTGGGACAAACAATGCAACTGAAGTAATTAAGACCGGAGCGCCCATCACGGTGGACTGTACGGAAGGGGAGAAGGGGGTTGTCTACGAAAAACTCTTGAAGTTCAACGTCAAGAAAATCGATATCCGGAAAGTGCCTAGGCCCAAAACGAATATGATGATCAACGTCGGGTATCCGGACGAGGCGTTTGGGTTGAGCTTTCTCCCCAATGACGGGGTTGGGCTTGCGCGCGAGGAGTTTATCATCACGGAGTCGATCCGAATCCACCCGATGGCGCTTGTCCATTTCGATAAAGTCAAAGATCCGCATATTCGAAAGGAGATCGAAGAGATCACGGCGGGCTATTCAGACAAGAAGCAATTTTTCATCGATAAGCTAGCGATGGGCGTCGCTCTCATTGCAGCCGCTTTTTATCCTCGGGACGTTATTTTACGCTTCAGCGATTTCAAGACGAACGAGTATTTTAACCTGATTGGGGGGAAGTATTTTGAGCCGCATGAAGAAAACCCGATGATCGGCTGGAGGGGGGCGTCTCGATATTATAAGGAAGGCTACCAAGAGGGGTTTGCCCTTGAGTGCAAGGCGATCAAAAAGGTGCGCGAAGAGTTTGGACTGACAAATTTGAAGGTGATGATCCCCGTTTGCCGGACGCCTGAGGAAGGGGAGAAGGTGCTGGAAGTGATGAAGAAAAACGGTCTTGAGCAAGGCAAAGACGGCTTGCAGGTGTATGTGATGTGCGAAATTCCGAGCAATGTGATCTTGGCGGACCGCTACTGCGATCTCTTCGACGGGTTTAGCATTGGAAGCAACGATTTGACGCAAATGACATTGGGGGTCGATCGGGATAGCGCCCTTGTCTCCGATATTTTTGATGAGAGGAACGAGGCGATAAAACGGATGGTCGAGCATGTGATCACCGTCGCCCGCAAGCGGAAGAAGAAAATTGGGATATGCGGCGATGCGCCGTCGACCTATCCGGAGTTTGCGAAATTCCTTGTCGATTGCGGCATCAACAGCATCAGTTTGAGTCCCGATGCCGTGATGAAAACGCGTCTCATGATCGCCAAACACGAACAAGCAAAGAAGAAGAAGTAATCCAAACAAATAAATTCATATTTGAGTTGCGAGAAAGCTCCCTAGCACCTTTTCAAAAGTATTTAAAATAATTATCTCACCACCGGATATAGCTTTCGCAGTTTAATCCGAGCCTCTGCAGTAGTGAACCTCCAATCGCATATCACCGTTTCTTCATTTCTCACCTTTTC
>JAKBAE010000135.1 GCA_021809325.1 bacterium
ATCTTAATTTCACAGCGTCCTTGCCAACCAGCTTTTCAAATTTTTTTCGTTTGCGGTTCTTCATTCTTTTTAGATGTTTTTCAGGGTTCCTTCCGCTTTTTTCTAACTCTAGGAGTTCTTTGGAAGAAATCTCAAGATGCCGAGACAAGAATTCTTTCACGTTTTCGACAAATTCAGGGCCGCACTCTTCTAGTTCTTCCGAATTCATTGGCCTTTGGTTTAAAATCTTTCTCGCCTCATCGAGGAAGCGCACTTCCTTTTTTCTTTCATGGGCCAAAATGGCAATCGAGGCAAGCTCCAGAGGGATTGCGGCCATGGGAGCGGCGATTGAGAGCGCAGCTAGAGCGCTTGAGCTGTGAGCCGTTAGGAGTGTAATATCTTTTGCAACCTCTACCCCGCCTCTGACTAATCTGAGCGCACCTTTTGCAAGGTGGCAGGCGAGGTGCTCTTTCTCTTCTTTTGTGACAGGAATCTCCAAACCTTCTACCGCCAAAGCTACAGCTTCTACTAAATCAAGGCCCCACATGCCGGCCCCCAGCCCGTCTACTACAGTGGCCAGCTGCTCGAGGGCTGCGGCCAACTCTACCAATGACGTGGCTGTGAGGGTCGTAGCCGCAACGCCTTCTCCAATTGCTGCTCCATGAGCCATCGCTTTTGAAGCGCCGTCTCTTGCCTCCTCTTTGCTTTTTGCGTTTCTGAGTTCGTGAAGAGCCTCGAGCAGCTCTTTGGCGTTATGGCCAATGCCTAATGCTGCAAGATGATTGTCTAATAAGAGAATAGGCGCATGCGAAGGCGAATCGCAATACGCTTCGATCACTGCCATTAGGGCATTTTGCAAAACAATACCCATTTGCTCCGCAACTACGGTACGCTTTTGCAGCCTTGCCGCTTTGCTCTCTTTCACCGTTTGTTGGGCATTTTGTTCGATTCGATCCGCAACATCGCTTGCAGCCGCTCTGCCAACTTCTTCGACTACTTCTTCCAGCTCTACCTCTTCTCCGGAAAGGACGAGTTCGTCTATTTTATGCACAAGCTTCTTGGCTGCTTTATGAATCACAACATCAAATTCATCGGCTTCTTCCATTTTTTTAGCTGCATCTGCAAAAGCGCTTCTAACTTCTTCCGAAGACTCCGACATCTCTGCGAAATCTCGGGCAAGATCTTTGCCGGCCTCGCCTGCAAACTTTAAAGCAACAGCGGGGGCGATATCTCTCGCTGCAGCATCAGCCAATCTTTCAGCATCCTCTTTTGGGATGTGTTTCTTCTTAAAATTTTCTTCAAGTTGTTCTTCGAGTTCATGTTCAAGTTTTTCTTCAAATTCGACTGCAATATCCCCAGCCAGCTCTGCTCCGAGCTGTTCAGCAACTGAACTGCTAGATGAAAAACCGCGAATCGCCGAGGAATAGGAGGTCATCATGCTTTCTTTTTTATGCGGCGACGTCGTGAAGAGCGGCCCGACGTTGCGTTCTAGGCGAGTAAAATATGTCGGGTCATCCCCCAGCTCGGAGTCCGAAAGAGCGCTTCTATCATCAAAAAATTTCTTTGGATGGCAAGACGATGAAATTGCGGTAAAAAAGATTTGCTGGGTATGTGGATCGTATTCTTCCGCAGAAATGAAGTCTGCCCAGCGATCTTCTTTAGTAGAATCTGAGAGGTTTTTTAATTCTGTAGTCATGTGTTATTTTGATTTAGTTTGCAATATAGTTTACGCTATTCTTGTAAATTAATCAATACTAATATTTTTTAATATTAGAAATTAAAGTAATTTAAAAATTAGCCTTGGTTTGTTTGGTGGGTGTTGACGAACTGTTTTCTTTTAGAGAAAATGTAGGCAATTTATTGAAATTGTACATCGAAAATGAGTGCTGTAGAACCAGTTTATTTTCATAGCCGCGTCAAAGGGATAGAGTCGGGAGAAATCCAAACGCCTGCTGCATGGAATCTTAAAGATCGGTTAAAAAACGCTACGGTTTGTATGCCGCGCGCAGGAAGGTTTTTTGAATTTGGACTCGCTGCGGCTTCGTAAAATCGATCTTCGTCGCTTGCCTTGCACGGAGTGCAAGGCCAACGTTCAGTCAGATCAATTTTGCTTTGCCTCGCTGAGTCCAAATTCAAAAAACCTTCCTGCGCGCGGTATATCGCGAATGGTATTATCCGCCCGCTTGCATAAAGAGTTTGAGTTCTTCTGAAGGTGCTTTTAGTTGTTTTCGCGCCGCAACTAACTTATCAGGAGTGATGTCCTTTTTAGCATTGTGGGTGATGGAACTTTCATGAAGAATTTTAAAAAATGTCTCATTGTTCTTTGAGATGCTACTGTCGTAGGGAACGTACATTTCCGGATGGAATTGTGTAGTGATGACAGGAGATGCTGAGCCGTATTTTGATTCTGCAGCCTTAACAAGCTCATTTTCAGTAGTGAGCGGCTCTAAATCACCCTTCCCATTTTGCCCTTCGGCGATTTTTATACCTTGATGATGCATCACTCGGCCAACTACAGTTTCGCGGAATAGATCGGCGAGCAGTCCCTTTTGATCTGGATTGATCAAATTGAATGTCTGAAATCCATAGTATCCACTGGGATTATCTTCGAGTTTTTTGCCATGGTACACGTGAATAATCTGATGTCCGCGGCAAACCCCCATTAAAGGAATTCCTTTATGGCGCGCTTCATGGATGAGGGTTAATTCAACAAGGGTTCTATAGTGATTGTCATATTCACATCCTGGCATGCCATACCAGATTGTGGGAATGTTCTCTCCCCCCGGCAAGAAGATGCAGTTGAGTTTTTCGGCTGCCCGGCTTGTCTTTTGGATGATCTCGAAACATAGAGGGGTATTGACCGCTTTACTTTTTACGGCATTGATAAACATCTCAGCGCGGCTGACGCCTGGACTGCAAAGTTTGTTTTTTTCAATATAGTTAAATACATTTTTCACTTCATTATTTAGTTGGCGTGAACTTATTTCCATCGGGCATTCGTAATTGATAAGCTGAACTTTTTTCTTTGTCTGCGACTCGATGCTTTGAATGGCTCTAGGGACAGTATAACCTCCGCCATTTGATAGGACGGCAATGTTTGGACTTTTTTTAGGTTTAGCAACTTTTGCTGAAATTGGTTTCGGATGGGAATTTCTAGTTGCGTGTATTCTTTCTGCCATAGCGCTTGTAGCAGAATTTTGTTCTGTTTCATTGCGATACAAATTGCTGAGCTGGGCTGCTTGATTGTATAAAAAATTAATAAAACTACTCATTTATTTAAACCTCTATATTGCTTTGCTTATTATATGATGCTTCGAAAGTTAATAATATTGCAACGCTTTTTTGTTTGTTTCTTTAATTATAGTTTTTTTATTTTGCTAGATAAAATTTTGGTTGCATCTATAAGAAGAATTGTTAATACAGAGGACTGTGATGCTCCAAGCTGCGCTATTGCTTTTTCTGGCCTTTTTGTCTCAAGCCTTCGCATGCACCGGGATGCTCTTGAAATCCCCGAATAATGAAATTGTTACTGGTAGAACGGTTGAGTTTGGAGTCAATCTCGATATTAGTCTTGCAGTCATCCCGAGAAACTTTTCATTTGTTGGAAAAGTTCCCGGAGGCAATGGGCTTAAATATACGTCCAAATACGCAGTTGTGGGCTGCTATTGCTTTGACGATCCTGTGGTCATGGATGGGATCAATGAGATGGGGTTGGTCGCTGCCGCGTTTTATTTCCCCGGATATGCTGAGTATGCCCAGGTGGCAAAATCAAACCAGGCCAGCGCTCTTTCGCCAGTTGAGTTTCCCAACTGGATCTTAACTCAATTTGCTACCATTGAAGAGGTCCGCGAAGGGATCGATTCCGTCTGCATCGCGCCAACCGTATTACCCGGATGGGGAAATTCCCCGCCTCCCATGCACTACATCGTGTACGATCGATCGGGCAACAGCCTTGTGATCGAGCCGATCAATGGGACTTTCTCTGTCTATGAAAACCCAATTGGCGTCATAACCAACTCGCCTACGTTCGATTGGCACATGACAAACCTATGCAACTTTATCAATCTCTCGCCGTATGATGCCGAGACCGTTCGGATGCGGAGCATTCCGTTATCTCCCTTCGGCCAGGGGTCCGGAATGGTTGGACTGCCCGGAGACTTTACTCCGCCATCTAGATTTGTACGAGCAGCGCTCTTTTCTACGTTAGCAGTCCCTACAGAGAAGCTCATCAATCAAACATTCCATCTCTTGAATCAATTTGACATCCCTCTTGGCTCCGTGCGCGAGCGTGCTCAGAAAAAGCCCTATTATGATTTTACTTTATGCACAACTGTAAAAGACCCAAAATTTTTGAAGTATTATTATAAGTCTTATGAAAATCAATCCGTTCAGTTTGTGGATTTGAGTCAGTTCGATTTCAATGCAAAAAAGATTAAAAGTCTAAAAATGTCCGGAGAAGAAAAGCCTCTAGATATTTCTTCACAGCTCCGTTAATGCCTATCGATTACGTCTTGAAGAAGAGCTTCCATATGAGAATTTGTCCCTCTTAGAGCGTCTAATAGCTTTTGACCCCATCCATAATAGCCTTCGATTTTTTCATGGCTCCAGCCGATGGGGTCAGGCGATAAATCGCGCACATTGTAGAGACGATCAGCTAGTTTGACGAGCTTTGCTTCATAGGAAAGGGTTGGAGCGTGTTGGACCTGCCAGGCCTTAGCCTCTTCGGCAGTGAGATTGCCCGGATTGGTCAGCTCTTCTACAATTTCTGCGACAGGGGCGCCAAAGTGAGCGGCGATCTCTTCTTTCGTCGTATCCGTATCTTCCAGCGTATCGTGCAAAAGGGCGGCCAGCAGGGTGTCTATGTCGCGTACGCCTCCTTCTTGCCAAAGAGATAGGCAAACTCCGATCGGATGGATAATGTAGGGCGTTCCCTCTGCATCTTTGCGGATCTGATGTTGATGCTTTTCAGCGGCGAAGGCAGCAGCATCTAAGATGATTTCATAATCTTTACGAAGAAGCTCTTTTTGTAAAACATCCGCTAATTCATCAAATTTTTGGAGAACGGAGCTGTTTTGATAGGAAAATTGAGCAATGGCATTTCTTGGTTCAGTCATTTGAATGGGATGAGCCTATCTCTGACTTCTTGACAAGATCTGCATGATTGGTTTTTTTGAACGTGCATAAAGTCTTTTTAGTCTTCAAAAAGGAACAGGATTTGCATGATCGCAAGCGGCATGATGTGCAGGATGA
>JAKBAE010000020.1 GCA_021809325.1 bacterium
GCCCCCGAGCCCTACTCACCTCGAGTATGTGCTCGGGGGCAGGGCTTCGGCCGCTTCGCGGCTGGCAAACTGGCTCAAAATCATCGATTTTTCTGTGTGCCCGAGTTTTGCAACTGCCTCTTAGTATTATAAAAGTTTTAGCACGTCTTTGCAATGAACTCAGCAATATTTCTGTCTAATTCTTCTGGATAGGCAATCTCAAGGCGATGGGCCAGATCTGTGGCAAGGCTTCGGAAAAGCGAGAGCGTCTGGAATAGCCCCTTCTTGCTGTCCTCGGCATCAAAGTGGGCAAATATTCCATCAAGCTTTTGTAGAATCTCAGGCCCGGCCCAAGAGGACATTTTTTTGCCAAGGGGAGGGGAAGCTTCTTTCCAATCCTTTTGAGCCTCTGTGTGCCACTCAATCATCCGTAAAAGGAAAGTGTGCATGGCCCAGGATCGGAATTTCAAAGGCCAAAGATCTTTTCGCTTCAAATAGAGCGCAACGTGATACGCCTCGAACCAAAACTCCTCAACCACAGTGAGAAACTCTTGCTTTGTAGGTCTTTTTGCTTTCGGTTTTTGGAAACTCGGCTTTGGAAGGTTTTGCGTCAGGTTTTCCTTATCCAGAACAATTCGATATCCCTGGTCAAACTCCTCGGGAAGCAAACCTTGCAGCAGAAGGGTAAGAGGAAAAAAGGAGAAGTCTACTTTAATCCCTTTATCAAAAAGAGCCAGCCTCGTCGGAAGGGTGAGGTTTTGAAAGGGGATGTGATCCTTTATGCAGACCCATACCGAAGCAATTTGCTCAAGCCAGGCGTCTGTTTCTGTATAAAAGGTGTAAGAGCTGCAAAAAACCGAAATGTCGTAATCGGAGAGCTCGTCAAAAGCCTCTTTTTGAGCGCGGGAACCGGAGAGGATTAGCGCTTTGATCGGCTCTTCTCTCTTGGCCCAGGAAACAATCTTTTCAAGGATAGCCATTCCCAAAAGGCTATGGGATTAGGCGAAAAGGGTCAAGGACGACCCTTTTTTAGAACGTCTGATAATACATCTTATGTTATGTGTAGGGGGTGGTTTAAGCCAGTCCTTTCTTGGTCAAAACAAGAGAGAGCTTGTGGTTCTCCTGTAAGGCCGTTTGGTGTTTAGCAATCCCCAGAAGGGCGACTCTTAAGGTATTCGCGGAAAGCGCCCCTTCAACAATTTCTTGGGAGTTGGAATCGATGAGAGCTTTCTCATCCCCGGAGACAACCCGGAATTGATCTGAACCTGTGCATTGGATCTTAATGCGAAGCGCATCCTGGTTTTCAGAATCGGACAAGAGGTAATATGCCGCTGCAACCCCTGTTAATGCGACAAGAGAGCCGGCGGCGACCTCTTGCAGGCTGTGGCAATGGTTGGCTATGGTTCCGGTGAGCAGTATGGCATCTTTCATTGCATTGAAAGCACACCAAGTAATGAGGGCTCTTTTTTCCTCCCGAGAGCTATTTTTGCTGAGGGATTTCGTCACGCTTAAACCAAGAGCCGAGGTCAGAATCTTAGTGCAAAAATGGCCCGAAGGAATAAATTCGGTCGATGCGAACGGTAGATAAATCAACTTGAGCGTCGGTTTTATTATCCCAAGAAGTCCCGCTGCGCCAATAAGCCCCCCTGCGATTTTTTGATTGGTTGTAACGTTTTGATTCCAAGTGTCGGCGACTTTTTCCCGAACTCCTTTTTTTTCGGAGTAAGATGCCTTAATAAGAAATGGCGCAAGTACTGATCCGGCCATTGAGATCGTTTTAATTTCCCCTTGCCCTAGCCAATTGAACCAATCTAGGACTACATTTCCAAATCCTTTGCTGCAAAGATCTTTACTAGGCTCTACTAGCCAAGATGCGCTTCCTAAGGCGCGGCTGGCAACCCCGGCTATCGTGCCTAAAATGGGCCCGCCTATAGTTAATGATGCCTGCCAAGATGGTGCGTAACTCAATGGATTTATTTTCATAATGAATTCAATTGGTTTTGTTTGCACAAATAGTATGAATGGAAATATCCATTTTTGTCATCTATTAAAATATTTCTTGGCACGATCGAGTCCTTTGGGCTAGGGTTCCAAAAAGAGGAGAGTTATGAAAATCTTTCATTCGATGGGCCATGTTGCCGGGGGCTCTCTTTTAATCGCAGGCACCTCTATCGGCGTAGGAATGCTCGCCTTGCCCGTAGCTACCGGAGCTGCCGGCTTTCTCCCCTCTGCCCTCATCTACTTTCTCTGCTGGCTTTTCATGATCGCAACGGCGCTTCTTCTTGTGGAAGTAAGTCTTTCCATGCCCAAAGATACGAGTTTTATCTCCATGGCGGAAAAGCTGCTCGGATCTACAGGGAAAAAGGTTTTTTGGATCGCCTATTTATTTCTCTTCATTACTGTCATGATCGCTCATATCGTTGGAGGCGGGGCTGTTTTGCGTGAAATCTTCGGAATGGGACTGTCCGGCACTCTCTGGACTATTGTCTACGCAGCGGCTATCGCTCCCATCGTCTATCTGGGAACCCACACCGTAGACCGGATTAATATCGTCCTTCTGAGCGGCACTCTTCTCTCTTATTTCGCGTTTATTGCCGTCTCTTTAGGCTACATCGATCTCTCCCTGATTTCTCATATCGACTGGGGCAAAACATGGATCGCCGTGCCGATTCTCTTTACCGCCTTCACCTTTCAGGTCATCATCCCAACTCTCATGACCTATATGGAAAGAAACGTCAGGAAAATCCGCATCGCCATCTTTGTCGGCTCGTCGATCCCTCTTGTCGTGTACCTCATTTGGGAGTTCCTGATTTTGGGGATTCTCCCCCAAGCAGCTCTCGTAGATGCGGCGAAAGCAGGAGAAAATGCAGTAGAGCCTCTCAAACACTTCGTAGATAGCGGCTCTTTGAGCGCGATTGGAAAGGGGTTTGCCTTTTTTGCGATGACCACATCTTTTGTCCCGTTGGCTCTGTCGTTTTTTGATTTTCTAGCCGACGGGCTGCACATGAAAAAGAAGGGAAAAAACAAGACGGCGCTCGTTGCAGCGATCTTCGGCATTCCCCTATTTGTAGCCTTGATCTATCCCAATGTGTTCCTGATCGCTTTAGGTTATGCCGGGGGGGTTAGCTGCGCATTTCTTTTTGGTCTGATGCCCCCTCTTCTTGCTTGGATCTGCCGCTATCGGCATCACGCCCCGCTAGAGAGGCGCCAATTGGCCGGAGGAAAAGCGCTCCTTGCTTTCTTGATGCTTCTGGCTATTTTAATTCTCATTGGAGAGATTTTTCAGCAGCTTCTCTTACTCTATCAAGAATGATCAAGCTTGTCGCAACCGATAAGAGATTTCTCGCTTGGATGCCGTGATATAGTCCGATTGCCGAGTTTGAGAGTGCATAGGACAGGAAAATTCTTTTTACCCACCCCCCCTGCTCGACTGCTTGATTTGAGAGATAGCTCATCCCCCAAATAAATGCCAATTGCGAGGCAAGATCCAACATTTGAGGAAGGTTCGGCAAGATATACGCATTTAAAAAATCTTTCCTCAAAGCTTCTCGGATCAATCCTTTCGGATCTATTTGGTCCATCCTGCCAGCACATAGCTGATTAAACTGCTTCAGCACTTCGGAAATGCTTTCCGGAGGCAATTTTTTTACCTCATCCTGATGATGGCAGATCTTGACCATAAGCTCTTTGATTGCAGCATCGAAAGCCTTGATCTCCTCAGGGTCTTTTGTTGTTTGCCTTTGATAAATAGCTCGATTGAGTTCGTTAAAATAGAGCGCAAGCCATTGGCTGATTTCCATTTCCACATCGGGGTTTTCTTCCAGGCGATCGAGCCCCCTTTTATAAAAACGAATAATCGGAGCTGTTGCCTGCTCCATTTTTTGAGCGAGGGCAACCAAGGCCCCTGCATCTTTGATCAGGGAGATCCTTTGCGCAAGCCCCTCCATCTCTAAATAACAGCCGGCTTTGGCGTAGCTTAGGTAGGTGTTGAGAGTAATTAGTTCTTCATATCCAAAAGGTATATTTCTATGTCGTTCTGCTAATGCTCTCTCATATTGAGGGCATAATTCAATTACATTTTTTACAGCAGAGATATAGTTTACGGGCATGTTAGCTCTCATTAGGCGCAAACATTTTAGCATGTATTTTGATTTGCGCAATCCTCAAATATTTGGTTGACAGTCTGTAAAAGAAAACGATATTTTACAGTTATGGTAAAGGATCCCAAAGAGCTTCAGTTTATCGAGGACAAAGAAACTGCTTTCGACAATTTAGAGGCATTACAAGACTGGTTAGAAGCGTGCCTTGATTCGGGAATGCATGATCCCGGAGACGAAATCCACAACCAGATTCTCGATTTGATTGAAGATACTAAGATTGCAAATGGCTATCCCGAGCTTGACGAGATCGTTGCGCAAGGGCGAACGATAGAGAGGGATCTCGATGCTTGGCTTGCCCAAAAAGGGAGAACAACCCTTTCACTTACTTGGCCTCATCTCAGGGGCTAATACCCGTAGTTTTAATCAGGAAATAACTCACGACGCCCTGACATGTGTGATGTGTCCCTAGGGATTGTATGCTTACGTCGTTTTGCAGGAGGTTCTGGACATTCTTGTCCTGAGTTAAATCTGGAGGAGTAATTTGCTTGAGGGGATGTCCTAGAGACTCTATTCAGTAGTGCGCTAGGCGCGGAAGCTGAACGGGAATGCGGGGGTCGGGGAGCAGTACGAAATATTTCCATTGCACTCGGTGATGATGCTTCTTCCGTGTCACTTTGCAGCGTATGTGAATCAGGAGAAAAATCTGGTGAAGAAAGAGCATGAACACGATCCATTTGCAGTCCTTTTTTTTAGGTCAGCGATGTTCCCATTTTCGATATCAAATGTCAAGAGCGCCTAATCCTTCGGCAGCTTCCAAATCAAAGTGCGAAGATACGTCCAATCGCCGCTTAAATGCTTTACATCCATTACTTGTTTTGCAAACTCTTGCGCACTCTCAAAAAGCTGCTTTTCTCCGAAAAGATCTAGGGACTGAAGCACTTTGCCAAGCCGAACGAGGTTGTTATCAAAGCGATTTACAAAGAGCTGATTTCTAGAGGGGTGCCATCCCCATGAATATAAGAGCAGCGCCACTCCCCTTTTATAGTTATCCATGAACCTGGGGCGTCTCTGCAGTGCTTTTACTTGATTCTCATGTACGGTATACATTCCGCCATATCCTCTCGATCTCCTATCGATCGGGAACATCCACCAGTCATAGTGCTGGTGGGAAAACTCTTCCCATCTCCCCTCTTTTGCCCACGACTCAAACTCTCTGAGCTGAGCTGCCTGTTTAGAGATAAGCACACTTATCCCGACAAAATCAGGTTCTTGACCTTCCATGTCTTGTTCAAGCATTTCTACCAATCCCAGGCGCCCGGGCTCTTCAGGTGTAAAATAGGAATAAATTTGACGGCCTATTCCGGAGATTGACATAGTACCTCTTTATTTTATTTTTAAAAACCCGGGTTTCCAAAGGGCTAGCCCTTTGGCGGGTTGGTAAGGGCGGAGCCCTTACAAAAAGCTAAAAGGATTGCAGCGGCTTGCGCGACATTGAGGGATTGGATTTTCCCTGAAAGGGGGATGTAGACCAGGCGATCTGCTTTTTTCTGGAGTAGAGGTTGAATCCCCTCCCCTTCCGATCCCATGATGAGGAGGGTTTTTTTAGCGCAGATGTGGGAGAAGAGGGGTTTGGCGTCGGGGTTGGCGACGGAGGCGATGATCTCAAACCCTTCTTCTTTAAAGCGGTCTACCGTCTCGGCGAGATTGGAGACGCGAAGGAGGGGGATGATCTCGCTGGCGCCGCAGCTTGCTTTGGCGACGGAAGGGGTCAAGTCGCAGCCGCGATTTTTTGACCAGGCGACTGCGTTGACGCCGAAGCATTCGGCTGAGCGGAGGATGGCGCCAAAGTTTTGCGGGTCGTGGATCTCATCGAGCATGAGAACGAAAACGGAGTCTTGGTCCTGGGTGGCTTCGAGGAACTCTTTGGCCGTCCAGTAGCGGCGCCCTTGGATATGTGCGGCAAAAGACTGGTGCGAATCGGAGCCGGTCATCTTTGTGAGCTGTTCGCTCGAGACGATTTGGATAGGGATTTTTCTCTTTTCGCATTCCTGGAAGAGGGTGTTTTTCCTCTCTTGGCGGCCTTGCGGGATCGAGGTGTAGACTTTGAGCAGGCGGGTCGGCGCGTGTTTGAGGAGCTCTTGAATTGCATGCAGCCCCATGATGAGCTGGTCTTTGGGAGGCAGTCGTGGGTATGAGTTGGGATCGTTCATTAAAATGTCCTTGAGATGGTGGCGCCGCCGGAGACGGCCGTCCAGCGGGCTTTGTATTTTTGGGGTGTGCTCGTGTGGTTCGTCTTGTCTTGCAGCGTGACGCTGAGGACGCGCGAAGAAAAGTACTGGATCTGAGCGAAGAGGCCGCATCGCCACTCTTTTGTCACTAGGCCGTCGATCCTGGCCCAGCCTGAGTGGCCCAGATTAGATCCGTCTTTGACGGTCAAGGTGTTGAGTGCTTCCGTTTGGCTTACAGGCGATCCGGCGTTAAAAAGCGTCGCCTGCGTATGATTTTTTGACTTAAAGCGGAGGTGGAGCCAATGGTATGCATAGCCGGCTTCCAGCTGAAACTGCCCGCCCGGCTCAATGAGGAAAAAGCCGCCTAGGAGAGGCCCGTAGATGGTGATCTTTTCTGCTCCGGGAAGAGTTGAGGTTAGAGAGAAAGTCTCTGCCCCGACAGCGGGGCCTGTGGCGGTATGGCTTCCGTGGCGGTCAAGGTGCTCGTAATTCACGCTGCAGCCGAGAAAGGGAATTAGGATCACTTTATAAAGCCTGTCTGCCGTTAGGTTGACTGCGTAGCCGAAGTAGCCCCACCCCTCCATCGCCCAAACGCTTGTAGAGAAGCACAGCTGCGGCTCTTCAAACGTGTAGGGAAGGTTGGCAAAGCTCTGCTTGAGGGAGCCGTTGCCAAAAGAACCGGCTCCGCGAGCGAAGACGGCGATGTCGCGATAGATGACCCTGAGTGCGAGGGCGTTTTCCCAAAATTGCAGGTTGCGATAGTGCTCCGTATAGGTCAGCTCGTCGCCGTCGCCCGGATTGAGAAGATGCCAGTGAAGATTGTCGTTGCGGTAGCCCGTCTGCCACTCCCATCGCATCGGTTCATTGACGGACGCGATTGCCGCGAGAGGCGCCGCAAGGAGAAGAAGGGGTCGTATGTTCAAGGAGGGACCTTTTCAGTAGATCGAGATTGTCTTGCAGTTCAGGGTCTTCATAGCAATCATAACAGGTATCGACGAGAGGCGAAGAAAACGTCTTATACAGATCCACCCTGCTTTCAAGCCTTAAGAGCATCTTCAATGCCTCACTGAAGCCGATGCCGCAAGAGAGTGCTTTAGCAAGCAATTGGCAAGCGAGCTTTTCATTGCCGAAAGCTTCATGCCTCTCTTCTATGGCAAAGCGGACAGCCCGTTGACAATCTTCCCTATCTCCGGTTTCATCCAAAATTCGAAGATAGCCGGCAAATACCCGCCTGTCTGCAAGGTGTGCTGATAGGAAGTCGTTTGCTAGGGTTGGGTGCATCAATTACAACTGCTTAGGCTGATTGCGTTTCTTCCAGTAATCAGCTCCGTAATCATAGCAAAGCTGCTCTCCTTTTGGAACAAATTTCGTAACAAAAAGTATTACATGAGGTAGATCGCGCACTGTTGCAAGAGCATGGGTCAAATTGGGTGTGGAGCTGTGGTTGATAAAGCGGGTAATTCCGCCTTGGTCAAGCGCGTCGATCGTATAGCGGGTCGACTCTCCTGCAGCAAGGACCATCTCGAAACAGTAGGAATTTTTGTAGTCGCTTCTTTTCCTCTTGCGGACGAGCCCCGCATACTCGCCGATATATTCCATTTGATGAAGGTCCCTTTCGGCGAAAACGCCCCAGCCGAGCTCCTCATCGATCCACCTAAGGCTTACGGGGGGAAGCGGCGCTTCAAAAATCTCCTTTTCGAAATAGGAGCCGAGCCAGATTTGCTCATCGTCCAGATAGCCCATTTTGAGAAATTTTGCCGACTTGTTTGCAAGCCTGCGAAAGAGCTCCACCCTTGAAAAATCGAGCTGCGGAATGTATTTGACCTGAAACTCCTCTTCGAGCTCCTTGACGCTGAGAAGCCTTTTCTCCCCTTCTTTTTCTACCAAAAAGCGGAGGCGCTCCATTCTAGGTTTTGGCGGCGGATAGAGCTCGGAAGATCTTGTTCCAAAAAGAAAAATCATAAAGGCCGCTTTCTTAAGTGGGGAACCTCTTCCCAAAAGATCTTGCCATAATCGAAGAGAATTTGTCCCCCTTTTGGAATCATTTTTAACGAGAGAAAGATCACTCTCGGCATCCCTCTCCATAAAACGGAGATCGCTTCGGCGTTCGGCTCGTCGCTGTGGTTGATAAAGCGAGTGAAATTTCCCATCGTCTCGGAGCTGATCACATAGGGAACCTTCCCCATCCGCCAGGCGTTCAAGCTGAAGCTGTAAACCGACTCCCCGTCATGCGCCCTCTTTTTTTTTCGGATTAGGCCGGTGTATTCTCCGACAAACTGATTGGCTGGAATGGGCTCTTCAGCAAAGACCCCAAGCCCGATCTCTTCATCGATCTTTCGGATCGAGATGCGCGGATGAAGCGAGCGATCAATTTCACTATCGTAATAGACCCCCTTCCAGATTCTGTCTTGGCTGATCGGCTCTTTTGCGCTCCATGTCAAAATCTCCTCCATCGCCTCCCAGCTCTCATAGATGGGGTGAGGCAGTGTCCATGTACCCCTCTCGGCTTCAACTCCCGAGAGCATTTGCGCCATTTTTGATTTATGTAAATACCTGGCAAGCTGCAGGGGCGTCAACCCATAGCGGTTCGGTTGATTTAGAAGAGCTTTGTCTTGAGAGAGTCTCGATACGCACGCAAAGCAATCAGATAGGATCGCCCGATGCAAAGGTCCCGGATCCCATTCAGGCAGGTTTAGGCAGTTCTTACAAAGCTTCTTTAAATTGATAGGTTTTCGCAATCTGATTGTACATTTGCCTCGGAACATAGAGCCGTCCTTGTTCAGGGCCAAAAGTTCCTGCCTCTATTAAAACGTCATCGTCTCTAAAGCTGTAGTTTGATGCTGCATTGGCAAGAACAACCTGGATGAGAGGGTTTTCCTTTGCGGCTTCTTGAAGAGTTGGTGTCAATGCCAGCATATTTTCCGGAATCAAAACGAAAGTTTGAATTGTATGGTAGGCATCTCTTTCCGGCCGCTTTATCATATACAAAAGGAAAAACATAAACGCAAAGCCTGCGGTTAGCTTGGCAACGTCCTTTACAGCCTCAACGCTGTTTTCAATTCTCTGGGTAAGCTCATTGTCGAGGTAGCGTGCGCAAAGGGGGACTTTGATGGGAACCTGAAACCAGGAAGATGAACAAGCATCCCATAGACAAGTCAAAATATTTTCGGACGACTCCGGAGTGTCAGCGCCTGTTGGAACGCTATTGCCTGTCGAAGTAGGGTCTATGCTAGTGTTAACATTAGACGAAATAGGAGCCTGGGGTAATATCCGGGGATAAAAATTGATACCGCCCATAAGTGTTTAGCTCCTTCCTGTTTTCAAGAAAGTTTCGAGTTGGGCATGTGTAAGAGGTACTACTGTTTCTGTCTTTATCACTTCTTGTTTTCTTCCTACAAATATTCTCTCCATTGCAGCTCTTGCAACTGCCGCTGTGAGAAGCAGCCAGCCGGCTTGGGCAATATAGCCTCCATAGTCGTTGAAATAGCTTCCGTAATAGCCTGCGTTTTGAAACATCCAAAGCCAGCTATGCCCTGTTCCATAAACTACATGTCCCGTCCAGCAGATCGCATTTTGAAGCGGCGCCGGAATTGAGCCTATGGCAGTCCTGGCGCTTTCACAAGCTGTTGCATTGGCAAATGTAACGTTGCATAATCCATAGAGGGTGTCAAAAGTCACTGTAGCATTCATAGATGGTCCCTTTTAGTTTTTTTAAGCGCCGATTCCAGTTCCAGCAATGATTTGGTGTTTTCGAGTTTTACTGGACAGTCGGAGGGAATTGTCAAAATCAAATCATTGTATTGATAATAGTCTGTTTTCTGTTCTCTTCTCGCTAAGTAGAGGAGGAAGAACATCAGACCAAAGCCTCCGGCTACAGCCCCGAGATCTTTGATTTTTTCAAGTGTATTTGGATCGATTCCGGCGGCTAAAAGTCCTCGGACCCAAGAAGCTGCTGCATGCGTAGCTATGTCCCAAAGCGATTGGTCTTGAAAGGGCTGGTTTTCTTTTGGCTGCTCAATCTGCGGCTGCGCAGGTTGCAATACTTCGGCTTCAAGCTCGATGATTTCCGGGGACTGATCAAAGCGAATTTCGGGTAAAGGCTCGGTTTCAACCTCAAACACCTCCAGCTGCTCCGGGACATTTAAAGGTTGCGTGCCAAAAATCTGTTTTTCCAGCTCTTCCATTCTTTTAAGCGTTTCGGGTCGAAGAGGGATTTTTTGAGAGATATCATGGGGAAACCGAGGATGATGTCTAAAAGCAAGCGGCTCGGGAAATAGATAATGGAGCAAACGGACCGTTGTCAAAGACGCCGTCCAATAGGCACTTTTGATCCCGAAATAATTTGATGGATTCCATCCGCATCCAATTCCTGAAGACATTCACTTCATCCTTTATGAATGCCATAAAGTTTAAGGCTTTTAGAGAGTATATGTCAAATTTGGAAACTAAATTGCTACACTCTATCAATGAGCGGCTTATATGGGGAAGCGGATCAAGTAGCGGAGCCTTTTCCTATGATAGGAAGGCGATGGCATACTGAATGAGAGGATAGGGTTGGGGGCTTCGGATGAAACGATCTGAAATACCAAGCCGCCATCAATTGCCATGCCCGGCTGCGCGGACATAGAAGGAATCGAAAAAACAGATTGTGAATTATTCATTATTAGCACCTTACCTTATAAATAGTATAACATTTTTCAGGATTAATTTCCAACGAAACCTAAGCGTCTAAAAACCAACAGAATGCAGCGTTTGGTTAACTTGTGTTTTGAAAGAATAGAAGATCTTCAATATAGAGTAAAAAAACAGGGGGATCAAAGGTTTTATGATTAAATTTCCTATGAAGTTCGAAGTAGCCGCGAGCGCCAAGAGCGGAATCCAAAGCAGTTGGAGCGCTCATGCGGGGGATTTACCGCCTATTTCCTGCGCCATCCCGCTAGAATTCAATGGCCCCGGAAAGGGCTATTCTCCGGAAGATCTCTTTGGGGCGTCGATTCTCAATTGCCTCATTGCCATTTTTAAAGTCTATTGCGAAAAGCAGCAAGTGTCTTTCAGCGAAATCAAAGGAAAGGTCATCTTGACGATCGACCGGGCGCCATCCGAGAACATCATTTCAGTGACTCACGTAGATGCTCATTTAGAGGTGGTAGGTGCAACAGACATTGAAAAAGCAAAAAAAATCATGAACAGCTCTGTCAAAGATTGCATCATCAGTAACTCGATCAAAGCGGGAAAAACGTTTCACATTATTGTACACTAAGGTGTCTTCTAGCCTTAATGGATGTTGGAATGACTTCCAAAATGTCGTGGAAGACCCCGTCTTTGGAGTTTTGGGCATCGATTTCTTTTAAGACGTCTTTTTGCGCCGCATAGTATTCAATGAGCGGCAGCGTTTCAGTGCGATAGACTGTCAGCCGTTTTCGGACAATCGCCTCCTGATCGTCCTCGCGCGTATAGAGAGAGCCCCCGCATTGCTCGCAAAAGCCGGTTTCGCGAGGCGGATCGAACAGTTTATGATACGGCCGTTTGCAATCCCTGCAAATCAGGCGGCCTGCGATCCTTTCGATGAGGATCGAGTCGGGTACATAAAAATTGAGAACCAGCATCGCACACCTCCCCTTCAGCCTCGCATCGAGGGATTTCGCCTGCGGCAGCGTCCTTGGGAAGCCGTCGAGGATCGAGCCTTGAGTGCAATCAGGCTCTTTGAGTCTATCAAAGAGCATATCGAGGACCAGCTCGTCGGGGACAAGATTTCCTTGATCGATATATGTCTTAGCGAGCTTCCCAAGATCAGTCCCTTGCTGGATGTGCGTGCGAAAGAGATCTCCCGTAGAGATGTGGGGAAGCCCGGTCGCCTCGCTTAAAGGGGGTGCGTGCGTCCCCTTCCCGGCTCCGGGAGGGCCGAGCAAAACGATCACAAGAGGCTGCGACGAGCGCTGCATCGCCTCTGCTTGTGCGAGCGCTAAAAGCATAGAAACCATAGAAATCCATCCAAAAAGTTTTTTTACCCTAGAAAGGCTTTCTGGAAAACGAACAATCATATTAAACCGTCCTAGTTCCTGTCAATTGCTCTGCTTTTGCCAAGGCCGCATCGATATGGGGAAAGATCGATTCTTTTCCGATCTGATCGTAGAGCCCGAATTTCTGCAAATCCTTGGCCGTCGCCTTATGGATGCCGGATAAAAGAAGTTTCGCCCCTACTTTTTGGCAGTGGAGATAAAACTCCTTCAGCGCATGCATCCCCGATGCGTCGATCAGTGAGACCTTCCTCATCCGCAAGATGTAGATCTTCGGCTGTTTCACAATCAAATCCTGCAAAAGGTCTGCGGCGCCAAAAAAGAAGGGGCCCGAGATCTCGTAAACTTCAACCCCCGGAGGCACCTGCCTCTTTTCGATGGCGTCAGGGTCGCTCTGCTCGGGAAAATCGGAGCCGTCCTCATGGAATAGATGCCTCATCTCAGCTGAATCCCCCATCCGCTTCATGAAGAGAAGCGACGCAAGGACCATCCCGATTGCAATAGCAAACGTGATATCGACAAAGACGGTCAAGAGAAACGCCGTCAGCAAAATCGCAATATCTCCCAAAGGCGCTCTAAAAAGACGCACAAAATAATGAGCTTCGCTCATCGTCCAAGAGACCATGATCAAGATAGCTGCCAAAGATGCGAGCGGGATCTGGCTGACAACAGGAGAGAGAAAAAAGAGGATTGCAAGCAAGACAAAAGCATGGATCATCCCGGCCATCGGCGTCTGCGCGCCGGTCTTCACATTGGACGCAGTGCGGGCAATGGCGCCTGTAGCCGGAATCCCCCCAAACACCACGGAAGCAAAATTGGCAATCCCCTGCCCTACCAGCTCGCAATTCGACTTATGCCGCCCGCCGATCATCCCATCGGCTATCACGGCAGAAAGAAGCGACTCAAGCCCTCCAAGAAAAGCAATGGCCAGCCCATCAAAGAGATACTCCTGTAGCTTCCCCGCAGGGATCTCTAAAGAAGGAAATGACGGAATAGGCAAAAAGGAAGGGAGATCGCCATAGCGGGACTGAATTGTCTCAACAGGCAGCTCAAACAAAATGGAGGCCCCCGTCGCAAGGACGATAGCGGCAATGCCCCACGGGACGCGGGGGACAAAGCGGCGAATGAACAGGATCAGCGCCAGCGTAGCAGACGACAAAATCAAAGTAGGCGCGTGAAGCGTGGAAAACGCACGGATATAGGCAATCCACTTTTCCACAAACTCAGCCGGAACCTCCTCCATCTGCAAGCCGAAGAAATCCTTGATCTGCCCCGAAAAGATCAAAAGTGCGATCCCGCTCGTAAAGCCGACAACGAGCGGATGGGGAACATATTTGATCCACGAGCCAAGCTTGGCAACCCCCATCCCAATCAAGATCACCGCCGCAATCAGTGTGCAGACAGCCAATCCCCCATACCCGTTCCTCGCGACGATATCGAAGATCAACACAACGAAAGCGCCCGTAGGCCCCCCGATTTGAACCCGGCTGCCCCCAAATGCCGAGACGCAAAACCCGGCAACGATCGCAGTGTAAATTCCCCTCTCCGGGCCTACGCCCGACGCAATCGCAAATGCCATGCAAAGCGGCAAAGCGATGATACCCACCGTAATCCCGGCAAACAAATCTTTCCCAAACGCCTTTCCGCTATATCCACGAGTCAAATAGAGAAACGATTTCGGAATAAACTCACGCATGCCGCCCACTATATCGAAACAGCTATTTTAAGGGCTCCGCCCTTAACAACCCGCTAAAGGGCAAGCCCTTTAGAATCCCAGTATTTTAATAATGCATCCGCGCGTGCGCGGATGCACAAAAGAAAAGAGGGTTTCCAAAGGGCTTGTCCTTTGGCGGGTTGTTAAGGGCGGAGCCCTTAAAATACTGTCCCAGCAGAGCATCGCTCATGAGAGTAAGCGCTCCGTAAGATTGGGATACATTACCAGTTGATTGATTCGCCAGGCTCAAGGGGAAGGAAGGTCTCGAAGGGAAGGTGGCGTTCGCGCATGGCGAGGTAGAGGTCATAGGGCGGCCTTTCGGCGGGCTCATCGGAGAGGCGGAAGGTTTTCCAGTGCATGCCGAGGCTGAGGCGCGATCCGACGTCGCAGTGGATTTCGACGGCCTCTTTTGGGCTGATATGGACGGGCTGCATGAATTCCTTGGGGACGTAGGTGCCGATGGGGATTAGGCTTAGGTCGATGGACCAATGTTTGCCAATTTCTTTGAACTGGACCGGGTTGTAGCCGGTGTCTCCGACAAAGTAGAATGTCTTGCCCCGGAATTCGACGACATAGCCGCACCAGAGGGTCCGGTTTTTATCCCAAAGCGTTCTGCCGGAAAAGTGCTGCGCCGGCGTGGCTGTGACGGAGAGGCCATCTTTACAATAGCTTTTGCCCCAGTCGAGCTCGACGACGTTTTTGATGCCGCGCCGGGTGAACCAGCGCTTTACGCCATGCGGCACGATAAACAGAGTGTCCGGAAAGAGGCGGTGGATTTCCCGGATGCTTTTGGCGTCGAGGTGGTCGTAGTGGTTATGGCTGAGGAGCACAACATTGATTTCCGGCAGATCGGAGAGGGCTCTGCCCGGAGGGTGGCGGCGTCTGAGAAATGAGATGGGCACGGGCGAGCAGTGGGAGCTGAAAAGAGGGTCTGTCAAAAAGGCGAGCTCTTCGATCTGAACCAGATACGTGCTGTGCCCAAGCCAGGTTGCGCTCGGGCGTTTTGGATCGAAGTTTGTGATGTCTGCCGGATAGGAAAAATCCTCCGGCGGAGAAGGACACCGTTCTTTTTCGTTATAATACCCTGATTGCCAAAGCGCGAAATCTAAAATTCCCCGTTTGAGGTCATTTGAATGGGGATTGACGAATCTTCCCTTAATTTGCTTTGGGTTCTCAAATGCCATTGTTGTAATTCCGTATAATTTTAAAATATAAATTATCTGAATTACAAACAACAAAATTTTAAAAACTGATGATTTTAGAAATAAATTGCTCGTTCTGGTAGAATGCAGATTCTATGTCTACGCCAACATTAACCCGTTTTCCTGAAGGAAGCATCCGGGAGCTCTTTTCAATCTCATTCCCTTTGATGATCTCTGCTTTTGCCTCTCTTCTCATGATTTTTACGGACAGGTTATTTCTTGCCCGTTTTTCACTCGACGCTTTAAACGCGTCCGTCAACGCGGGGACTCTTGCCTGGGCGCTCATGGGCGGGGTTGGGATGATCACAGCGATGGGAGAAGTGTTTGTCGCCCAGTATAATGGAGCCGGTTTGCAAAAACGGCTCGGCGTACCCGTTTGGCAAATGATTTGGTTTGCCCTCTTTTCGTTTGCCCTATTTCTTCCGCTTGCGATCGGCGCTCCCTATGTTTTTGCCGGAGATCCAAATGCGGATTTAGAGGCGACATATTTCCGTTGGCTGATGATCTTTGGACCGAGCTATGCGATGATGACGGCTTTCGGGAGCTTTCTTATCGGAAGAGGAAGGACTAAGATCTTGATCCTCCTCTCTTTGATTGCCAACGTGATCAATACAGGGCTCGATTGGCTCTTTATCTTCGGTCTTCCGCCGTATATTCCCGAGATGGGCGTTAAAGGGGCGGCGATCGCGACATGCCTTGGATATGTCTTTCAGACCGTAATGCTTGCTCTCATTTTCTTCCAAAAAAAATACCGTGAAACTTATGGCACAAACCGCTGGCAGCTCAATATGCTGGAGTTTCGCAAGTGCCTTCGTGTCGGCTTGCCTCAAGGAATTTTCTATGGTCTTGAGATTTTCGGATGGGCCGTATTCTATTGGATGATGACCTCGCTGAGTAAAACGCACATTACGATCTCCAGCATCTGTCAGAGCTTGATCATTCTTTTGACCTTTTTCTCCGACGGCTTGAGTAAAGGAATCGCTGCGGCAGCGGGCAATTTCATCGGATCGAAGCGTTTTTCTCTTGTCACTCAGACGCTTCGCTCTTCCCTCGTCTTGCAGCTTGCTTTCATGCTCTTCATTGCCCTCCTTTTCTTTACTTCGCCGGAAGGACTCATCCAGGTTCTCTTTTTTGAGCACCTCGACCCTTCTCAGCCGGAAAACATCTTAAATCCAACGATGATGGGCTCGCTCCGCATTTGCATGGTCTTCACGTTCATTTATATTTTATTTGAAGGCATTCGCTGGATCTTCTCCGGTTTTCTCACCGCTGCGGGAGATACTCTTTTTCTTCTCATCGCGGGCTCTCTCACTGTCTGGATCGCGCTTCTTCTTCCCGTCTATCTCTTCGTGGTCAAACAAGCCCTTTCCGTCGAATACGCTTGGATGCTGGCATTCCTCTATAGCCTTATCGCTTCCGCCGTCTACGGCCTTCGCCTCAGGCAAGGGGCCTGGAAAAAGATCGACCTTATCTCCAAGAAATAGCTAAGGGAGCTGTATCAGTGAGGTCGAGGGCGCCGAAAAATTGGATCGGCCCCGGCATCCGATAAGAGTCTTCTAGCTTCCAGTCCGCCCGATCGCGTAAAAAGCGGAGAAAGGAAGGACTTTGGAGATCAACGAGAGCTTTTGCGATCACGGCCTTCTCTTTGCCGGAGCGCATCTCGAAGTGCATGAGAGAGCTAATGGGAATAGCTGCAAGGTCCCATTCTTGCGGAGGTAAGCTGAGGTTTTTAATGGCAAGGATAACGCCCGTTGCCTTTTCACGGGCAGCCAGAGCGGCGAAGAGTCCCAGAGCGTAGCAATAATTGGCGTCGAAATTGGACGGGAGGCAAGACCTCCCCTCATATCCGAAAAAGTGTACAGCGGCATTGATTTTGATGTTTTTCTCTTTAAGCCCTCTTTCGACAAGCTCAAGCAAGAACTTTTCCGTCTCGATCTTGGAAACCTGGATATTGCCGTGAGGGTCGCGCTCGAAGAGAAGCTGCTTTTGAATCTTTTCGGGGAGAGAAAAAAAGAGGGTCCGATTTTCTTCGTTTAGCTGGGAGATGGCCTCTTCCGGTTTGGGCTCTTTCGCTAGAAGTTGGTTGAGAAGCGAGATGAGATCGCGGATCTCGGGAATAAACTCGATCAGCCCTTCCGGGAGGAGGATTACACCGTATTCTTTTCCCGTTTTTTTACGCTGGACGATCAGGTCCACAATTTCAGCGACGATCTTGGTTAGAGGCTGCTTTTCTTCTCCTATAAGAGTCAGGTTGGGCTGGGTAAGAAGGGCGCATTCCAAAGCGATGTGGGAAGCGGAGCGGCCCATCAGCTTAATGAAGTGGTAATACTTTTTGGTTGAAAGGGTGTCTTTTTCAATGTTGCCGATCATCTCGGCATAGGTCTTGCATGCGCTGTCGAAGCCAAAAGAGATCTCGATTTCCTGGCTGCGAAGATCTCCGTCGATTGTTTTAGGGACCCCAATGACGGATATGGGAAGTACTTCGGCGAGAAAGGCTGCATTGGTATTCGAATCATCCCCGCCGATCACAACAAGTGCGTCTAGACTGTTTTCCCTCACTGTCTTCGCTGCCGCCTCAAACTGCTCCTTAGATTCGATTTTGACGCGGCTCGATCCGATCAAATCGAAGCCGCCTTGATTGCGCACGGCGTCAATGTCAGATTTTTCGAGAATTTTCCGCTTGTTTTCGATCAATCCCTTTGGCCCGTCAAGAAAGCCGATGAGATTGGAATCGGGATGAATTTGCTTGATGCCGTCGAAAAGACCAGAGAGGACGTTATGTCCACCGGCGGCAGGCCCTCCGGAGAAGAAAACGCCCACGGTCAGTTTCCGGCCGGGCTGCGTCCCTTCCTTTTGGATCGAGAGCTTGCGCACGGAATGGGTCTTGGGGAAAAGCTTGACTATTGCCTCTTCAAGACCCGTTGGAGCGTTCGGTACCAGAATCGCTTCGGAGAGATTTTCTAAAATGGCAGGGACTTGCGGCTTGTAAGCAAGCCTTGCTTGTTGCAAAGGACTGTCCATTCTTTTTCCCATCTGTGAAAATACACATAGTGAAGAATGCAGAAAAAAAATGCGACCTATAACATGCTTTTTCTTTTAACGGCTTCTACAATCTTGCCCTGAGCCGATGTGCAATTGGATCTTTATTTTCTGAAAACAGGGGCAAGAGATTTCTCTCAAGTCTTTCAGGGTCAAATTGATAAAAAATGTCGGGAGTTGGCGTTAACGGGCGGGGCGCATCAGTGTGCATTTCTTGGAACACTGGAAGAGCGGCCTCTTCGGTTGTGTTTGCTAGAGAATCAAAAAATTCATCGTCCGACGAAACTGTCGTGGAAACATAATCAGAAGAACCATTTATAGATAACTTCATATCAAAACCCTCCTATGGCTTATTAAGCTACAGTTTAGCAGCATATACAATCAAGAACAATTCTTTCCGCTACCTTCGTCTTCAAAAAAACTCAAGCAACAAATTATCAATGATTTAAGCAAATTAATTAAAAAATTAATTTTATGTTAATGCTGTATGGTGTATAATTAATATATAAATTAACAAAGAATTAAAAATTATGGCTAGCAATATTTTTTATACAGATGAATTTAGGTGTATCGCTTTCGGCAATACCCTTCCTTCTAAGGATTGGGAATCTTCTCAAAAAACAATCATAAAAGTATCTCGTGAAGTTATTAAAAAGATTAAAAGCGAAGGGTTTGAGAAAGGTGAAAAAGAGAATTTTGATCGATTTGTAACATCGATATCCAACATTGAAAAAAGAATGGATCCAAAAAACCGTTCTACTTTGAAAATGTACATATTTGCTCTAAAAACATTTGGAATTTTAAGGTCTACAGCAAATCCCTCCATTCAGAACCTCGCTCAAAAACCTTTTGTCACTCAGTTAATAAAATTCACAAAAGAAAATAAAATTGAAAACCAAAATGGTTTTTTTATAGAACTGCACGACTTTCAAGAGGATTTCTTAATTCCATCTCTTCAAAGCGTTAAAACCATGGAAGAATATTTGGCCCTCTATTCGTTATTGGAAACATGCGTCTCATCGGCTGAAGTGATCCGACCCCACTTATCCCCTAAATCTCTTGAAATTTTGGGAAATACAGAGAACAAATTAATCCTCGCTTGGAATGCAAAAGCATTTCAATTAGAACCCATGTATCAAGCTTTGGTAAGTTATCAAAAGGGCGGTGTTGGCGATCTGTCGACTGCAGAGGCAAGGAAGTGTATCGCAGAAAAGATCAGCTCAATGCTAAGCCTGCTTTCAAAGAATCTAAAAAACCCAAATATCACATATGAAGAAAAGAAGGCTATTTACCAAGCTGTAAAAACAGTTGAATTTGAATTCGCTCGTACAGGACACCCAATCCAATTTCCCCTCAATGATCTGAGAGTTGATGTGGGAATGCCAATACCTCAAGCTCCGGCCCCGGTTTCTGCTCCGGCTTTGCGTCAAATCAATCCTAAAGATTTAGGGACAATTCAAAATCTATCTAAACAAATTATTGATTTAAAGCCGACAATCGGCGACGCAAATGCATATCCATTTTCAGCTAAGCATAAATCGTATATCAACCCACAGCACACACAAAAGGGAACGATTTCCATGCAAGCGGCTGAGATGAGAGCTAGAGCAAAAGGCAAGAAATACAACGAATGCCCGGAAGAAATCCTACGTCTCGGCCAAGATTTATTGCGCGATAAGTCCGGACAATGCGATCACATGGCTGCTGCTGTAATCGCAAAGATCGTGGAACATATTCGCAGGGGCGGCGATTGGGACTCAACCGTTGAGCTGGCAGGGAATGGCGGCCATGCTTTCATTCTGATTAACCGAGATGTTGATTGGAGGGGAGTCGCCATTGTTGATACTTGGCTAGGATCCATTGGAGTGCATGAAAGTTATCAGTCTGCGATCCCTTTGCCGCAAAATGGCGTTATTTCCAATCAGCAAGATGTCTATAGTTTCGTTAGAGCATTCGGGGCCGATGCCGGAGACATACAAATCTCAAAAAGATTCACTCCCCAAGAGCTGCGCGCTTTGGCCTTTCCCTAACAAGCCGGAGCTGCAACAGGAATTTGCAGAGCGAGACCTCCTTCGGAGGTTTCCTTGTAGATGCTCTTCATGTTTTCACCCGTCTCGCGCATCGCCCGGATAACGGCGTCGAGAGAGACGCGGTGGCTAGTGCCATCGGCGCGCATCGCGAGCTTAGCAGCGTTGATCGCTTTCAGCGCCCCCATCGTATTGCGCTCGATGCAAGGAATCTGAACAAGCCCGCCGACAGGATCGCAGGTAAGCCCTAGATTGTGCTCCATACCGATCTCGGCAGCGTTTTCAATCTGCTCGTTGCTCCCGCCCATCACCGCCGCAAGCGCTCCCGCCGCCATAGAACAGGCAACGCCCACCTCTCCTTGGCACCCCATCTCGGCCGCCGAAAGAGAAGCTCCCTCTTTATAGAGGATTGCGATCGCTGCCGCCGTGAGGAAAAAGACGACGACGTCGTCTTCACTAAAGAACGGCTCGTATTTTTCTGCGTAATGGAGCACGGCGGGAATAATGCCGGCCGCGCCATTTGTCGGCGCTGTGACGACGCGTCCTCCTGCAGCATTCTCCTCATTGACGGCCAAGGCAAAAAGACTGACCCAATCCATGACAAGGGTCGGATCTTCATCTCCGGCTAGAAGGAGTTGGCGGTAGATGGCGCTCGCCCGTCTTTGCACCCGAAGCCCTCCGGGAAGCTCCCCTTCTGCGCGAATCCCTCTTTCGACAGATCCTTTCATCGCATGCCAGATTTTGAGAATCCCCTTGCGGATCTCCTCTTCGCTCGCTCGCATCTTCTCATTTTCGAGCACAAGCTCCCAGATGGACAAGCCGTGCTGATTGCAAAGACCCAGAAGCTCCGCTGCCGTTTTAAAAGGAAAGGGTACTTGCCAACTCGTTTGAGCGCTCCCTTGTTTCGCTTCGCGCTGGTCAACGACAAAGCCCCCCCCGACAGAGTAGTAGATTTGGGAATAGATCTTTTTTCCCTTAAGATCAAACGCGCTCATCTTGATCCCGTTTGAGTGGAACCGAAGCCGTTTGCCCCTGCAAAAGATGAGATCTTGCTCCGGATCAAATTCAATCGGATAGCGGCCCATGAGCGAGATTTGGCCGGGCGCTTTCAACCCGGCGCGGCGCGCCTCGGCATAAGCCGGATCCACCCCTTCCGGGGTTTCCCCTTCAAGGCCAAGCAGCACCGCAAGATCGGTCGCATGCCCTTTGCCCGTCATCGCAAGCGATCCAAACAGCTCCGTTTCCACCCGGGCGACATCTTCCAAAAATTCCCGTTCGAAAAGCTCGATTAAAAACCGGCGGGCGGCACGCATGGGACCTACCGTATGGGAACTTGAAGGGCCGATCCCGATAGAGAAAATTTGAAAGACACTGACCATATCTACCTCTTTTCGCGCTGGATATTTTTTCTCTTTTTTACATTCTAATCAAGAGGGGGTGTTTTGAGCCTTTCAATGAGCCGCCGCTTTTCGGGCGGCAAGCCTTTTTTAGTTAGGATCTCTCCCATGATCCGAAAAGCCTCGGCCCGCCTGCCAAGAAGGGTTGCCGCGTCTGCTTTTTGGATCAACAATTTATATTCGTAGACCTCCCCTTCGACAAACGTCCTGTCTTTTGGGAATGGCAGGCGGAGCGCAAACTCGGCAAGGAGCCAAGCTAAAAACGGATTGCCCTTTTCATTGCATCTTTTGGCAAGCAGGTGCAAAGGCTCCGCCCGCTGAGGCCTAGCTTCAAACGCTTTGCAGAGGCTTTTAAAGGGCAGCTCCCCAAGCGCCTCCTCCAAGCAGCCCGATCGGTAGTAAGAATAAAACAGTTCCTCGTCCCAGCCGGCCATCTTGCACCTTCTCCGATACGCCTCGAGCGCCTTTTCTTTTTCACGCGCCATGTCGTAAGAGAGGGCCGCATAGAAGGCCGAGCGCGGGCAGTCCTTCTCTTTTTCCAACATTGCTGCGTCTTTCAAGTATTTATTGGGGTCGAGCGAGCGGCTCCCCTCTTGCGTCACAACGATACGCGCCCCTTCCAAGTACGCCCCGCTCCTCTCCCCTTCCGCCACTAACTGTTCGTGCAAGGCCCCTTTCCAGCTCCACGGCAGCCGGATGTCCGCTAAAAACAACCTCTGGATCTCCGAGCTGTTTTCAAGTAAAAATGAGGCAAAATAACAGTCTTTGTCGAGATACGGCCAGGAAAAGTTCGGCTTGGGAGAAAAGATCTCGTCGGCATCGATAAAAAGAGCGTAGTCGGCTTTTCCACGGGCTAGTGTTAGAGCGGCGTTGCGGCAAACGGCGAAATCAACCCAAGGCATCTCGATTAGCTCTCCGGGAATCGATGCAAGAGTCTGCCTCACTGTCCCTTGCGTTCCATCCACCGATCCCGTATCGACGATGGCCCAGGCATCGATGAAATCACGGACTGACTCAAGACACCTTCGAATTACGTTTATTTCGTTTTTCACAATCATATTTAAACAAATCGTTTTATTTTTCATATAACCACCAATTAAAACAAACTAACAAAAATAATAGAATTTTGGCCACTTGAAAAAATGGAAGGGGAGGGTTAATATCTTCCTATAGAAACCGGAAAAGCACCTATGTCGACCAAATATATTTTTATCACCGGCGGCGTCGTCTCCTCCCTTGGCAAAGGGCTGACCTCCGCATCCATTGGCCAGCTCCTCGAAGGAAGGGGCCTATCCATCGCAATGCTCAAGTTCGACCCGTATCTCAATGTCGACCCCGGCACGATGAATCCCTTTCAGCACGGCGAGGTCTATGTGACCGATGACGGCGGAGAGACCGACCTCGACTTAGGCCACTACTACCGGTTCACAAACGCATCGCTCTCGCGCATCTCCAACGCCACATCGGGACAGATCTATGACGCGGTCATCAAGCGCGAAAGAAAAGGGGGCTACCTCGGCAAGACGGTACAAGTCGTCCCCCACGTCACCGACGAGATCAAATCGCGGATCATCGCCGCCGCCAAACAAGAAGAAAACGTAAACGTCGTCCTCGTAGAGATCGGAGGGACGGTCGGCGACATCGAGTCGCTCCCGTTTATGGAAGCAATCCGCCAGTTCCGCTACGAGCGCCCCAAAGACTGCATCAATATCCACCTCACCTACGTCCCCTATCTCAAAGCAGCCGGTGAAGTGAAGACGAAACCGACCCAGCACTCTGTCCAAGCGCTGCGCGAGATCGGCATCATCCCCGACATCATCCTCTGCCGCTGCGAGCAGCCCCTCCCTGACGAGCTCAAAGGAAAGATCTCGCTCTTCTGCAACGTCCCGCAAGAAGCGGTCATCGATGAGAAAGACGTCGAGAAAAGCGTCTACGAAGTGCCTCTCGATCTGCACCGGCAGAAAATCGATGCGATGATCTGCCGCATGCTCGACTTAAAAACCCCGGATGCCGACTTAAAAGAGTGGAAAGAGATGCTCGACATCGTCTTGGAGCCTGAAAAGCCGCTCGTGCGCATCGGGATCGTAGGCAAGTACATCGACCACCAAGACGCCTACAAATCAGTTTTTGAATCTCTCCATCACGGCGCCATCGCAAATGGAGTCCAGCTCGAAATCGTCCGCTTCGAATCGGAGAGGATCTTCGAGGGCGGCAACGTAGAAGCGGCCATCGCAGGATGCGACGGCTATCTCGTCCCCGGAGGATTCGGCGAGAGGGGCTGGGAAGGCAAAGTCCTCGCCGCCCGCTACTGCAGGACCAACAAGATCCCCTATTTCGGCCTCTGCCTCGGCATGCAGGTAATGCTCGTTGAATTCGCCCGCCACGCCCTCGGCCTCGAGAGCGCCCACTCAACAGAAGTAGACCCCAACACACTCTATCCCATCATCTCGATGCTCAGCGAACAAAAGCATGTGCAAAACCTCGGCGGCACCATGCGCCTCGGCGCCTACCCGTGCGATATCGCCCCCGGCAGCCTCGCCTACGACGCCTATAAAAAGCCCCTCATCTGGGAAAGGCACCGCCACCGCTACGAGTTCAACAACGAATACAAGCAACGCTTCGAAGAGCATGGGATGCGCTTTTCCGGCACCCTGCACAACGGCGTCCTCTGCGAGATCTCCGAGCTGAAAGAACATCCCTGGATGCTCGGCGTCCAGTTCCACCCCGAGTTTAAATCAAAGCCGACAGCCCCCCACCCCCTCTTCGTCCAGTTCGTCAAGGCAAGCCGGCTCTATTCGCAATCCAACCCCCAAAAGACTGATGCGGCGCATAGCAGCTGTTGATTTCGGCCTCAAAAGGATCGGACTGGCCATCTCGGACGCCCAAGGCATCATCGCCCTGCCGCTCAAGATGGTCCTGGCCGGCAACACCCCAATCCCAAACATCCTCGCCGCACTCGCCCCCTACAAACACGAGCTCCAAACCATCCTCGTCGGCCTCCCCCTCCTCATGAACGGGACCAAAGGCGAGATGGCCCTCCTCGTCGAACGGTTCGCCCAAGACCTCCAAGCCGCTTGCGGCCTCCCCATTCAATGCGTCGACGAAAGGCTCACCAGCGTCCAAGCCGAACGCGCCCTCAAAGAGATGTCGAAAAACAGAAAAGAGAGGACCAAGACCATAGACTCTTTGTCCGCAACGCTCCTCCTCCAAGCCTATCTGGATAGACACGCATGCATTTAATTAAGGGCTCCGCCCTTAAGATCCCGCCAAAGGGCAAGCCCTTTGGAAACCCATTGTTTTTTGC
>JAKBAE010000136.1 GCA_021809325.1 bacterium
ACCGCGAGTCGGATTTACCGGGTGTTGCAGAGTATCGCCGGCGGACGCAATTGGCTCCAAAAATCACCTTATCCATGGTGGTGCGCAATGAAGAGGGGCGCTATCTGCGCCGCATGCTTGAGAGTGCTCGCAGCTATATTTCCGACGCTATGATCATTGACGATGCGAGTACGGATGGGACAGCAGCTCTATGCGTTGAGGTTTTGCAAGGGATTCCTCTGCGCTTAATCCGAAACAAGGAGTCCAAATTTGCGCAGGAAGCAACGCTTCGCCGCCAGCAGTGGGAAGAGACGATCAAACTCAACCCAGATTGGATTTTGGCACTTGATGCAGATGAAATTTTTGAAGCCAAAGCGGCCGTAGAGATGAAAGCGCTTGCAGCCGATCCTTCAGCCGACAGCTATTTTTTCCGCCTCTATGACTTTTGGGATGAGACGCACTACCGCTCCGATAGGTACTGGTCGGCTCATGAGACGTATCGGCCGTTCATGATCCGTTGGAGACCGGATATGCGCCTGCAATGGAATGAGATGGCGCAACATTGCGGACGGTTTCCGATGGTCGAGTGCTTGCAGCCAAAGCGATCAGACCTCCGCTTGAAACATTATGGCTGGGCAAAGCCGGAAGAGCGGCTGGCCAAGTATGAGCGGTACCGCCGGCTCGACCCGGAAGCAAAATTTGGCTGGAAGGAGCAATACGATTCGATCCTCGATGCAAACCCTAACCTCGTCCATTGGACGGAAGGAGATGTTTATCCATGAAACTAGAAAATGAATATCGCCAACTCGATGAGATGGCCAAAGAAGCAGGTACTGACAAATCATCCCAATTTCACGACTACATGCATATGTATGCTCATGAATTTACTCGATTTAAAGATCTGCCGATCCGTTTTTTGGAAATTGGTCTTTGGGAAGGGAGCAGCGCCAAGCTTTGGGAAAATTATTTTCCGAATGCCGAGCTCCACTTTATCGATATCTCGCTCGATGCTGTAAAGTTCAAGTCAGGAAGGTCTCATTACCATCGCTACAATCAGGAAGATCCGGAAGATTTGCAGCGCTTTTTGGAAGTGGTGCCGGGCCCATTTGATATCATTGTCGACGATGGAGGCCATACTGCCAGACAGCAGCTCACCAGTTTTTCCTTTCTTTTTCCGCGGGTCAGTAGCGGCGGGATCTACGTAATTGAAGATTTGCACTCCTCCTATTGGGGAGGCACCGGCCCCGGTTCGACAATCCATTTTCTCAAAGCTCTCATTGACCAGGTGAACTTTATCGGCGCTCGCACCGGAAGAGCAAGTCAAGAAGAGGTGCCCCAAGAGGTGGTCTCTGAAATGACGTTTTACCGCAGCGAGATCAGATCCGTTTCCTTTTCGAGCAGCGTTGCCGTGATCGAGAGGAGATGATGGACCGAATCATTCTCTGTACGGGGCCTTCTTTTGGCCGCGGCGATCTGCTCAAGAGTGTCACCGAGCGAGATCACGAGATCTTGCCTTTCAAAAAGATTTTCTTGGCTACGAATGATCCGCGAAATTTAGGAGTAGAGTTTCACGGCAAACGGCCGGCCGTGGAATTGCTTGTACAGAGAGGTAAACAGCTCGATTGCTTGAATTGCATTATCCGATCGATTCGAAATGTTGTGAATGACCCTGAGTGCTTAGATGATGATATTATCCTTTTTAAGCACGAGTCGGTCTACATCAGCGATATGAATTTGGTTCGCAAAGCGATCGGAAAAATTTTGGACGGTTTTGACTGTGTTGCCAAATATTGGATCGGGTTTCCTCATACGAAAACTCCCGGCCGTCTCAATGACTATTACCATCCAAACTCATTTTTTCTTCGCGTAGGGGCGGCTCGGCCGATTTTTAAAGATCACCCGGTGATCCCATATTTTACTGAAGAGTATCAGTTCTGTGAAGAGTATCTGACAAAATATCTGTTCTCCCGTTTGTCAAGGATCTATCGCATCGATTACCACCACTCTTCTTGGAAAGACAATGAACTCGGCTTTTACCATATTCCCCGCTATGAAGATCCCCCCGAGTGGCTTTGGGATAAAAAGAACTACGACGAGCTGTATCGATGAAAATTCTTTTCACGGGGGCGAGCTCTTTCACGGGATTTTGGTTTGTCCGGCAGCTCCTCTTTGCCGGGCACTCCGTTCACGCCGTCTGTCGAAAGAATTTAGGAAGCTATGAAGGAGTTCGCAAGCAGCGCATTGAGCAGCTTCTTGGGCAATGCGAGATGACGTTTGGCTGCGAGTTTGGATCAAAATCCTTTTTATCTCGAATCAAGAAGCAGTCGTTCGATCTTTTTTGCCATCATGCGGCCGATGCGCACCAATATAAAAGTCCCAACTTTGATTGTTTGAAGGCCCTCAATAGCAATGCCAGGAATTTGCGGCTGGTGCTCCAGTCCCTTTATGACGGCGGCTGCAGGCGGGTCATTCTCACCGGCTCTGTGTTTGAGCCGGGAGAAGGGGGCGATCCGAATGCCAAAGCGGTGTCTTCTTACGGCCTTTCCAAAGCGCTGACGGCGCAGATTTTTGAAGCATATGCTGAAACGAGCGGACTAACGATGGGCAAATTTGTGATTCCGAATCCCTTCGGTCCTTATGAAGAGTTTCGGTTCACCTCCTATTTAGCTCACAATTGGCTCATGGGGAAAACTCCATCAGTCCTAACGCCTGCCTATATCCGGGACAATATTCCGATCGATCTGCTCGCAAAGGAGTATGTCTCTTTCGCTTTCTCTGAAAAAGAGGTGTGCCGTCCGAGCGGCTATGTCGAAGAGCAAGGAAAGTTCACAGGACGATTTTCACGCGAAATAGAAAAGCGGTTTTGTTTGCCTTGTCCGTTTATCTGCCAGGAGCAGACGGAATTTCATGAACCAATCCGCAGGGTCAATACAGATCTTCCGACAGTAGATTGGAATGAAGGGCTGTTTTGGGACCGCCTTGCTGAATATTACTGCCAAGCTTGGAGGCGAAAAGGATGAGGGTATTTTTAACGGGACATCGGGGCTATATCGGCGCCCACCTCTTACAGCTTCTAAAAGAAGAGGGACATATCGTGATCGGATGCGATCTCGATCTGTATGCTTCGAGCAGACGCGGTATCCTTATTGATCCGGACCTCGATCTTCGCCAAGATGTTCGATCCCTTGTGCCGCAAGATTTGGCCGGATGCGATTGCGTGATGCATTTAGCTGCTCTCTCAAATGACCCGATGGGCGAGCTGGATCCCGCGCTTACGCAGAAGGTCAATATTGAGGGATCGGTCCACCTTGCCCGGATTTCAAAAAAAGCCGGAGTCCCGCGATTTCTCTTTTCGAGCAGTTGTTCAATCTATGGGCAAGGAGCCTCGCTCGATCTCGATGAAAAAGCTCCTCTCAATCCGCAATCGGCCTACGCTCGATCTAAGATTGAAGCGGAAAAGGGTATCGCTCTTCTTGCCTCTCCCGATTTCTCTCCGGTCTATTTGCGTAATGCCACGGCATTTGGAGACTCTCCAATGCTGCGGCTCGATCTCGTTGTCAATAATCTTCTTGCCTGCGTCTTAACAAAAGGAGAAATTCGGCTGCAAAGCGATGGGACGCCGTGGCGACCGCTCATTCATGTCAAAGATATCGCACGTGCATTTATTGCCTTTCTCCATGCTCCGCGGCTTCTTGTTCACAATCTAGCCGTTAACATCGGGTCTAACCAACAGAATGTGCAGGTGCGAGAGATCGCACAGAAGATATCAGCGCGCTATCCTGAAGCAAAAATTGTTTTCACGGGAGAAACAGGTTTCGATCCTCGCAACTACCGCGTGCGGTTTGACAAGCTTTCGTCTCTTCTTCCTAATTTTCAGCTTGAGATGCCGCTCGATTACGGCATTGATGAAATGGCTCGTTCGTTTTCATCTTTTCCCTCTTTAAGCAGAGAGGAGTTTGAGGGTGGGAAGTTTGTTAGACTCTCTGTTTTGAAAAAACGGGTTAGCTTATTTGCATGACAATTAGGGGTTTTGTAACTCTTGTTTGATTTATGTTATATAAAATTTTGTTAATTTGTTATGGTTTGGATTGCGAGAAATGAATAACCGGAAGGTTGTAATGTTGAGAGTTTTCTTTCTTTAAAAAACAATGTTTGAAATAGTATTTTCAAACCTTTCTCTGATTAGATAAATAACTTTTTTCTTTTGTAAGTGGTGATTTATGTTTGAAAGGCTACCCACTTAAAAGATTGTAAAAATCATACCTAGCAAAATAATTTATTAAAAATCTGTTTTTATTAGTAGTTTTGTGATGCAGATTTAAAACACAGGATTAAATATGTCTATTGGATCTATTGGCCCTATACCACCTGCAGCTGCAGGAAAAACCACCTTCACTACTTTAACTGGGACTAGTGGAGGTGCTGTTGGAGCGAATGCAGCCGGAAACATCAATCTCACTGGAACGAACGTAACGATTCTTGGAGATCCGATAACAAATACTCTTACTTTTACAGCGCCGGGTGCCAGTGGCACACCCTCAAGCACTTTCATAGCTAATTCTGGATCTGCGACACCGAATGCTTCCGGAGTGATCCAACTTTTAGGCGGTACAGGAATCACCACTCAAGGAAGTGGTAACTCTCTTTCTATCACTGGAATCAATGCTTCTACATCTCAAATTGGCGTTGTGCAGCTGGCCAATAATCCAAGTACGATATTAGGAAATAGTGCTACTACAGCTGTTACTCCATTGGGACTGAATTCCAAATTAGGAAGTCAAACGGCGAATGCTATTCCAATAGGTGGGGGAACTACTTCCTTCCTATCTTGGTTGGGGCCTTTAGCAGACGGCCAATTAATCATTGGATCTTCATCTGGATCACCTGCTGCAGCAACTCTGACAGCAGGGTCCAATATTATAATTACGAATAGCTCTGGAGCAATCACCATCGCGGCAAGCGCATCGATTTCGTCAATATATTCTCTGATTGGAAACACTGGGTCGGCTACATCTGTTGGGAAGGATATTTATGTTGTTGGAGATTCTAACATTTTAACAACTACGGGTAGTGGACAGTCGCTTACGATTTCTTTAGTCACTCCTATTCTCGTTTCCTACGGAGGTACAGGACAGACTGATCTGAATGCTCATGGAGTCTTGGTTGGCGAAGGGACATCTGCGATTAC